>JABGOQ010000086.1 GCA_018645405.1 Anaerolineae bacterium | reverse complement strand
ATTTTTTCTTACTTCGAGCATATCTTCACTGGGCATAATGATCCAAAGCAAGACATAAACCATCAATCCTGCACCATAGCCAAAGAAGATAAGAGCGAAGAGGAGACGAACGAGAGCGGGGTCTATTTCAAAATATTCTCCGAGCCCTCCACAAACGCCGCCGATCATCTTGTCTTTTTCTGTACGATATAGTGTTTTGTTATTCATTTTTATTCTCCTTTTATGCCCTCACCTCCGCATCGCTTCGCTTGCTCCCCCTCTCCCGCGTTACGGGAGAGGGAAGTTCGAACGAAGTAAGAATGGGTGAGGGCAGTATTTAATTCTTGAAATTTTTGTAAATCACATATCCACCTGCGCCGATCAGGGCAAGAGGCCAGATAACTGCAAAGATAGTTTCCATTATGGGCATGGTCAAAATACCAATCAGGGTCATGATGCCACCAGGGATGAATGCCCAGCGCAATTGGTTTTCATAACCAGGCAAAACACCCAATAAGAGGAAGGTAAGACCGATGCCAACAACCACAAACCCACCCATATCTACACGGGGAAAGACATTATCGAGGATTTCGACAAAAGCCACAGAGCTGAGTATGCCAGCGGGAATGATCGCCCACCAAAAATCACGACGAGTGAAGTAGATCATCCAGAAGCTAAGCGCAATACCAGCGAGGATAATGGCTCCGCCTAAATATTGCCCTACGAAGGGCAGAACAGCATCTACTGCTATGTGCAAACCAATTGCGGCCAGTATAGTGCCTGGGATGAGTGCCCACCAATTTTCTCGGTTAGAGGCATATACATTGAGGAATGCGCTCCCGGCGACACCAAAAAGAATTGCCCAGAGTAAGCTAACGCCGCCAAAAAAGATGCCCAGGTTTTGGAGCATGAACATGATGCCAGCTACGATCAGGATAAGCCCAAAACCAATTCTCATATCAAAACGTTTCATTATATTTTCTCCTATCGAATGCTCAACGAGCCTGCGCCAAAATCGGCATTGATGTCCACTTTATTTGCGGCAGTTTCGTAGTCGGCAGATTTATAGTAGCCGCCCATGCGGGGAAAGCGGTCGCGGTTAATGTCTATCGATGCGAGTCCACTGTCCACCTGGATTCTGGCGGCAACACCTTCGGGGACCTCGAAAATAACTGAGGCAGCACCCCCACTCAAATCCACGTGCGTTTGCCCTGCGTTGGCGGGCAAGATGATTTTCGTATTGCTTGCGCCGGTGTCCACTTCCAGATCGGTTACCTTCAAATCCGTTAAATCGACTTGTGTATCTGATGCGCCCATCTCAAAATGGAGTTGCCAATCAACTTCTTTGCTTAGTCCAAAATCCCATTCGCGGGCGCCCCATGTCCAGGGCATGATTGCGAAAATGAAATCTTCAGTGGATGGTTTCAGCTTGAGCTTTGTAAAATCGCCATCTTTTTTGGATGAGACGGCTACGCCACCAGCAAAATTGCCTTTGAGCAATTCGTCTTTGCCGATATCGCCCTTGAGTTTGATTTGTCCGGCGCCGAAAGACAGGGTCATTTTCCCTTGCTTGATACCCTCAAGAGGAAGAAGAACTTCTTCAACTTCGAGCGTGTCTTTGCCTTTTGTGGCAGACCAGAGTGTCCAGACGCCTGCGGCGATGATAAAGGTGGGCCAAATCAGTTCCCAGACGTTGATATGCAAAACACCGAGGTTATTGAGAAGCAACAAAACGCCTGCAAATATAAATAAGCCACCCCAAAATGAAGATTTAGTTTTCATTTTTTTCTCCTTCTGTATCTTCCTCAACGATTTCTTCTACAACTTCTTCTATAGTTTCTACTGGCTGTACACTTTCAGCAGGAACCGCCTTCTTGCGCCCAAATAACGAGCGAAGCATCGACCATAATCCCGCAGCAATAAGCAAGAGAGGCCAATATTGAGTAATTAGCTGTGGCCCGCCCAGGAATGAGCCGAAAATAAAGAAGAGAATTGAGCTGATAAAAAGAAGGATGAAACCAGCTTTCATCGTGCCTTTCTCTCTGGTTTGGATGCTAAAGAAAAGCAAGCCCAAGCCAACAAACCCGGGGATCAGTGACCAGGCATATGCCCAATTATCCCAATCGCCTGTTGCATTTTGATAATAGAGCAGACCGCCAATCCCACCGATGATAAAAGCGGGGATCGAGAGACCTGGGATATTATTCAGAATACTGACGAAGAGGAAGATAGCACCAATACCAATGATACTAAGTGCCCAGCTTCCTTCTGCCCATGCTGCTAATTGGGGAACAAACTGTATAGCTAAAAACCATGCGCCCAGCAAAATCAAGATCAAACCGCCGGTAATATTTCCTTTTTTCATAAGATTTTCTCCTTTTATTGAGACCTAAGACTTTATTAAGATAGGTCTTCTGTTTATCTTGCCCCTACTATAGTTGAGAAAAGGTCATATTTTATAGTGCTGGAGGTCATATGCGGGGTCATATCTTAAATAAAAAACTCGATTTTTCTAAAACCGAGTTTTTCTTTTTACTCAACCTTTTTCCCCGCTCCCCCTCGCCGTTTGTCTCCAATCGCCACCCAATGGTCATTTTCCAAGGCAACGGCATGTGTGCCACCAAAGTACATATTCAAATTCTTCCAGCGATTCACCTTGTAGCCCATCCCCTCTAACGCTGAAGCCCGCGTTTCAGAAATCCCACCTTCTAACTGCAAAGTACCTTCACCAAAATGGATGCGCGGTGTGTGAACAGCCTCTTCGAGCGGCATCTTGAAGTCGATCACATTGCTGACTGCCTGCAAAATGGCGGAGCGTAAACGACTTGAACCTCCGCTCCCCAAAACCATTTGCGGCGCACCATCTTTCAGCAAAACCGTCGGAGACATCATCGTCGTCAGGCGCGCACCTGCGGCAAGTTTATGAAAACCAAGCGGGTGCAAATCAGCTTCGCCAAGCATATTATTCATGCAAATTCCCGTTCCGTCCACTACGAAGCCCGCACTTTCGCCCGCGGTGGTCGTTACACCAACAAAATTCCCATCTGCATCCACAACACTGATGTGGGTGGTATGGTCAGGCCCTTTGGGGAAAACAGGTTCGGTGGGATGGTTGCCCCCGCGCAAAATATCGTTTAATTGATGTTGATTTTGGCTGATATGTTTCTCGTTTAAAAATCTTGAGACACGCTCTTGCCCCGAACTTGCTTCCGCATCCCAAAGAGGGCGAGCGATATTTGTCAGGCGCATCACTTCTGCAAGAGTCTGGATGTGGTCAACACCGAGATGTTCCATCTGTGCCAAATCAACCGATTCGAGCAATTTGAATGCAAAGGCGATCAAGCCCCCGCCGGTGGAAGGCATCGCAGGGAAAAGAAGCTCCACATCGCGATAGGAGATGCGAATTGGCTCAAGACGGCGCACCTGATAATTCGCCAAATCCGCTTCGGTGATCAACCCGCCGTGAGATGTTTGGTCTTGCAGAATTGCTTGAGCAATGGAACCCTGTGAAAAGGCGTGCGCTCCCTCCTCTGCTAGTTGGGCAAGATTCTCTGCCAGCTTGGGGAATGTGTTTTTCTCGCCCGCGCGCCAAGCCGATCCATCCCGCAAATACATATCGTTGATTTCAGGGGTATCTTCATAAATAGGGAGCAAAAATTCGAGAACATATTCTTGCGATGGGGAAAGCTCCACGCCTTCACGCGCCATGCGGATGGCAGGCTCGAGGAGAATTTTGAGCGGCATAGTGCCATGCTCGGCAGCGAGCGCACTCAGCCCTGCAACGATACCGGGAACAGCAACACTCGCCCGCCCGATATAAAGAGAATCCTGGGCGGGACCATAATCTGATGTGACTTCGTGGAAATCCATTTCTGCGTAGGGTTTGCCCGAGGGCATATTAACGAAGAAATCGTAGACCTCGGCTTTATCTTTTGCGATGTCGCCAACAATGGCGATGCCACCCCCGCCGATATTGGTCATAACTGATTCTGCAACGAAGGAGGCAAAAACAGCGGCAATGGCTGCATCTGTGGCGTTGCCACCACGCTCTAAAATTTCTTCTCCTGCGGCAACGGTTTGTGCGTCGCCGCCTGCGATGACACCTTTCATTAACGAACTCCTTTGAATTTTTTAGAGAGAATGTGGGCTATGCCATCTTCGCCAAGAAACCATCCAGTTCTTCACAGCGAGCGGCAATATAGGGTTTGGCATCTTCGGGGGTGTCCATATGGGCGACGTAGTTGACGAAGTTGACCATACGCGCCATCCATAAAAGGTGCAGATCACGCTTGTTAAACGAGGGCAAGTTTCTCTCACGTGCGTAGCCGTCCAGAAAGGCATCCGCCAATTCGGCATATTTTTTCTCGTTCCGCAAATAGTAGAGACAAATAGAAATATCCTGGATGGGGTATCCCAAAAGCATATCTTCAAAGTCGATCAGATAGAGTTCTCCGCGAAAAATGTGGACATTCCAATAGTGCATATCTCCGTGCAGAAGCATTGGGTTTTTCTTTCGGTACATCCCTGCTAAAAAAGGTGTGACACGATCTATAGCCGCTTCGAGCGTGGAGAGTTGCTCGGCGGTAAAAAGCGACGCGTATTCAGCCTTATCGTAGACAACCAGCTCATCGGGGAAGTAGAAGATTTTGCCCCAGCGTTTGGGGCTAATTCGGTCGGGCAGGTTCAAAGATTGGGAGTGATTGTGCAGTTTTGCCATCAGCTCGCCCAACTGACGATAGCTTCGCGTGCTAATATGGTTGGCAAGCTGAACGCCGGGCACCCATTTATAGAGTGCACAACGCTGTTCGCCGGGGACGCCCTCCATGCTGATCAGGGTGATATATTCACCATCCTTGCGCGCTACCGGCTCAACGACGCGCAGATCAGTATCCCGTGCGAGGGCGGTGAGCCAGTACATTTCGGTCTTATTTTCAGCGAGGCTGGAATCGAATTTCGAGTAGAGGCGAATGACGTATTTATTGACATCGGTTGCATCGACGCGGAACATGGTGGTGCTTTCGGTGGTCAAATAGCGGACACGCGCCACGTCGATGGGATAGTCTTCTAATGCTTTGATACAGAGTTTTCGCAGGCGCAAATTTTTGCCTCGAAAGGTGAGGCTTTCGTAGGGTTTCATTATTTTTCCTATTGCTGTTAGAGATTTAGGGAGAGGCACTTTTCTCTAACTTCTTAATCAGTATTACAAAAAAGAAGATTATATCCTCGATTTAGAGAGTGAGCATATCATTTAAACTAATTTAGAGAGGAAAATTTTGCATAGATTGAAGTTTTTTAACGCGAATTACGCGAATATAGCGAATGACACGAAAAACTAAATAATTCATGCTTTTCGCCTTTTTCGCAATTTTTGTATTGAAAAGGAGATAGTTTAGGGCAATTGCATCTAAATTGTTTCGCCAAAAAATATTGGCAAATATGCAAAATCAGGCTCGGAACGGGATAAATCCCTGCCTCAGTACATGAAAGTCAGATAAATCCGACTCTTTTCAGCCCGCGCGAAAAGACAGACATTAGTCTTGTTATTGAATTAGATGCGATTGCCCTAAGAGATAGTTTAAATGCGCACAAGTCACCTTATATCAGCGTTATAATTGCGCCTTATCAAAAGGATACCCTATGCTTGAATTATCGCAAAAAGCCCGCAAGATCACTTTTACACTTTTCCTCGCACAAAGTCTTTCCTCGGCTGGTTTGATCGCGGCTTCCACTGTGAATCCGATTATTGCAGCCAATATGGGTGGGAAGCCCTGGGCAGGTGTTCCCGCTGCCGTACAGCTTTTAGGAAGTGCTTTGGCTGCTTCGATATGGGGCGTGGTGATGGAGAAAATCGGTCGGCGAAACGGAATTAGCTTGGGGCTTTTTCTTGGTGTAATCGGGGCAGGATTCGTTGTCTCGGCAACCAACCAGAATTTGCTCCTGCTTATGCTGGCAGGGATGGTCTTTTTGGGATTTTCCCAATCTGCCATGCTGCTGGGACGTTTCGCCGCTGCCGAAGTTAACCCGCCTAAAAAACGTGGCAGTGCTATTGCGAACGTGGTTTTGGGCGGCACCTTCGGCGCAATATTTGGCCCTCTACTGGTCGGTCCTATGGGGAGCTCCGCCCTACGTCTTGGTATGGATGAGTTATCTGGGGCTTATATTGCAAACTTAATTCTATTGGCGATTGCCGCCTTTATCATTTTTATCGGTTTGCGCCCCGATCCGCGCGAGGTGGGCAAAGAAGTTGCCGCGCTGCATCCCGACTCTGCACCAGATGGAGAAGCTCGCCCGATAAGCGTTATCTTTCGTCAACCAGCCGCATTGACCGCCCTGACCGCGATGGTGATCGGGCAGGCTGTGATGGTTGCCATCATGGTTATCACGGCGTTGCATATGAAAGGGCATAATCACGCGCTCAGCGGTATAGCCACAGTCATATCAGCGCATACATTGGGCATGTTTGCTTTCTCGGTTCTCTCTGGTCGTCTGGCAGATAAATGGGGACGTGGGCCTGTGATTTTAACAGGCGCAGCCACATTGGTGGTCGCTTGTGTGACTGCCCCACTATCACCGGATATTTTCCCCTTGTCAATCTCTCTCTTCCTGCTTGGGCTAGGATGGAATTTCTGCTTTGTGGGCGGCTCTACTTTATTGGCAGACCAACTTTCACCCGCGGAGCGTGCCCGCACGCAAGGAGTCAACGATCTGTTGGTTGGGCTGGCCTCAGCAACAGGAAGTTTGGGGAGCGGATTGCTCTACGCCGCAACCAATTTTACGATTATTTCTTTGGTAGGGGGTGCGTTGTCTTTAATCCCGGTGGGGATGGTGCTTATTTGGATGCGCAGAAAAAAGAACTGGTTAGTGCTTGAAGGGAAAAATTAGCATAAGCGTAATGCGAGATTTATCTCGCATTCTCATAAAACGCAACATGAATGTTGCGTTACAGACTTTCAAGATGCCAAAAAATATTCGAGTCTATCGCATTTACTGCTTCAGCAGCCAGCCTATTCGGTCATAAGAAATCAAGTAATGGGTAAGAACCACCACACCCAATATCCTCCCTGAAGATAACTGCCTGGCATCAAATAGAAGCCACGTTGCTATTGCAAAGAAAGCTAATTCGAGTAGAAGTCGAATAATACCTCGCACAGGAACTGGCGCTTTGCCTGAACGGCTGGGATCATCGGGCACGGCGAATGTCCCCCATAATATAGCCGCGAGAAGCGGTAAGCCGATAGTCAGGATGAAGCGCAGTGCGCCATCGTGTTGCGTCCAGCCCCAGTAGCCAATTGCGTATAGCGCGGCTAGTTCAAGCAAAAAGCGTAAAGCGAGATTGATTGGATTAGAGCCCATAATTTTTTATCCTTTTTAACGCTCGTCCTTATCGAGTATAAGGGTAGCACGATAATTAAACGTGGTTGATATTTTTCACCGCGAAGAAGCGAAGAGCGCGAAGGTCTTTAAGATTTTAAGCCACCAAAAAGCACTTTTTCAGCCTTCATAATAAGTTTTTGGTGATATTTTCTTTGTTTTTGCTTTTTCTTCGCGAACTTCGTCCTTTCGCGGTTTATTTTATGATCACGATTAAGTGCGGTAATACCAGCATAACCAAGACCTAAAGCATGAGTTATTTTGAGTTTTATAAACGAAGATTCGCGTCGCTTTTTCTTCTGTTTTTCTGCCTTCTCTCTTTTATCTTCCGACCACTGTAGCCCACACCCAAATACGCGCCAAATAATAAAATTAGCCCGCTGATATGCACCCATGCCAGAAAGGCGATAATTGCGGAAACTGAGCCATAGATCAGATTCGATGTTGAAAGAAAATCAGCGGTATAGGAGAGGAAGACTCTTTTGGCAATGGTCCATAAAATCCCCGCAGCAGTTGCTCCAAGCCAGACATCACGCCAACGGGGACCAGAATGTGGCAAAAAACGATATAGCATGGCAAATAAGGCAATATTGATCAGTAGGGCGGTGATGAATTCCACGTTTCGGTAGAGAAAAAGTGGAAGATCCGGTAGCAAGCCTTTTAACAGGGGCGTGACCCAAATTCCAATAAAAAGAAGGGGCAATACGATCACGCTCAATCCTCCAACAAAGAGCAGAGCCAAGCCTCTATATCGAAACCCGGAACGAACATCCCGCCCGCTCCAGATCGTATCCAAAATACGGGTAACAATGCTGAAGAGAGTCGAGCCAGACCAGACGAGAAGCAATGATGCCGTTGTTGTCACAGAGCCACGCGCCTGAATAACGTTCGCGAGATTTTCTCCCAATAATTCAGCGATGCCTGGGATGATGAATTCTAATTGGGCAATGATCTCATGCTCTACCCAGAGCGGATTAAACCATTGGCTTGCGACTGCAATGACCAAAAGAACAAGCGGGAAAAAGGATAAAAACGCAAAATAAGCCATCCCCGCTGCGGCAAGAATTGAGTTGAGCGTAAAAGTTTCCCGAAGCGCTTTATACCAAATCCTGAAATGTTCTTCTTTTTTCATGACGCCGATTATAGGCGATTTTTCTTTTTAGGGCGGTATAATCTGGCAAGACTTTTACCCCATTCAGGAGAAACCCTTTGCTATCATATCTTGGCGAACTCGCTGCATTAGGCACATCGTTGAGCTTTTCTGTTGGCTCCACCATGTTCACCGCTGCCGGGCGGCGGATCGGCCCTCTCGTTGTGAATCGCATCCGCTTGGTCTTTGCGGTCATCTTTCTAAGCACCTTTCACTGGGCCACGCTCGGCACGCTCATTCCCTTCGACGCGGCTCCCGAACGCTGGCTTTGGCTCGGGCTTTCGGGCATCGTTGGTTTGGTTATCGGAGATATTTTTCTCTTTCAGGCTTTTGTACTCATCGGACCTCGCCTAACAATGTTGATGATGAGTCTTGCCCCGATCATCGCCGCATTACAAGCATGGATATTTTTGGACGAAACCCTCACAAGCGGACAAATTTTCGGCATCTTATTAACTCTGGCCGGGATCGGCTGGGTCGTGATGGAGGGAAGTGGACAAAACCGAAACGACCGTGACTATGGACGTGGGATTCTCCTCGGCTTGGGAGGCGCAATTGGGCAGGCTACCGGGCTAGTCCTCGCCAAAAACGGGCTCGGCGGCGAGTTTTCACCGATTTCCGCTAACCTGATCCGGATGCTCACCGCAACGATTCTTTTGTGGACACTCACTTTTTTTCAAGGGCAAGCCAAAGAAACGCTGCAAGCTTTGCGCGTAAATAAAAAAGGCGCGCTCTTCACAACAGCCGGTGCTTTTCTGGGTCCTTTTGTGGGCGTTTCCCTTTCCCTCTTCGCCCTCCAACGTGTGGAAGTGGGAGTCGCCAGTACACTCACCTCCCTGCCGCCTATCTTCCTTCTGCCAATTAGCTATTTCATCTTCAAAGAACGCTTTGGCTGGGGAGCCATAGCAGGCACAATCCTCGCAATGGCAGGGGTGGCGGCTTTGTTTTTAGTTTGAGTTTTTATAGAGGAATCAAAAAGGTCATCTTTGGCAAGAGCCACTCGCCAACTCTAGCAAGACTCCACACTTTGATAATAACCACTATTGGAAATTTTCGTATTGCTTACCTACCGTCAAAAGAGAATTTCAGATTCCATGCTCGACAGAATCGACATCCACACTGAAATTCAATACATGGATTTTGAAAATTTATCAATAAACGAAAGGGAGAAAGTTTAGGAAAAATTCGTGGGATGGTAAAAAGCACGCCAAAACAAAGAAAAAGGTTCGCCAAGCTAAAAAACAGCATGATGACCAACGCCGATATGCGCGTTGCAGAAGTCCGTCAATTTTGCGAATTAGATGATACAGGGCAAACGCTGATTATGGCGACGATGTCGCAATTACAATTATCCGCGTGGGCGTATCATCGTATTTTGAAGCTCGCGCGCACGATCGCTGATCCAATCTGCGAGCAGTTTGCCAATCGATGTATAACAGAATCGCAGTATGGTTGCCGATAACATGGGATTAACACAAAAAAGTCGCCGATAACGGCGACTTTTTTGTATGCGATAATTGTATTGGGTACAGACTATTCTTTTTTACGACAAACCAGGCTACTTCCTTATGCAGATTTGAGTGCTCCAGTTACTTCGCGGACGATGTCCATCGGGATGGGCAAGATCGTAGCATTTTGCTCACTGGCAATTTCAACTAAAGTCTGCAAGTAGCGCAATTGCAAGCTGGCGGGGGATTTTGCCAAACGATCACCTGCTTCTGCCAAGGCATCAGCTGCTAGGCGTTCACCGTCAGCATGGATGATTTTGGCTCGTTTTTCACGTTCGGCTTCGGCTTGTCGCGCCATAGCGCGTTGCATACTTTCAGGTAAGACCACATCTTTGACTTCGACGATGCCTGCTTCAACACCCCAAGGCTCGGTATGCTCATCGATGATCTCTCGCAGACGGTCGTTGATGCGATCACGGTGTGCCAACAACTCGTCCAGATCGGATTTCCCTAAAACGCTGCGTAGTGTGGTCAAGGCAAATTGGCCAGTAGCTTTGATATAGTCTTTGACAATGATGGTTGCATCAGTCGCATTGACTACACGGCAGTAAACCACAGCGTCCACTTCGACAGTTACATTATCTCGAGTGATGACTTCCTGCGGCTCAACAACAAGAGTCTCAACGCGCATATCAACTTTAATCATGCGGTCAATGTAGGGGATGATGAAGTTCAGCCCTGCCCCGCGCTCCCCGATAAGTTTGCCAAAGCGGAAGACAACACCGCGTTCGTATTGCCAAACAACTTTAAAAGCTGGGAACACAATAAAGAAAAATAGGGCGATAGCACCGACAATAGTCCAAGTATTCATGGGGAGATCTCCTTTGATTAAATATCTAATAGTGAGTGAACTATCCTAAGCATACTTAAATCTATAATCAATGTAAATCGTAGAATACGCCAAATCGGAATAAAAAACGCCAACTTAGTTGGCGTTTTGATAAATTTGATATATTAGGATATTAGAGCAAGCCTCTTCTACGAGCATATTGGATCAATTCGTGGCGATTGCTCAACCCCAATTTATGCATTATATTGGTGCGGTGGGTATGTACAGTACTCAAGCTGACAACTAATTTTTCGGCAATTTCTTTGTTGCTAAACCCCTCGATCAGCAGTTCCAGGATTTCGTTTTCACGCGGGCTGAGTTGCGGATCAATAAGGGCATCTTCCCCAGAAAGGTTGAGATAATCCTGCACCAGTTTTTGAGCCATTGTGGGATAGATGAATACTGCCCCTTGCGAAACCACGCGCAAAGCATGAATTAAGTCGCCGGGTTCCGCGCCTTTGAGCAAATAGCCTGATGCACCTTTTTTTAGCATTTCAAAAAAATGTTCCTCGGAGCGATGCATCGTGAGTACAACGATATTGATATCAGGCCATTGAGATTTGATTTGCCTGGTTGCTTCAAGCCCATCAATGCCTGGCATCGAAATATCCATCAGAACAATATCAGGTTGCAATTTCTCAGTGAGAGAAATGGCTTGCTCGCCATCTTCGGCCTCACCTACCACCTCGAAATCGGGTTCGACCTCCAGCAGCATCCGCACGCCAGAGCGGACAATGGCGTGATCGTCTGCAATCAAAACACGGATAGATTTATTCATGAGCCTTTGTTCCTCCCCGATCAGATTGAAATGGAATTTGAATCTCGATGGAGGTGCCATCTCCGTAATAGGAGCTGATTTTCAATATTCCGCCAAATTGCTCGACACGTTCTTGCATGCCGAGCAAGCCCAAACCACGCGGTTGATCACGATATAGATGGATTTCTTCTGGATTGAATCCGCGCCCGTCGTCTTCAATTTTTCCAAGAAAAAGACCATTCTCACCTGTTAACAGGAGACGAACGTGTTTTGCACTTGCGTGCCGGACAATATTATTAAGTGCCTCCTGAAACAAGCGATAGATCGCGATCTCCATTTCTGAGGGGAGACGCCCCTCGAAAGCCTGCGCGTTAATCTCAAACTCGATGCCTGTTTCTGCGAAAACACGCTCTGCATGGGAGCGCAACGCAACGACCAGCCCAAGATCATCCAGCACGGATGGGCGTAGAGCCAAAATCAGATCGTACATGCTATCTGTTGTAGTTTTGATCAAGTCTATGATTTGGCTTAGTTGAGTGCCAGCCTGTTTCGCTTCAGAGGGCAAATAGCGTTGTAGAACCTCAGCTTGGAAAGCCAAACCACTCATGGATTGCCCCAACTCATCATGGATTTCGCGTGCAAGGCGTTTGCGTTCATCTTCTTGCGCAGTTAGCACTTGCTTGAAAAGTTGCCTGCGTAATTTGTTTTGCTGTGCCAAATGTTCAGAGAGGGCTTTATTTTCAGCTTCTTCTGCCTCTACGCGTTGTCCCATTTCGTTGAAGGCATCAGCTAACTGCCCGATTTCATCTGGCGCACCGACAAGTATACGTAAATTATGTTTGCCTCGACCAAAGCCGACCAAGGCTTGTGCCAACAAAGTAACCCGCGCAATTACGAATTGATTTAAAGCAAAATTCACAACAACTACAGTAACAATAATGATAGTAGCCAGCCAGAGTATACTTTCATAAAAATCTGCCTGGAGAGATTCTTCCAGTACCTTCATGGATGTATCGGTCACCAATAAGGCAAGGGGAAGCCCATCATCTTCATGGCAAGACACACATTCAGATGTGTTTTGCACAAAGGTCATGCTACGAAAGACACGCTCCCCTGTATTTTTTTCAACGACTATACTCAACAGACGATTTCCTTCAGGTTCGCTATGGCAAGGCTGACAAACCGAGTTGCCTACTGATATATGCGCACCGACTATCGTTTTATCGGGTGAAAATAGAACCGTTCCTCTTTTATCTAGCAGGTATAAAACGCGAAACTCTCCTGGACGACTCATCGTTTCCAGGAGAGGGGGCATAGAGTCAAAATGGGATTCTAAAATTTGTTGGCGTAACCCCTCTTCTACTACTTTGCCAGAATTTACTGCAACAAGAGCCACGCTATGCAAGACGGCTTCCCGATGGCGTAACATCTGAGCAGCCGTGATAGCACCTAAGATCAAGACTAATGGAAAGACAATCCCCAATATGACTTTGACCTTTAAATTGCTACGGATCGGGCCAAGGCGAGGATAAGGTTCCCTCATCATGGGTAAGAATAACAGCCAGGCATTGAATAGGAGGGGGACGAGTTCAGACTATCTTTAGTCGTGGTGGTGCAGGGCAGGTGTGGGGTAGGCATAGGTTTCAGGTTCATCTTCAACATCCGCACCTTTGGATATCCAGCGAAAAACCAGAGTTACTGATACGGTGATGCTTATCGCCAGAAACCCAACAGCTGCGCCTCCCACGCCAGGGGTGTTAATCAGCCAGTATAAAAATTCAATTAGTAGGGTATCGGGAAAAGTCATTTACTCAACTCCATTTGATAAGGGCGGCAATTTAGGCAATAATCCAGCCAACGAGGGTGTTCACCTAATTGGGTTAAGATAGCGTCTATTTCAGCTTGGCTGACAGTGTGAGTATCACAAGCCGGACAAATAGCTCGCTCCGATTGACGTAAGATGATCGGTGATGGTGTGTTTTCTGCACTTTCTAATGTCAGTGCCTTCGGAATACAAACGCGTACGCAGTGATCACAAGCAATACAATGTTTTGTAGACAACAAAAGCGTGGTGTTGCTCTCATCCTCGACGATATTTAGGGCACGCGTAGGGCAAATTTGAACGCAGAAACCGCAGAGCGTGCATTCGTTGGGTTGCATGATTGATGGTAGCAAAAACGCTGATGCTTTTTCAGGTTTTTGGGCTTTGAGTTGTTTCGATGATGACAGACTGGCAACCAGTAAATATCCCAGTGCCTGCCAAGCAGGGTACTCACTGTGTATTAGAGCACGACCAACATTAGGGAGCCACAGACTAGCATGTTTTTTGATGAATAAGCGCCGTACAGCACGCCATTCAGGATCGGCGCTTTTGATTTCTTGCTGGCACAGAAAAACCAGGAAGGAAAGCTCCAATGCAGCATGGTCAGGCAATTCGGCACTTTCTGATTCCAAGCCGGCTTGCTTATAGAGGGCTTGCACTGAAAAAGTTGCTGGTCCAGGAATACGACCATTAACATGACGAGATTCATATAACCAAATCGGTGGACGACCGCGCCCGACAAAGAGTGCCTCATATTCGGAGCGACGGGCTGCCTGTGATGATTTTTTTTTCAGCGCAGCTAATGCTTCTACTGCCTGACGCCAGGTAGGATTAACTTGTTGCGCAGCCATCTCCACAGCAGGTTGAAAGATAGGCCAAGTTCGCCCTGACACACAAAGCCAATCTGGAAGGCCATAGGTGGGAGGGGCCAGGGCTTGGGCTAATCCTGTGTAGATTGTGAATAGATGTTTAACATCCATAGTTTTTCCGTAAATTTTTACTCAGTTCTGCGAAACCCTAAACGGCCTTTGCGTGCCGTTGAAGATACTTCTGGCATAGGCATGGGACCAGTTTTGGCAGCTTCTTGATCAAGCACACGCCCTTCGGCGACTTCCCAAATAGAGATTACGGGGAAAAATTTAAAGAATACCAAGAACATAATCATGAAGAGGGCGATGGAACCAGCTGTTTCAGAAATTTCTGTCCATGAGGGGGCATACTCGGCATACCTTACCAAGTAGGGGTGCGTCATGGTAGGAACGATGATATACCAGCGTTCCAGCCACATGCTGATCAGCACAAATATTGCTGAGGTAACGGAAGCAGCTACAAAACGCGTCTTGAACCAGGTTGCAATTCCCAATCCGCCAAGTAATAAGGAGCCAAAGAGCAAAATCCACAATAAAGGATTCAAAGCATCTGGGACGGGTAATCCAAGAACGTTAGAAATAAGTAGCGCCATAACTATGGTGAGTCCCAGAGATCCAAACGCGATACGAGGATGAAAGATACGCGGGCGTTTTTCTTCTGAAGGCATAAATTTCGGGGTTACCAAAATCCAGAAGGCGGAAAGCATCATGATCACCATGCTCCAAAAGCCGGGGGCATAAGGCCCCCACAGCTTGCTGGCCAGCACAGGGAACTCATGTATGCCCTGCCCCGCGGCCAATGTTAGATGTTCAGAGTAAGTGAAATACATCCAAAAAGCGGCGGTGGTGATGAAGATCGCGCCCAGGTTGCGATATTGTTTTTCAGTGAAATAGTTTTCCAGCCCCATATTCTTTCGTAGTAAACTCATGGCGATAAAGAGTGCACCAATGCCAGAGAAAATTGCGCCAATAACAAAGTAAGGGCCAAAGATGGTGGAATGCCATCCAGGTTGGACGGTTGTTGCTAAAATCCATGAGATGATCGTATGGACAGAAACTGCGATGGGGATGATTAAAAGTGCCATCACGGCGATGACTTTCTCTAATCGAATCCATTGCGTGCGATTGCCGCGCCACCCCAATGCCAGGATGGTATATAGGCGCAAACGCCATTTGGGACCATCTTCGGGGAAATTGTCACGCAGCAAAGCGGCATCAGGAATTACAGGAAGATATAAATA
>JABGOQ010000020.1 GCA_018645405.1 Anaerolineae bacterium | reverse complement strand
AAACACTTAGATTATACGAGAGTTTTTTAACACAAATGTCACGAATTCAGCGAATGACGTGAATGTTTAAAAAGACACCAAGTGTTTTGAAAACACTCGGTGTCTGCTTAGCTAAAATTTTATATCTTTCACATTCAATTGTAATGATTTTCGCCCCCGCCATTCGTTGACTTCAAAGGTGTAGAGCAAGTCGATTTTTGCGGGCAAATCGGGTTTAAGATGCCCCAGCCGAAAGGCGATTCCATCCATATCTACTTTGCCGTCACTGACTTTTAGTTTAAGGTGTGTTTTATCTCTCCCGACCGTGCGGGCAGATTTCACTTGCAAGCCCCGTGAAACAAAAATGGGGCGTGGATTCCCATACCCAGTCGGTTCAAGGTAATTAAGATGATCGAGCATTTCAAAGCTTAATTCTGAAAGCGGAACTTCCATATCCGCGACCAAGACGGGGCGTAAATCAACACCCGCAAGCTCTTTCTCGGCGATTTCGCGCATTTTTTTCAGGAAGGCTCCCACATTTTCGTTGCGAATCGTGAATCCTGCCGCGGCGGCGTGACCACCATGACGGACGAGCAAATCGGCGCATTCGTCGAGGGCATCAGTAATGTGGAATTCTGCGATTGAGCGGCAGGAGCAGACCGTCGTTTCTTCGTCTATATGCCCAACGATGGCGGGGCGATAGTATTGATCGGCTAAACGGGAGGCTGCCAATCCAACTACCCCAGCATTGAAATCTGGCGAGGCGGCGAAGAGTAAGAGCGCATCTTTGTCTGTGGCGAGGGCAATGGTTTCAGATACTTCTTGCATCTCGCGGGTGATTTTTTGTCGCTCTTGATTTTGCATTTCTAAGGATTGTGCCATATTGCCTGTTTTCATGACATCGTTTTCCATCAGGAGGTCATAGGCGGCAAGCGCAGAATTCAAACGGCCAGCTGCGTTGAGACGTGGTCCCAGGCTAAAGCCGATATTCATGGCATTGACTTCTTTGATATTGACACCTGCGACTGCGGCAAGAGAGACTAATCCCTGTCTTTGAGCATTTTTCATCACGCGTAAGCCTTTGCGTACAAGCGCATGATTTTCGCCTTCGAGGGGAGCAAGGTCAGCAACTGTGCCGAGGGCGACGAGATCAAGGAGATGGTTTGACGTGAGACCGTTGACGGTAGATTCTCCGACGCTGCTCAGGACAGGCTCTGAACGGTCATCGGTCAATTGCCCATCGTCTAATAACGCTTGCGCAATTTTATAGGCAATGCCAACGCCTGCAAGCATCTTTTCGGGGTAAGAATCATCTTTTTGTTTGGGATTAATGATCGCGAGCGCATTTGGCAGAATCTCACCGGGGTGGTGGTGATCTGTTATAACGAGATCAAGCCCAAGTCCACGTGCGTGCTCGACTTCGTCCAATGAGCGAATGCCGCAATCTACAGTGATGACAAGGGTCACACCATCCGCTGAAAATTTATCCAGTGCATTTGTATTTAGCCCATAACCTTCATCAAAACGATTGGGGATGTAGGCATCGACTTTTGCGTTGAAGGCACGCAAGGTTTGCACCAGAAGCGCGGAGGAGGTGATGCCATCGACATCGTAATCTCCATAGATGATGATTTTTTCATCTTGCGCAAGGGCTTGATGGATGCGTTTGACAGCGAGATCCATGTCTTTTAAGTCCCAGGGTGACATGCTGTGAGCGGGTGCAGCTTTGAGAAAGGCGCGCGCATCGGCATCTGTAGCATAGCCGCGATTGAAAAGAAGTTGTCGTAATACTGGGGGGAATTTCTCCAACGCTTCATCAACGGTGGGAGGCAATTTGCTTTGTATTTGCCAGCGTGTTTGCATATTTTAGACCTCAGACATAAGACTAAAGACCTAAGATTTTAGACACAAGATTTTCAGCATAAATCTGATGTCTTAGGTCTTTAGTCTTTTTTGCTCAAGCGATAAAGCTCATCGCCGACTTGGTTCAAATCATAATAAGTAGAAATTTCGGGATGCAGGGTTGCAAAATAGATCGGGCGTTTATCTATATTTGCTTCAATATAATCGAGTGTGCTCTGCCCTAAAGTCGGGAAAGCCTCGTGAAACGCAATCCCCGTGCGCCCATCCAATATATGGGCGGTGTATACATGCGTATATAGCCGATCCCAAATTTCGAAAACAATCGCATCGTCTTCAATCTTATTTAGAACTTGATGGGAAAGCCGTACATAACGGTCTGGCTTGGCAATGGGATAAATTTTTTCATCGCGAATAAATGTTGAATATCCTTCTTGGATGGCAAGAGTAATATCTGCTTTGGCGTGGAAGAGAAGAGCGGCGACAAACGCAACCCCCAAGAGGCTTGGCATTAAATTGATATTTTTCAGCCTTTGAGCTTGCTTCCCTTTGAGCAAACTCGCGACCCCAGACAGAATCGCGCTAAGCCCAACACCGAGCCAAATATGAACAAGCACCGCGACAGGGCAATAAAATTCTTGGTAAACACCAAACGCGACTGTAACCGCGAACCCCCAAACAAGGGTGAAGGCAATTAATAAATATAAAGCTTCTGGTAAAAGCGATTTCCCATCCTTTTTATGGAAGAAAAGTGCAACCATACCCATCAAAACCAGCGCAAATTCCCAGCGCGGATAAAAGTTGATATACTCGCTCAATCTTGATCGAATCACTTCTGGCGTAGCAGAAAAATAATAAACCCAAAAACTCTCTGCAGGGAAAATGGCAAAAAGGCGTTCAAGGGGTTCATCAAATTCTTCGGGCGTTAAACCGCGAGTGGATAAATTTGTGATATAGGTCGTATTATAAATACTAGAGGGCGGGTTATTCTGATCAAGATACAGAAATGCCAGGAAAAAGAGAAGCAAACCCAAGGTCGCGCCCACTGCGGCACTGATCCAGTCGCGTTTGCGGCGCGCTTTGAATATCATATAAATTAGAACAGCAGAGGCAGTCATCACAACTGTGCTATGGATTCCAACACTCAACCCACCCACTAATCCCGCCAAAAAGAGGTAACGCGCGTTTTTGCTCTCATCCCAAAGAAGCATGAGCAAGAAAACGCTGGCAATCATGCTTGCGGCTGGGGCGTAGGTCTCGGCAAAAATTGTACGCCGCCAAAATAACGGATTTAGCATCAGCCCAGCTGCCCCGGCTATCGCGGCAACCTTCCAGCCTCCCAGTTTGCGAATGATCAAATAGACCTGCCCAACCGCAAATGCGCCAAAAAAGGCAGACATGAGATTGACTCGAAAGGCGATATTGGAAATAGGGATGAGGGTGAATAATTTCCCTAAAAAGACATAAGTTGTGTAGCCGCTGGGATGCGTCATCCCCAAAGTATAGGAGAGGGTCTGAAATTCAGCGGCATCTGCTGTGAGCAGTGTGGGAACCAGGGTGCGAATATATAAGGCAAAGCTCAAAAGCGAAAGAAATG
The DNA here is from genome assembly GCA_018645405.1 of Anaerolineae bacterium. Taxonomy (GTDB): domain Bacteria; phylum Chloroflexota; class Anaerolineae; order Anaerolineales; family Villigracilaceae; genus Desulfolinea. The sequence continues at coordinate 12,107 of JABGOQ010000020.1, read as the reverse complement.
TTGCGAGAAGAAGATCTTTGCGCGATATTGTATTTTTTCTTTCCATAGAAAAGAGTATAAGCGGGGATGATTGAAGGGGCAAGGGAAGTAAGCATAACCTGAAGTCAGTATCCCCCATTCTTGGTAACTTATTTCATGGCTACGACAATACTGACAGGCAGCCCCCACATTTTCAGGATTTCTCTTTTGCTAATTTTGAACCCTGCCTCTTCAAGACTATCTACCGTATAAATTGGACGACAGTCCACTAAAGCCGGTATTCGTTGATGGAACCACTCGTAGATGCGCACCGCACGGCAATCACGTTTTTCGAGGGCAACAAGGCCCAAACGCCCATCAGATTTTAGTACACGCTGACATTCATCAAGAAGAATGGGAATCTCTGGTGTATCAAATAACTCCAAAGTGAAGCTGATGAAGATCGCGTCAAAATACTCATCCCTATGAGACAATTTAGATGCATCGCCCACTTTCAGATGAACGGCATCTCCCAACCCGAGACTCTGAATTCTCTTCTCTGCGAGAGCGTGCATTTTCTCTGAGATATCAATCCCATGGGTTTCTGCGGGTTGGGCGGCGCGAGCTAAAACAGGTAAGACTCGCCCCGTCCCGAAACCAATTTCCAGTACGGTTTCCCCACTTTGCAGATTCAGCATCTTTAGCCCGAGATTGGTGAATTTTCTCTCACTGACAGCAACAAAATCATACCAGCGACTGATCCAATCATAGGTCTGGCGCGCTTCTTCTTTTGAGCGTCTTACGCGGCTAATCTCTGGCATATTTATTTCATCCTGCTGAAATCTTGCTTAAGTTTGAAAATCATTGGATGCTTAAGTTTAGTATAACGCATAGCAATACTTCTATTTCCTATTTACTACAAGACTATGCCGATTGCGAGAGCGGCGTTGAATCTGCGATGATATAATGAACTATAACCCTGCACAAAACCTCATCGCCTTCGGCTCTGGTATGCGGCGCGATTTTTGTTCAGTTTTTTCAGGGTAAAATTGGGTTGTGTTTACAAAATCGGCGGGACAGCTTACGCCATCGTTGTGCGGCTGAAAATAAACGAAATGATTTCAAAAGATGAGAGAAAAAATAACATAAAACGAGCCTTTGATTTTCTTGTTGAACATGCTCAAGAAAGAAAACCTTTTTCAGTAGAACAATTATCTGCTAAAACTGAGTGGGCTATCACTGAAACCCAAGAAAATATTCTCAATCGCCTGAGTGACCTTGTATATGAAGAAGGGGAAAAATATTTTGCTAAACCCGAAATTCTCCGAGTACGTTTAGATGATTTCAAAGAACTTTTGCATCAGAAAAAACGATTGTTTACAGATTACGTTTTAGAAGTATCGTCAAGTATTTTGATTTATGAGTTCTTTATGCCACTTTCCCGTGAAGATAGATTGCGTGAAGCGCTCGATAATTTATTCTATCGTGACACAATCGAACAGAGAATACAAGAAATTGGTATTTCCCGAATTCGTGATGGTCTAAAGTTGCCTCCAGAGTATTTGGAAGATAAAATAAGACAGCTTGTATTTGATTTTATGGAAAGTACGATTGGTGGTTACTCAATGTACATGGTAAATGGACGCTATCGAGCAGATGTTCTTGCTTCTCGTGAAGAAGTCATTACCCGGCCATTCGCATATGGTCCTTATATAGTTGACGAGACGACAGCAATAGTAAGGTTTATACTGCCAGTCGAAACAGATGCTGGGAAATTTGAGTACGGCAAGATATTAGAGCCTGCATCAATGGTCATTGGTACCAAAAAGCGTGCAGAGTTAAAGAGTTGGTTATTTCTAAATTTCTTTGCAGAGGCATTAATTCGTGTCGTGCAAAAGGAAGATGAGATTTGGCTGCTTGAATCTGGAATGCGAAGTGCGTTTTACAGATGGGTCCGTCGTGATGAGTATGAATAAAAGCCGCACAACCCCGCGTGGAGCTGACCTCACCGCCTTCGGCTCTGGTATGCGGCGCGATTTTTGTTCAGTTTTTTCAGGGTTAAATTGGGTTGTGTTTACAAAATCGGCGGGCAGCTTACGCCATCGTAGCAAGAAGACCTGAAAGGTACAATCAAAAAATGTGGACATTCCCATTTGAAAAAAATGGATCATTCCAGATAAACTATCGCAAACACCAGACTGCTTTGTAATTCCCTCTTATGCGTTAAAAGATCACACTAGACCAACACGCCCAACGATAAATCAAATTAAATTAGCTATTAGTTGGTGGAAAAGATATCCAAAAGCCACCCTGCTTATGTGTACGGGCGACAATCAAGGATTAGGAGTGTCCAATGCCAGCGTGATGGCTGCATATGCAATCCAGTTGGGCGTACCTATTGAGTGCATTATAGAAGAAGACCAATCCAAAAATACCTATGAGAATTTGTATAACGCGCAAAAAATTATCAAAGGACAAGGCTATTCCCAGCCAACACTGGTAACGCTTGACCTATATACTCGCCGGGCAGTAGCCACAGCGCATAAAATAGGATGGAAGAATATTGTATTGGGTATCAGCGTATTCACCTGGAGAGCCAGCCTATGGGTACAAGTGGTTTCAAACTCATTCTCGGCTAACATTGTATCTCTACGAAGTAATCGCAATGATATACAGTAAGATGGTTGGCTGGGTATAATAAACGCGATATCAAGAACAAAAATCGTCAATCCCGCTGAACTACCTATTAGGCACTCACCAAAAGCCTTCCTTCATCGGAAGGTTTTTCATTTGACACCCTCACTCTTTTATATTAAACTATACGCATAGGCTATCCGCAATTAATTCTAAAGGAGACTATGATGACTGAAGATTTTGCCCACCTTAGTGCACAAATGCCCCTCGCCCCCGCTATCCAGGCTTGGGAGATGTATCTAAATGATCAAGGACGCTCACCGAATACTGTCAAGGCTTTTCTTTCCGATGTCCGCATTCTGACGCAATTTCTGCCCCCCGACCGCGCTCTCGGCGCAATCACGACCGAAGACCTGAACCGCTATTTCAACTGGATGGAAAAAGAGCGCGGTGTTCCATGCAGCCCCAAAACTCTCGCTCGGCGGATCACCTCGACCAAATCTTTTTTTCGTTGGCTGCATCAATTTGGTGTCCTGCTGATCGACCCCGGCGAAAAAGTGCCCAATCGCTCCGTTCTCTCTCCCTTGCCGACAGTCCTGACCGAAAAAGAGATGATGGCCGTATACGATGCCGCAAATTCACATCGTTTGGATAAAAAGCCGGACGCACGCCCATCTGCCTTGCTCACGTTATTGTTGACAACCTCTGTGAAGAAAAGCGAATGTCTCGGTATTCATCTTAACCATATTGAGTTGGATGGCCCCGAAGGAGCCTATGTTTTCATCCGTTACGCGAGTCCCGCCAACCGTTATAAAGAGCGCAAAATTCCCCTCACAGATGAGTGGATTGCCATCTACCGCGAATATCTCGCCCAATATGAACCTGTCGATCAACTCTTCCCCTGGTCTCCTCGTCGATTGGAATATCTGCTCGAAGATATCAGCGATGAAGCAGGCTTGGAGAAACATCTCTCCTTCAAAATGTGCCGCTGGACAAGCGCATTAACTGACTTCAAAAAAGGTATGGAGCCAGATCGCATTCGCCAGAAACTGGGCATCTCAAAAATCCAATGGCGAGAAATTAGAATGAAGTTGAGAAAATTAAATCGTAAGGATGATGCAGCATAATCTGTCCGTGAAGAAACACGAAGTTATACAAAGCAAAAAGCAGGTCAGTTTTTAAACTGACCTGCTTTTTTATTATTAAAACCTGACAGGTTTACACCTTAAACCACCAACTTATAGCCAATCCCCGTCACAGTTTCAATCTGAACATCACAATTGCCCATCTTTTTTCGCAGGTGAGCGACGTGTACATCCACTGTGCGGGTTTGCCCATAGAAATCAAATCCCCAAGCAAGCTCGAGGAGTTTTTCTCGGCTGAGAACACGTCCACGGTTTTCGGCGAGGGTTAAGAGCAAATCAAATTCTTTGGCGCGCAAATCGAGTTGGATTTCACCGATGCTTGCTTCGCGGCTTGACGGGTCGATGCTCAGGTCACCGAGATCTATGGCAGCGGAAGCAGGTTGAGAAACACGTGCGTCGCGGCGCAAAATCGCTTTTACACGGGCAACCAATTCACGGGGGTTAAATGGCTTGGTGAGGTAATCATCCGCTCCCAATTCTAATCCTACAATTTTGTCGATATCGTCATCCCGCGCAGTCAGCATAAGAATGGCAACGGGGTTATCATCTGCACGTAAACGACGACAAACCTCGAAACCATCGAGGTTGGGGAGCATGACATCAAGGACGATCAGCGCGGGATTTTGGCTTGCGACCGCATCGAGAGCTGCCTGCCCATCCCCCACTGACGCGACTCGAAAGCCCTCGCGCTCAAGATAAAGCTGCGCAAGCTGGATGATGGAGGCTTCGTCATCAACGAGGAGAATCAATTCGGGCATTTAATTTTCGGGGACATAGGCAATGGCTTCGATTTCAACGCGAACATTGAGCGGTAACGTTTTGACAGCAACGGTAGAGCGGGCAGGAGGTTTACCGGTGAAAAACTCGGCGTAGACAGCATTGAATTCCGCAAACTCGCCCATGTCGGCAAGGAAGCAAGTGGTCTTGACAACATAATCGAGACCGGAGCCAGCTGCTTCGAGAACATATTTGAGATTGGTCAGTGATTGACGTGCTTCGGCTGCAATGCCACCTTCGACAATTTTGCCAGTGGCAGCATCAACGGGCAACTGCCCAGCGGTATAAACCATATTGCCGAGAGTCATACCTGCGGAGTAGGGGCCGATGGCTTTAGGTGCTTTTTCTGAACTAACAACTTTTTTTGTTTGGGACATTTTTCCTCGCTTCATAATATTTGAATATGTCTTTCTATTTTAAGGCAAGATGGGTGCGAGGTCAAAGAGATGATTTAGCTTCAACGTAAAAAGGGTGAAAAAGGCGAAAAACACAAAATTTTTAAAGTTTTTTTCGCGTTATTCACCAAATTTGCGTAATTCGCATTAAAAACTTGAAATCGACGATACCTTAGAGAAAACTCAAAAGAATCAAACGCCCCTCTCCCGTTTTGGAAGAGGGGCCGGGATGGATATTTACGAATTTGTCGAAGGAGCAAAGGTTGGGCTCTCTCCATTTGGGCGTTCACGTTCAGGCTTCTCCTCGCGTGGATTTGTTTCGCGGAAAGCCTTGATCGCTTCTCGGAGCGATTTTCCACTATCACCGGTTATCTCGCGGATTTCACGATAGCTTTCCTTCAAAGATTTCACGGTCTCGGCAGCATTTTCAAGATCTGTTACCTTGCCATCTGCGTCAAATCCTTCATGCGCGGTAATTAGTGCTTGTGCACTCTCATAAAGAGGCCAAGCTTCATCTGCAGATGCGTTGAAAGCATCTAGCGCGGCTTGTACGGCAGCGGTATCTTTTCCCTTTTCGGTAGCTTTATCAATCAGGGTTTGGATTTTCTTTGTAAGCGTATCGCTTCGCTCGAAAATCTTTCCAATACGTTCATTCAGTTTTAGAACGCGTTCCCAAGCCTTTTCAAGTCGCTCTCCTGTGATTTCAGTTTTTTCAGGAGGCGTTGTCTCATCGGCCAAACCAGAAGCATAAACGCTCGAAGAAGGCAAAACTGCAAGGCTCAAAACAGCGACTAAAGCAATCAAAACAAATTTCTTAAACATGGGTAAATCTCCTTATTGTGTATTTTATTTTCTTAGCATCATTCTACAAAGAAGAGATTATCGGAGTATAGTCAGGATGTAAAATCCTTGTAAACTGATATAATTCGACATCAATAATGGTTCAGGATTCTCTATGACTTCAAAAAGAAACGCTCTCAAAATACGTGATGCCTCTGGGTGGACCATCTTTGTCTTTGGCGTTCTCGCCCTTCTGCTCGGCTTTGAAATCATCCCGCGCGCTCAACGCCCAGCGACAGACTATACCCTTGTTTTCATCATGGCTTCGTCCATGGCTTCCTTCAATATGGGCGTTTACTATATTCTCGCCGCGTTAAATGATCTCAAAATTTTTTATCGCTGGACAGTCCCTTTTCGAAGTATTACTTTTGTCGTCTTCCCCACCCTTGTCCTTATGCAGCTTGCTCCATCCCGTTTTTTAGGTGTAGAATTATGGGAGCTAACAGGTGCAAATCGCCACAGGGCTGGCACTCTACTCTAAAAATAATAAGGGAGAATAACAATGCGCTCAAAATGGATCGAATATCAAGACAAAAAAATCTTCTATCAAGATTTCTCAAAACTCTTTTTCAACTATCAGGCTGTCAAAGAAGAACTCGTTGAAGTGCAAGCACTTGTTATCAAAGAACCGCCAAACTCACTTCTTGTTCTGGCAAATTTTAATGATACGGCCATTGCAGGTGATCTCATGTCAGCGCTCAATGCCAGTTCTGCATTAACAAAAGATCATGTTCGTAAAACAGCTGTCTTTGGTGTTTCCGGCATCAAAAAAAAGCTCGGGGATCTTCTCTCAAGGCTTACGGAGCAACCTCTAAGATATTTTGACGAAGAATCTAAAGCAAAAAAATGGCTAGTAGAAGAAAACTAAATAAAAAGGAAAAAGGAAAAATGGCTCCACGAAAAACTAATCGAAGAAAAAGAAAAGCGGCTCAAGAAGCCGCAAAAAGGCGAACTATTCTCAATACAGGGATTATCGTCGTTGTCGTTCTGGCAGTGATTTGGATTGCGACTTCAGCGCAAAATCAAACAGAACCTGCCGCTGCGCCACAACCACCTGCGGATGCACCTCCTGTGGAAGTGGAAAATTACGATTCGGCTCCCCCGATGACCATCGACACGTCCGTGCAGTATTTTGCTATCGTTAAAATGGCAGGGGGTGATGAATTTATCATCGAACTTTACCCCAACAAAGCCCCGATCACTGTCAACAGTTTTGTCTTTTTGGCGCGTGAAGGGTATTTCGACGGCACCACTTTCCACCGCGTGCTCGAGGGTTTTATGGCGCAAGGCGGCGACCCAACCGGGTCCGGCATGGGTGGTCCCGGCTACGAATTCGTCAATGAAGATAGCGACCTGACCTTTGATAAAGCGGGCGTTGTCGCCATGGCAAACGCGGGGCGTGATACAAACGGCAGTCAATTCTTCATCACGTTTCAGCCTACACCACAACTAGATGGTGGCTATACCATCTTCGGGCAAATCACCGAAGGGATGGATGTGGTCAACGCCATCACCCGACGCGATCCGCAACGCAGCCCCAATTTTATCGGTGACGCAATTGAAAGCGTGACGATTGAAGAGAAATAGAAAGGGTATTCAGTAATCAGTGATCACAATAAAAAAGAGCAGCGAGATGTTCAAAACTCGCTGCTCTTTTGATTCTAACAAGACCAAGCTAAAAACAATACACTATCAACATAATTCCTTAGCATTCTCTTTACAAAGCATCGCTATACTCTTTTCATACTAATAAGCTTTACAAGGAAAATGACTAAGGAGTTTGATATGAAAAAAACACTTTTTACCCTAATAATGATCTTCGCTCTGGCACTGACTGCCTGTGGCGGCACAGAAGCCGAAACAACTGGTCTCACTGATGATTACGAAAACGCGATCTCTGTCCAGCTCCAGCTTTCGGCTGGCACCTTTGCATTAGAAGGAACTGATCTTGCTGTAGATGCCGCACAAGCCGCTGACTTGATTCCCTTATGGCAGGTTTTGAATAGCTTAAACGAGAGCGGCACTGCTGCACCAGAAGAGCTTGATGCACTTGTCGTCCAAATTCAAGAAACCATGACCACCGAGCAGATCAATGCAATTACTTCGATGCAATTGACCCTCGAAGATATGGGTGCAGTTATGCAAGAGTATGGCCTCACTAGCGGAATGGGCACCGGTGAAACTCCCCCAGAAGGATTTGTCCCTGGCTCTGGGCGTGACTCTGGTGTTCCCGGCCTGAGCAGTGGTAGCGGAGGTGGTGGCGGCGACACAACCGGCATGACCCCAGAACAAATTGAAGCTGCGCAAGCAGAACGCGAAGCATCAGGCGAAACAGGCACAATGTCAAATAGTCGTCTTGCTACAGCCGTAACTGAAGGACTACTCACCTTATTACAGAGCAAGTAAAAACACCTTCCTCTCCAGAATTTTATAAAAGCTCCTCGCCTTGAAAATCAAAGCGAGGAGCTTTCAATTATAACTTTTCAACATTCAAACTGTTTTCTACGGAAAATGAAATCTTCTCCCATTCCCCTTCAACCACTTCCGTCGCGATTTATAATCAGGCAAGATCGCTTCCACTTGCGCCCAAAAGGTCTTTGAATGATTATGCTCCCGTAAGTGTGACAACTCATGGACAATCACATAATCAACAATCTTCATCGGAGCCATCACCAAACGCCAGGTGAGATTGAGATTTCCTTTTGAGCTGCACGATCCCCAACGCGTGCGAGCGGAGGAGAGTTTTATCTTGGCATAGTCGAAATCATATTTCTGCGCGTAAAATTCAACCCGTTCTGTAAAGATAGCGCGTGCTTCTCCTTTATACCATCGCTCAAAAATCGACTCGGCTTTACCCAGCGAAGCTTCAGATAATTGAAAATCACCACTCAACGCTAAAACAGGCTTTTTCGCTTTGACGATCTTGAGTGAATAATCCTCGCCTAAAAAGGGAAATTCCTCCCCACCCACAAATTGACGTGGAGAAAAATCGATTTGTGCAGCCTTCGCCTTTGCCTGCTTTTTTGTGATCCAATTGGCGTGTTGTTTTAGCATGGCATCAATCTGTTTGCGCGTGGCTCGCTTTGGGGCGCGAATCAGCAACTCGCCATTTGGTTGAATGACGAGGGCAATGGTTTTACGTTTTGAGCGGATGATTTTGGGGGTAGAAGGCATAGAAAATTGTGATATTGGAATACTTAAGCCTAAGAATTGATTTGGAGAAAAAAAGCTTACACAAATTACGCGAATAGGGCGAATGTCGCGAAAAATATAAAAAATTCACGCTGACTGGGATTCTGGTTTCGCACGCGAAGATTTTATCCGTTTTTCTCTTCGTTCTTAGTACGCAGTCGAAAGCCGATATACCCACCCAACAAAGCCAAGCCGAGCGCACCAACAGCGGTTAACAAAACCTGCGCTAAAGGTTGTTGACCAGCAACAGGCTCACTTCCAATCTGGGAACCAAGTTCCAAGCCTGTGAGTAGAAGGGCACCCCAGCTACATAATGCGGATAATTGCCAACGTTTAGGGTATAAAGCACCTACTGCTACACAGCCACTCAGAAAGAGAAGGGTTGAGATAATCGCTGCCCCATCAGCAAATAAGCCAAAAACACTTAAATAGCCTGTGAACAAGACCAACACGATAAAAGATAAAATGCGCATACGATTTAGACTCCTATAGGATTTTATTTAAGATTACCTTTTGCTCGTTCGGGTATTCTCCCGTTTCCGAGAGTGGAAATCAAGATGATAATTAGAATAGATATGCAACGCAGAGCATTGCAACTAGAGAAAACTCTGACGCACAACACATCGAAAGCAGATGCAATGCTCGCCAATTTTAAATTATTTCAACACAGCCTCGCTACGCGCACGGAGGGTTGAGAGGGATTGCTGCAATTCAGTCAGCGTAGCTTCACTTTTTTCGATGCGTTCACGCTCGGAGGTAATGTAGCGCGTGTAGGGGGCGACACCGTTTTTTATACGGTCAATCGCGGATTCTGATTCGTTGCCAAATTGGGTGGTCAGCGAATTTATCAATTTACTTCGGAGGGTGGTCATTTTCTCTTTGAAATCATCTTTTGCCTGCTTGCGCTTAAAGGGAATCACGAAAAAACCGAGGATGGCCATCGTGCCAGCCGCGAGGGTACCGGTAATATCAACTGCAGAAGAAAGCACCGCAAATGTAACCAACGCCCCTAAACCAACTGCTCCTGCTTCGAGGAGTGCCATCTGTGCAACAGCGGCTTCGACATCGGTGGCGAGTTTGCTGGCTTCTCGTTGATGGTCGTAGGTTTCAACGATGGTCTGGACGGTTTTTCCAACAGTGTCGATCAATTCGCGGCGACGCGTTTCCTGCGGGCCGTAGCTTTCGCCAACCAGATGATCGCTGACCTGGGCTTGCCGACGTTGGAGATAGCTCATCACCTGCTGCCATTCGTGCAGATCTTTTTGCACCAACCAATCAATGAGACGTTGAACTTGATCTTCGATTTGTTGGGGCATCTCGACCAAAACTTCTTTTTCAAATTGGGCACGGACTTTATCGCCGCGCACCAGCTCCTGGATATTGGTGAGACGCAATTTATTGTCGAAAAAATCTACGCCGCGATTCTCTATTTTATAGAGAATATTTTCCACTTCGGCGAGACGGGGGGCAAGCTCGCTTTCCAGCTCACGCTCGTAAGCGGTGATGGCTGTGTCTAAAGCTGCGACGGTATCTTTATCTTCTTTTAAGATATCGGATTGGGATTGGATTGTCTCAGCAGTTTGTGCAATCAGCTTTTTTGCCACCCCAAGCGGATTAGTAAATTTGAGCCGCAAACGCGTGAGGTCATCCAGCGTGGCGTTGATATAGCTCTCGAGGGCATCCAGTTGACTGGCGGCACGAAGCTCGTCACCTTTAACGGGATCAGGCTCTTCTTGGGCACGTTGCGCTAATTTAGCGGAAACAGGGAAGAGGTCAGGGGCGTCTCCGAGCAATGCTGAGGCGTGCTTGATGACGAAAGCCTGGACTTCACCCAAAGATGCCGAGTCGTCAAAGATGTCGATTTTATTCAAAATAAAAACAACTTTTTTTCCCCAGTTTAGAATCCGTTCAAGAAATTGACGCTCACTTTCGGTCATCGGTCTATCTGCTGAAGTGATGAATAAAACCAGATCACTACGGGGAACGAATTCATCGGTAAGACGTTCGTGCTTACGAATGACGGCGTTGGTGCCGGGGGTGTCGACGATATTGAGTTCTTTGAGAATAGGGAGCGGGTAGGTGTAGATGGCGAAGGCTTCGTCTACGATCTGCTCGGCGGGTTGCTGCCCCCATTTGACGAGGGTGACGCGGGAGGTGGTGGGAGTGGCGCCTTCGAGGAGGGCTTTTTCGCCCAAGAGGGCATTCAGCAGGGCTGATTTGCCCGCATTGAATTCGCCCGCAACGACGATCAGGAAAAGCTCATCAAGTTGGAGAATGGCTTTTTGAAGGCTTTGAAGAGATTCTTTGGAGAGTTCGAGATTAGTGAGGGCATGTTGAATCTTAGCGAGGGTTTCTTTTTCTTCTCGCAGGAATTCAGCTTGTTGATCTGTGAGGATGGATTGGCGCATTTGGTGCTCCTGATATTTGCTTCTTGTTTTTTTGTGCACGAAGTAAGACGAAGAAGCACGAAAAAAGACTTCGCAATTATACAGTCAAAGATAGAACGCGGTTTATGCGGATTGTACGGGTTTTTGAACATAACTCTGCCTGAATTCGTAAAAATATATCTTAAAAAAAAAGAATTTCAACAGGATATATATTACATTTTTTATAAAAATAGTATACAATCAATTAGACCACTTCCTTTGCAGACCCCATCAAAAGAGCAACGTAAAAAATCAAATAAATTAATCTTGTAAATATGAGAGGCTAATATGGCGCATATTTTTATAAGTTACTCCCGCGCAGATTCAGAATATGTTGATTCTTTGGTAAAAAGTTTATCTCAGGAGAATTTCAACATTTGGCTTGACCGGATAAATATTCAAGCCGGGCAGAACTGGCGCGCTGAAATTGTTGAGGCAATCGAGACAGCCGATTCTTTTGTGCTGGTCATCTCTCAATCTGCGACAGCATCAAAATATGTTCGTCAAGAAATTTATGTAGCAGATGGAAGTGATCGTGAGATTTCATCTTTATATATGGAACCCCTTGATTTGCCCCGCGAGCTTAAACTTCCACTTGCTGGTCTTCAAATCATCTTATTATTCGAGGATTGGAGCGCGGGGTATTATCAATTAGTCAAAACGCTAAGAGAGCAACAAGAGGTAGATGCAAAATCCGGAGCATGTCGTCCACTGATTCCGGAGCATGCCGTCCACTAATT
>JABGOQ010000185.1 GCA_018645405.1 Anaerolineae bacterium | reverse complement strand
AAGTCTCTCTTAGAAATATGAGTTTTTGTCTAATGGGGTATGACGCATCACACTTAGCTTCCTCAGGAGGCAGAGTTTTCGGTATCATGTGTTTCCTCCACTACCTGCGTTTCATAATCTTCAGATAAACTAATCAAGCCTCGTTTTTCTAGCTCCCTGCGAATAATTAAGGCTGCTTGTGCTTTGGGAACACGATACTTTTGTTGAGCAAGTTCCGCCAAAGCATCATAATCTTGCTCACGCAAATAAATGATAATTTTCGGCATAGTTTTTCCTTTCTTGAGATTTCTAATGAAAAAGAGTGTCGCTTTTGAAAGCGACACTCTTTTATCAGCCAATCCTATGGAAACCCTATGCTTTGGTCTATAGAATATCTACGGAAATAAATTACGCAATTTTCTTCTAGTTTTTAGTCTCCTCCGAGGAGAGAGAGTTTATTTCTTCTAAAATTTCCTTGCGCCAGTCATAGAAAGTAGGAATAGGAACATTTGGTATTCCCGTTGCACTTGTTCCAAATCGCTCATCCAAAAATTCAAATAAGGTAAAGTGATAATTTGTTCCACGCCGCTCCCACTCCAATACAGCTTGTCTTCGTTTTTTGTAGGCATGATTGCTTGTTCTCCCTCTTTTTTTAGGCATCTGAATTGCTTCAATCATTTCTAAATCTTCATCTTTCATCACTTGCTTATTCTTTTCATCTACAGATGTACTTCCCAAAACTTCTAAGAAATTAATTAACCAACGATTTATTGGTGAGTGCCTTGAAAGTTTGGCTACATGTTTTTGTATGCCCTTCTCAATGGCTCCTGAAAAGACTAAGCCTAACAAAAAAAGCCCTAGCAAAACCATCACAACTACAGTAACTATTACAACAAAGATATTAGACCCAAGTGATGTGTGTAGGTGAAGGTATAAGCGTTGCAAAGCCAACAATAAAATTAAGATAAGAGAGAGAAAAACAAGATAGAGGGTTGTGTTTCTTTTTAGCATGTAGCTATTATATTACTAATTCAGATACAATAGCATATTTGATTTAACGAGTTCAAATATTTTCTGTGTAGAAAACACAGAAGGTGAAGTTATTAGCATACCTATAAACTATTTGCCCTAAGTTATCGTTGATTAGCAGAGAAAAAATTAAATTATGGATAGAAATATCACATCTTTTATCTCTATTCTCTCAGAAAAAGGAAATTTTATGCATCAAAAGAAACGTTTTCTCCTAGACCCGAAAATAACATTCCTAAACCATGGGTCATTTGGCGCGTGCCCAAAACCTGTTTTTGACGTGTATCAGGCTTGGCAGCGGGAACTGGAATATCATCCTGTTGAATTTCTTGGTCGGCGAGCGGTACCCCTACTTGCCGAATCCCGTGAAAAATTAGCAGAATATCTTCACTGCGCTGCACAAGACGTAGTTTACTTCCCCAACCCATCTACTGCGATCAATATGGTCGTCCGCAATCTCGATTTGCAGTTCGGAGATGAAATCCTGGCCACCGATCATGAATATGGCGCGATGGATAGAACTTGGAGATATTTTTGTGAGAAAGCTGGGGCGCGTTATGTGCAAAGACACATCCCTTTGCCTGTGACGACTCATGCTGATTTTGTGGAGCTTTTTTGGGCAGGTGTTACACCGAAAACAAAGATCATCTTTCTCAGCCATATCACCAGCATTACCGCATTGATTTTCCCTGTTGCGGAGATTTGTAAAAGAGCGCGCGAAGCAGGCATTCTCTGCATCGTGGACGGAGCGCACGCGCCCGGTCAAATTTCGCTTGATTTGACCGAACTCGATGCCGATATATATACAGGTGCGCTACATAAATGGACACTCGCGCCAAAGGGCACGGCATTTCTCTATGTACGCCATGAGATGCAAAGTTGGCTTGATCCCCTTGTGGTGAGTTGGGGGTATGATGCTGAAGTAGGGTTTGGGAGCGGTAATCAGTTTATCGACTATCATGAGTGGCAGGGAACGCGCGATATTGCCGCGTTTTTATCTGTTTCCGCGGCAATTAATTACCAACGGGAGCAAGATTGGGATCATGTCCGCACCCGTTGCCGAAACTTGCTCGGCGTTGCGATGCAGAAAATCCAATCCTTAACTGGGATGCCACCCATCGCTCCCCATCCATCAGCATGGTACGGACAAATGGCTGCACTCCCCCTCCCTTTAAGTGTAGATGGCACAGTTCTGCAAAAGAAACTTTACGACAACTATCAGATTGAGATCCCGCATACGCGCTGGAAGGAACAATCCTTTTTGAGAATTTCTATTCAGGAATATAATTCTCTTGAGGATATCAATATCTTACTAAATGCTTTGGAAGAGATGCTGCCAGACAATCAACTGTGAGTAAAATATATCAGGTACTAAGCACAAAGAGTGCTGTTAGAACGATACCTTGTAGGTGGTTGTGACCACCATCATTTATGGCAGGCGCCAACGTAGATATCTGCACCAACATCTTCTATATCAAGGTCAATTTGCGCAGGGGCGTGCGCGCCATCAACGATGCAAAGAATGCCCGCTTCGCGCGCTCTTTTGCAAATATCAGTGACGGGAAAAATCAGCGCAGTGGTGCTGGTGATATGACTGAGAAAAATAATTTTCGTTTTCGGCGTAACACCTTGCCAAAAATGATCCACAAAATCAGCGTGTGTTGTCACAGGCAAGGGAATATGCCTCTGCACATAATGCGCACCACTCTTCTCACAAAAATATCGCCAAGTTCTGTCCAGTGCGCCGTATTCGTGATCGGTGGTTAACACCTCATCACCCGCTTGCAAATCAAGATTGCGGACGACCATATTCATCGCGGTAGTTGGGTTGGGGAAGTAGACCAAATCTTCGGCGCAGCAGTGAAGATATTCTGCTAATTTCTCGCGCGATTCTGCAAGCAAAGAAATAGCACGCCTACCAAGAAACTCGATGGGGCGTTCTTCTAATTTGCATTGCCATTTTTGGTAAATATCAAAAACAGGCTTTGGACATGCGCCAAAAGAGCCGTGATTAAGGAAGGTGATTTCGGGGTCAAGCAGGAAGTGTTTTTTCACAAAAATTTTCTCCTTTTCTATGAGTTTTATTTTTCAAAAGAAACGACAAGATAATATCATTTAAAAAGATAATAACCGAATAAACAAAGAATTTTTAGCACAAAAGTTGCGATTTGATAAGAGTCTACAAAACAGATTGTCCAATATAAGCTAATCGCTTGACACATCTCCGCGTCTCCCTTAGAATACCGCTCAAGAGTTCGAAAAAATCCTTAAAAAATAAAAAACATGTCTTATACCTCACTCGCTCTTATTAGCTTAAATCTTATTAGCCTTATCCTTCTTATTGGGATTAAGGAAATTCCTCGCGTCTGGGTACAAGCTAAGGTTTTGAGCAAGTAAGTGTAAAGCATAAAAACTAAAAAAGTGAAAGCTGCCCAAACGGGCAGCTTTTTTGTTTTCTGGTGCAAGAGACTTCGAAAGTCTCTCACCCCCAAAGGAGAATCATGCGTTCAGATACCATCAAAAAAGGATACGATAAAGCCCCCCACCGCTCTCTTTTACGCGCAACGGGCGTAAAAGAAGACGATTTCAATAAACCTTTTATTGCAGTTGTTAACTCTTATTTGGATATTGTCCCCGGGCACGTCCATTTGCAGGAGTTTGGAAAAGAAGTCAAAGAGACGATTCGCGCTGCGGGTGGAGTCCCCTTCGAGTTCAATACTATCGGCGTGGATGATGGGATTGCAATGGGCCACGGCGGGATGAAGTACTCGCTCCCCTCCCGCGAATTAATTGCTGATTCTGTGGAGACAATGATCGAAGCTCACCAATTTGACGCAATGGTTTGCATCCCAAATTGTGACAAAATCGTGCCGGGCATGTTGATGGCGGCGATGCGAGTCAATATCCCGACTATTTTTGTTTCAGGCGGGCCTATGCCAGCTGGACGAACACCTGATGGCGAAGCGATTGACTTGGTCTCCGTTTTTGAAGGCGTAGGCGCGTATTCCGCGGGAAAAATTGACAAAGAGCGGTTGACGATGCTCGAAAAATTGGCTTGTCCTTCCTGCGGCTCCTGCTCTGGGATGTTCACCGCTAACTCGATGAATTGTTTGATGGAAGTTTTGGGATTAGCTCTGCCTTTCAATGGCACCGCTTTAGCCACAACCCCAGAACGTGAAGCCTTAGCAAAGAAAGCCGCATCCCAAATTATGACTTTGCTGGAAAAAGACATCAAACCCCGTGATATTGTCACTGCCGAAGCGATTGATGATGCTTTTGCCCTCGATATGGCAATGGGCGGCTCAACGAATACTGTTTTGCACACATTAGCATTAGCTAATGAAGCCGAAGTCCCTTATACAATGGCTCGTATTAACGAAGTAGCATCCAAAGTACCGCATATTTGCAAAGTTTCCCCTTCGGGCTCATGGCATATGGAAGATGTGCATCGTGCGGGCGGAATCCCAGCTATTTTAAACGAAGTTCAGCGGGAACGCGGCATTTTGCATTTTGACCGTATCACGGTCACTGGCAAAACATTGGGGAAATCTATAGAAGGTTTTAATATCAAAGATGAAGAAGTGATTAAAAAATGTAAAAATGCTCATTCTCAACAAGGTGGCTTGGCAGTGTTATTTGGCAATTTAGCTCCCGATGGCGCGATTGTCAAAGTAGGTGGTGTGAGCAAAGAGATGATGGTTTTCAGCGGCACAGCGCGGGTTTACGAATCTCAAGATGAGGCATTGGTCGGCATTTTATCTAGTGAAGTGCAAGCGGGTGAAGTTGTTGTTATTCGCTACGAAGGCCCCAAAGGCGGTCCCGGGATGCAGGAGATGCTCTCACCCACCTCCGCTATTATGGGGCAGGGATTGGGCGATAGCGTTGCCCTAATAACCGATGGCAGATTTAGCGGTGGGACGCGTGGAGCTTGCATTGGGCATGTTTCACCGGAAGCTGCGGCGGGGGGTGCGATTGGCGTGATCAGAGATGGGGACCAGATCGATATTGATTTAACGGCACGCAAGTTGAATATACGTTTGTCCCCGCAGGAAATCCAAGAACGCCTGGATGCCCTCCCGGAATTCCATCCCCAAACAAAAAGTAAGTGGCTCAAACGATATTCCCATTTTGTAACCAGCGCAGATACCGGCGCAGTGTTAAAAACTGATTTCTAAAGAGGAGAAGAAATTATGAAAATGAACGGCGCAGAAATTATGATGGAATGTTTAGTGCGTGAAGGCGTGGATACGATGTTCGGCTATCCCGGCGGGGCGATTATGCCCGTGCATGACGCGATGCTGAAATATCCTGTACATCACGTTTTGACTCGACATGAGCAGGGTGCTTCCCATGCTGCAGACGGCTACGCGCGTGCATCTGGCAAGGTCGGCGTTGCCATTGCGACTTCCGGCCCCGGAGCAACAAATCTCGTCACCGGCATCGTGACCGCAATGATGGACTCAGTGCCGATCGTGTGTATCACAGGACAAGTGCCTGCACATCTGATTGGCGGCGATGCTTTCCAAGAGACCGATGTAACGGGCGTCACCTTGCCAATTACAAAGCACAATTATTTGATTACGCGTGTCGATGAAATTGCAACGGTTGTGCGTGAGGCTTTCCATATTGCTCGCAGTGGACGGCCAGGCCCCGTTTTGATTGACTTTTGTAAAAACGCCCAACTGGACGAAATAGAATTTGAATATCCTGAGGATATTTCACTGCCCGGCTACAGCCCACCTGATCACGCTCCGATGGATGATCTAAAAAAAGCGGTTGAGTTGATTGAAGAAGCCGAACGCCCCGTGATTTTGGCGGGACACGGCGTTTCGATGTCTGGCGCGATGGAAGAATTACGAATTTTCGCTACAAAAACCAATACACCTGTTTCAATGACGCTTTTAGGCTTGGGTGCGCTCCCCGCATCTGACCCACTCAGCTTGGGCATGATGGGGATGCACGGCGAAGCCTATGCCAATGAAGCTATTCAAAATGCCGATTTGATTTTAGCTTTCGGAATGCGTTTCGATGATCGCGTAACTGGTGTGCTAGCAAAATATGCGCCTGATGCGAAGAAAATTCATGTTGAAGTTGACCCCACCGAAGTCCACAAAAACGTGACCGTAGATGTCCCACTCATGGGCGATTTGAAGACTGTTCTTACAGACATGATTCCATTGCTTGATGAATACGATCATCCCCAATGGATGGAGCAAATTGCTGAATGGAAATCTGAAACGGAAGAACGCAGCATTATGTCTTGGCAAGATGATGGCAAACTCTATTCAGCTCATGCTATTCGTGCAATGTGGACAGCCACAGAAGGCGATGCCCTGGTCGTAACCGGTGTTGGTCAGCATCAAATGTGGGCAGCGCAATACTATGAGTTTGAAAAACCTTATAGACTGCTCACTTCCGGTGGTGCCGGCACAATGGGGTACGGTCTCCCCGCCGCATTAGGTGCCTGGTTTACTGATAAAGAAAAAGATGTCTGGCTAATTGATGGCGATGGCAGCTTCCAAATGACTCAAGCTGAACTATCCACGATGGTACAAGAAGGAGCAAGTGTCAAAATCGTCCTTCTTAACAATAGCTATCTCGGCATGGTTCGGCAATGGCAAGAACTTTTCTTTGACGAACGCTATGCGGCAACCCCGATAACCGGGCCTGATTTCATAAAAATCGCCGAAGCTCATGGCATCCCCGCAAAACGTGTTACCAAACCAGAAGAAGCAATGGACGCACTCGAATTCGCTAAAAACACCCCTGGCACTGTTCTCATTGAATTCCAAGTCGAAAAAGACGAACTTGTTTATCCAATGGTTCCTGCTGGAGCGGCATTGAACGAAATGTTGCGAAGACCGGTAAAAGGTAAAAAGTAAAACGTATTGCGTAATGCGTAAAAAAAACAAATTACGGAATACGAAAGCTAAAATAAATTTAAGTTTTGGGAATCTCTTGAATCCCAAAAGCAATAACTTGAAGGAGAACCAATATGCAAAACACATTAGTAGCATTAGTAGAAGATAAACCGGGCGTGCTAAACCGAGTCGCATCCTTATTTCGGCGCAGAAACTTCAATATCAAATCGCTCAATGTTGGCAATTCAGAAAAACCCGGTGTCTCTCGCATGACCATAGTCGTAGACGATAGCGTAAACGCCAGCCAAGTAGAAGCAAATCTCTACAAATTGGTCAATATCATAGATGTTCAAGATGTCACTGACCAACCTGCCGTAATCCGTGAGTTGGCATTGATCAAAGTCAGTGCCACGCCAGAAAAGCGCAACGAAGTATCCAGCCTTGCCGATATTTTCAGAACCAATGTTGTCGATGTTTCTCAAGATTCAATGACCGTAGAAATCGTTGGCACTGAAAAGAAAATTGCTGGCTTCATTGAGTTGCTCCGTCCCTTTGGCATACTCGAAATGGTGCGCACAGGCAATATCGCCATGATGCGCGGAGATATGGCAGGAAAACGCTATATGCCTGGGATGAATGGCAAGAAAGAGCAGAAAGAATACTCAGCATTAAGTTTTTAATAGGATGAAGAACCGAGACGCACGTGAATTTTGGCTTGCTTGCCATTAAATAACATTTTCTCGGCCTAAACATCTTGCTGGCAAAACAGTATTCAGTGATCAGTACTCAGTAAAAATATAATACAAGATTTATCTTGCATTCACTCTGCCCATGCTCTAATCGCTGTATTCAGCAGCGGAACTAATCAACTAATAATTAACGAGGAAAAAATGGCTAAAATCAAGTTCGGAAACGTAGAAGAAACCGTAATAACCAGAGGAGAATATCCACTGGAAAAAGCAAGAGAAATTTTGAAAGACGAAGTAGTCGCAGTCTTGGGATATGGTGTTCAAGGGCCTGCTCAATCGCTCAATATGCGCGATAACGGCATCAACGTCATCGTTGGGCAACGCAAAGGCTCCCCAAATTGGGATAAAGCTCTCGCGGACGGCTGGGTAGAAAGCAAAAATCTCTTCACCCTAGAAGAAGCCGCCGAGCGTGGAACAGTCGTCCAATATCTGCTTTCAGATGCGGGGCAAAAAGCCGCATGGTCAACACTCTCTGAGATGCTCAACGAAGGCGATATGCTCTACTTCTCGCACGGATTCGGCATCACCTACAAAGACCAAACTGGCATCGTTCCCCCCGAAAATGTAGATGTCGCTCTTGTAGCCCCAAAAGGCTCTGGCACCAGCGTTCGCCGCAATTTCCTCGATGGCTCAGGCATTAACGCCAGCTACGCCATTCACCAAGATTTCACAGGCAAAGCCGAAGAACGCACCATTGCACTCGGCATCGCCATTGGCGCGGGATATTTATTCCCGACCACTTTCAAAAACGAAGTCTATAGCGATCTCACTGGCGAACGCGGTATCTTAATCGGCGCACTCAGTGGCGTGATGGAAGCTCAATATAACGTCCTCCGCAAGAATGGACACAGCCCCAGCGAAGCCTTCAATGAGACCGTTGAAGAACTCACGCAATCCCTCATCCGTCTCGTTGCTGAAAACGGCATGGATTGGATGTACGCCAATTGCTCCACCACAGCCCAACGTGGCGCGTTAGATTGGCATCCTAAATTTCGTGATGCGGTAGCCCCTGTCTTTGAAGAGCTTTACGAAAGCGTCAAATCTGGCGAAGAATGTCGTGTCACCTTAGAGAAAAATGGTGATCCCAATTATCGTGAAAACCTTGCAGAAGAACTCAGCGTAATGCACGAATCTGAAATGTGGCAAGCTGGCGCAGCAGTCCGCTCGTTGCGACCGGAGAATTGGAAGGAATAATTTGTCTAGTAGTCTGAGAGTCAGGTGGTCTAACTTGTCGCACATACTGAATTAGACGAGTTAGACCAAAAGACCCCAAGACCATTTAGACCAAAGGACTAAAAATGAACGACAACTACATCCGCATATTCGACACAACCTTAAGAGACGGCGAACAATCCCCTGGCGCAACGCTTACTTCTGCTGAAAAGCTAGAAATTGCCCGAGGGCTCGCCAAGCTCGGCGTAGATGTGATCGAGGCTGGATTCCCAGCCGCGTCCCCAGATGACCTCGAGGCAGTCCGCCGAATAGCGGAGGAGGTGGGGAACAGCACAGAGTCTACGCCGCCGATAATTTGTGGGTTGGCACGCACGGTCAAATCCGATATCGACGCAGCGTGGGAGGCAATTCAGCCTGCTGCAAATCCGCGCATCCACACCTTCCTAGCTACATCTGAAATCCACATGAAACATAAGCTTCGTATGGATAGAGAAGAAGTGGTCGATAAAGTCAAAGAGATGGTCGGGTACGCATCATCCCTTTGCGATGATGTCGAGTTTTCACCTGAAGACGCAGGGCGTAGTGACCCTGAGTTCCTTTATCTCGTTTTGGGTGAGGCAATCAAAGCAGGTGCAACCACGCTCAATATCCCCGATACGGTTGGTTACACTACCCCAAATGAGTTCGGCAATCTGATTGCGGGCATTATGGAAAACACCCCGGGCATCGAAAATGCCATCGTTTCTGTGCATTGCCATGATGATTTAGGACTTGCCACCGCCAATACACTGGCTGGTTTGCAGGCGGGCGCACGTCAAGCCGAAGTGACCATGAATGGCATCGGCGAGCGGGCGGGCAATACATCGCTCGAAGAAATTGCGATGGCAATTCAAACCCGCCAGCCTGTTTATGATCTTGAAACGGGTATTGATTCGACCCAAATTACGCGCATGAGCCGTGCCGTTTCAAATTATACGGGCATGAGCGTTCAGCCCAATAAGGCAATTGTCGGCGCAAATGCCTTCGCCCACGAAGCCGGCATCCATCAAGACGGGATGCTCAAAAACGAAGAAACTTACGAAATTATGCGCCCCGAAACCGTTGGCTTGCATAAATCAAGCTTGATTTTGGGCAAACATTCTGGCAGGCATGCTCTCAAAGTTCGGCTCATTGAGTTGGGCTATGAGATGAGCGAAGAAAAGCTCAAACGCACTTTCAGACGCTTCAAAGATTTAGCTGATAAAAAGAAAGTAGTAACGGATGCCGATTTATGTGCGCTGGCGGAAGATCAGCTTTATCGTGCCAAAGAGCATTATCGTTTGGATGGATTGCAAGTCGCATCCGGGACGATGGGCTTGCCTACTGCCACCGTGCGGATGCTCTGCCCAGACGGAGAGTTGCACACCCACGCCGCGCTCGGAACGGGCCCCGTTGATGCCGCATATAAGGCAATCGACGCGATTGTGCAAATGCCAAACAAATTGCTAGAGTTTCATATTGATGCCGTTACCGAAGGTATTGACGCTATCGGTGAAGTGACCGTTCGCTTAGAGCCAAAAAATGGTAGTATTTCTGAGCGAATATCCCCACAAAGTGGTATAGCACGCAAACGTACCTTTGGCGGTTACAGCGCACACACCGACATCATCGTAGCCAGCGCAAAAGCCTATGTGGATGGCTTGAATAAATTGCTCACCGCAAGTGGGCGTTTTGGCGATGTAGAGAAAGCGACCGTGATTGGCAGTTAGCAAAGGAAGACCCGAAAGGTTTCAAATGGGCCATAATCAAATTTGAATCAATATATTAAAAATTATCTCATAAAAAATGCACCCGAATAAAACCCTTCGGGTCTTTAAGAAAGAGGAGAAATCTAATGATGACTACAAAAACAGAACAAAAAGCAGAAGCAAAAGAACACGTTGAACACATGATGGAAGCATTCCCCAGTTTAAGTGGAATGCCCTCCCAATGGCACGAACATGACATAGCTGCCGCGAAAATCAAAATTATGGCACAAGCTAAGAAAGATGAAATGGCTAAAGAAAAAGCGGCAAAGGTTATTGTGAAATTTGAAGAAGATGTAGAAAAAGCACAGCATATTATGGAAAAATTTCCCAGCCTGAAAATTGAGCCTAAAGATTGGCATTGCAACACTTGCGAAGATGATGAAGTTAGTAAGCAGTAAACTAGGAATCAGGAAACAGTAAGCTGGCCCACTAACCCACTCCCCAAAAAACTATGAACCCAAAAACCCTCTACGAAAAACTATGGGAATCGCATATCGTCACCGAAAGTGATAACGCGCCATCCATTTTGTATATTGATTTACATCTTGTCCACGAAGTGACATCACCTCAAGCCTTTAGCGGATTGCGCGAGAAGGGGCTAAAAGTTCGCCGCCCAGAGCGCACGATTGCGACAATGGATCACTCCACGCCGACTATTTCCCTTAGCCTTGATTCTGCGGATGATATGGCGATTGCCCAATTGGAGCAAATCACCAAAAACTGCGCCAATTTTGGCATCACGCTCTACGATGCCGAAAGCGATGGGCGGGGAATCGTGCATGTGATTGGTCCCGAACAAGGCTTTACCCAGCCCGGCAAAACTATCGTTTGCGGCGATAGTCATACATCCACGCATGGAGCATTTGGCGCGCTGGCATTTGGCATCGGCACATCCGAAGTGGAGCATGTGCTGGCATCGCAATCTTTGTTGCAATCCAAATCGAAGACTTATGAAGTCAAATTTGAAGGCGAACTTCCTTTTGGTGTGACGGCTAAAGATATGGTTTTAGCTCTGATTACCAAAATTGGCATTGGCGGAGGGACAGGGCATGTCTTTGAGTTTACCGGCGATGCTGTCAAAGCCCTCGATATGGACGGACGGATGACCATCTGCAATATGGCTATTGAAGCAGGCGCGCGAGCGGGGATGATTGCGCCAGATGAGGTCACTTTTGAGTATCTTAAAGGTCGCTTCCACGCACCAAAAGGCGATGCTTGGGATACCGCAGTTGCTGAATGGCGCAAACTCCCTTCAGACGAGGGCGCGGTTTACGACAAGACAGTGACGATTGACGTATCCACGCTAACGCCGATGGTCACTTACGGTACCAACCCTGAGATGGGTATCCAGATTGGGAAACGCATCCCAAGTCTAAACAAGGGCGATGCGGCGGAGCAATCCGCATTATCCAAAGCCTTAAAATATATGGATTTATCCGCAGATGCACCGCTGAAAGGTCATCCCGTTGATGTGGTTTTCATCGGCTCATGCACGAACTCGCGGATGAGCGATTTGCGCGCGGCGGCATCCATTTTGGAAGGCAGAAAAGTCGCCGATGGAATGCGCTTGCTGGTCGTGCCCGGGTCGGAGAGCATCCGAAAACGCGCCGAAGCAGAAGGCATCGACAAAATCGTGCGTGACGCAGGTGGCGAATGGCGTTTTGCGGGGTGCAGCATGTGTCTGGCGATGAACGGAGACGAATTGGAGCCGGGGCAATACGCCGTGAGTACGAGCAATCGCAATTTTGAAGGGCGACAGGGCAAGGGCGGGCGCACAATTTTAGCCAGCCCGCTGACAGCCGCTGCCAGTGCGATTACGGGCAAAGTGACCGACCCGAGAAAGTTGATGTAGGAATTTTGTACACGGAGAAAAGCTTTTTTATTTTTCCTTAGAGAACCTTTCTGACCTTCATGTTTAAAAACTGAGGTGTTGTTATGAAAAAGAAGATTATTGCCGCATTGCAACTCGGTTCTTCTTCAGAAGGAACAGCTATAACTTTAGAGAAAATTTTAAGTTATAAAGAAAAAATTCAACAATCGAATTGTGATTTATTGGTCATGCCAGAAGCACTCTTAGGTGGTTATCCTAAGGGATCTGATTTTGGAACTCGTGTTGGATATAGAAGCGATGAAGGACGTGAAGAGTTTTTGCAGTATTGGCAACAAGCCGTTGATTTGGATGGGCCAGAAGTTCTTGCTCTTGGCAAACTAGCCAAAGAATCTAATACGTCAATCGTCATCGGTGTTATTGAACGTAGTAACACAACTCTCTACTGCACAGCCTTGTTTATATCAGAATCTGGTGAGCTTATAGCTAAACATCGAAAGCTGATGCCTACAGCTAGCGAACGCCTGATTTGGGGACAGGGAGATGGCTCGACAATTCCTGTAGTCGAAACACCGGCTGGTCGAGTTGGGGCTGCTATATGCTGGGAGAATTATATACCTCTGCTACGCACGGCAATGTATGCAAAAGGCTTAGAAATATGGTGCGCCCCTACTGTTGATGATCGTGATATTTGGCAGGCAAGCATGAAACATATCGCTTATGAAGGCAGAAACTTTTTAGTAAGCGCATGTCAATATCAAGCACCGCCTTCTGGCGAGACCTTAAAAGACGAAGCTTGGCCCAAAGACAAGCCTTTAATTAGAGGCGGCAGTGTAATTATTAGTCCAATGGGTGAGGTTATTGCGGGTCCGCTCTATAACGAAGAAGGATTAATTTCAGCAGCAATAGATTTAAATGAGATTGTAAAGGCACGATACGACATGGATCCGACAGGACACTACTCTCGTCCAGATGTTTTTAAACTTATCGTTAATGAAGAAGAGCGTCCTCCAATCACAATCATTCGAAATGAATCCAGCAAAAAGTTTTAATCAGGAATAGTTTAATGAAATCATTCACAAAAATTACGTCAAAAATCATTCCGCTACCCCACACAGACGTGGATACCGACCAAATTATCCCCGCCCGCTACCTGAAAGTGATCAACAAAGATGGCTTGGCAGAAGGGCTTTTCGATAGTTGGCGTAAACTGCCCGATGGCAGCCCCAACCCCGACTTTCCCCTCAATCAGGATGAGTATCAGGGCGCAGAAATTTTGCTCGCAGGCGATAATTTCGGCTGCGGCTCATCACGGGAACATGCTCCTTGGGCATTAACGGGATGGGGAATCCGTGCCATCATCAGCACATCTTTTGCGGATATATTCCGGAACAACGCCCTTAAGAACGGCTTGCTACCGATTGTCGTCAGCGAAGCTACCCAAACTTCCCTCTTCGACCTGAGCGAAGAAGCCCCCTCTGCAACGATAGACATTGATTTGGCATCTCAAACCCTGACTCTCCCCGATGGCTCTGGTGTTTCTTTTGAACTCGATTCTTTCAACAAAACTTGTTTGCTCGAAGGGATTGATCAGCTTGGGTATTTGTTGAAGCATGAGGCTGAGATTGCGGCGTTTGAAGAGAGTAGGTTGCAGGTTTAAGGTTGAACATTTATTTGTAGAAAGTGGAAAGTAGAAAATATGAAAATTAAAAAGAAGGTGAACTGGGCGATGGAATCATTCATCGCCCAGCGTATTTGAGAAGAGCCTTATTTCGTATTTCTTAAAAAACATTACGCAATACGAAATACGCACTACGAATCCCGAATATCGAATATCCAATTACCACAAAAGGAACTTCTCATGAAAATAAAACTTTACGATACAACCCTCCGAGACGGAACACAGAGCGAGGGAATCTCACTCTCCGTCAACGATAAGATTAAAATTACTAAAAGACTCGACGAATTTGGCATTAACTATATTGAAGGTGGTTGGCCCGGCTCGAATCCCAAAGATGTTGAGTATTTCGAGCGCGTCCAATCTTTGGAGTTGAAAAATGCCAAAATCGCCGCGTTTGGGTCTACTAGGCGTAAGAATAGCAATGTAAAAGATGACCCGAATATCAAAGCTCTCGTAGATGCCCAAACCCCCGTTGTCACAGTAGTCGGCAAAAGCTGGGATTTGCACGTCCGTGATGTGTTGGAAACCACGCCCGAAGAGAATCTCTTGATGATCGAGGAGAGTGTTGCCTATTTGAAGAGTCTCGGCAAGGAAGTTGTTTACGATGCTGAACACTTTTTTGACGGCTACCAAGCCAACCCCAAGTATGCGCTCGCAACTGTCCAAGCAGCAGAACGCGGCGGGGCGGATGTCCTCGTCTTATGTGAAACGAACGGCGGCGCGCTTCCGTGGGATGTCCAAAAAACGGTTGAAGAAATCGCATCCCAGACAAATACTGATTTGGGCGTCCACATGCACGAAGATGGCGGCAATGGCGTTTCGAATGCGCTGATGGGCGTGCGCGCGGGCGCAATCCATGTGCAGGGGACGATCAACGGCTACGGCGAGCGGGTGGGGAATGCCAGTTTATGTTCGATAATCCCAAATTTGCAACTTAAAATGGGTTACGAATGTGTGAGTGAAGAAAATCTAAAGAGCTTGTTGAAGCTTTCTCATTATGTGGCTGAAATTGCGAACCAACCGCAGAACCCTTATTTGCCTTTTGTGGGAAAAAAAGCCTTCGCACATAAAGGCGGCATCCACGTTGCTGCGATTTTGAAAAATGAAGATTCTTACCAGCATATTGACCCTACGCTAGTTGGCAATAAACGCCGAACTTTGGTTTCTGAGCTTTCTGGGCGCGGCAATATCATTGATAAAGCCAAAGAATTTGGTATCGAAGTCACCAGTGAAAAGGCACGCAAAGTTGTCGAAGAGATTAAAAGTCTTGAAGCACAGGGATTTACCTTTGAAGGCGCAGGCGCGTCGGCACAGATGTTGATGAAGCGCTCTGAAGAAGATTACAAAGCCCCCTTTGAATTAATTGACTTCATGGTCGTTGTGGAACAACGCAAAGGTTTGGGTGTTTTTTCCGAAGCCACTGTAAAAGTTTGTGTGAATAATGAAGTTATCCATACTGCCGCTGAGGGCAATGGCCCTGTGAATGCGCTTAACAAAGCTCTTCGTAAAGCCCTTTTAGGCACCTATCCAGAACTTTCTAAAATCCATCTTTCGGATTATAAAGTCCGTATTTTGGATAGCGAGAGCGGCACAGA
>JABGOQ010000208.1 GCA_018645405.1 Anaerolineae bacterium | reverse complement strand
TTTTTGAAACTCCCAATGAAAGGTGTTTTCTGCTACAATCCATTAAATTTACTAGCCTCAGATTTGCCTTTTACTTCTCAATTACCTAAATCTAATTTTATTTTATTGGAGCTTAAAAGAATGAAATTATCCAAAATCTTTTTTATTATCGTCGCTTTGAAGATCCTTTCCCTTTCTGGATGCACCAAGGCAATAACAATTCAAAGCACCCCAACCCCTATAGAAGAAATTCCTCCCACAGCAACTTTTACACCAATACCTACCGCAACACAAACACCGATCCCACAGCCAATTGGCACTTCGGTTAGTTATGGTCCTGATCAAGAAGATTTCCCAGCCGGAATCAATCCCCTCTCTGGGTTGGCTGTGCGCAATCCCTCACTACTGGAGCAACCCGCTCTTCTTCTTTCGGTGCCACATTTCCCTGTCAGCGCGAGACCGCAATCGGGGTTATCTTTTGCTCCCTGGGTCTTTGAATTTTTAATTGGCGAGGGGACAACACGATTTTTAGCCGTCTTTTACGGCGAGCAACCCTATGAAGAGAAACCCATCGTTGGAGACTGCGAAATTCGCACAGAGCCTTTTGTCTATACGGAGCAAATCCTCGGCAATTTGGTCTGGCACGACCAAGATAGGGATGGAATCCAAAGTACAGGAGAACCTGGCGTGGGCGGGGTTTGTGTCCATCTATACGATGTAAATGGAAATCTAATTCAGGAAACCAGCACCGATTCAAATGGTTATTATGGGTTCAATCTGGAGGTGGGGAAATCCTATCAGGTTGAGTTTATTCGCCCTGATGAGATGGACTTCTCCCCTTCTAATATTGGTGATGAAAAATCGGACAGCGATGCCGATACGCTAAGCGGCATGACGGGCTTGGTGACCATCGAAGAAGATTATTTACTTTTGGATGCGGGGTTAATGCCGCGCTCAATCGTGGACTTGGACTTGCCTAGCGGGCAAGTGGGGCCTGTTCGGTCTGGACGTTTGCTCTATGTTCATATCCAGAATTTTTTCCAAAATAGTTGTCTGATCTTCGCTGGTGCAACAGATTATGTCGTAGACAAACTCCCCTTCTGCGCACAAGTGCATAATACAGAAAATGGTGCCGGCTCTATGCTGGAGATTGAGCGATTTCTTAGGATTTCAGAGAAAAATGCCGTGATAAAAGGAAGTGATTTCAACTACGCCAGCAATCTTTTTTCAGAAACGCCTCCCAGTGAAGGTTTTCCAGCAGAGCAGGTGGATTTCTTTATATCTTCGGTCAACCAAACAAAATGGGTTTATGAACCACTTTCGAAAAGCTGGGCACGTTATGTTGATAATGCCAGCGAAGAACTTGTGTTTACTCACGATACAGATAAGCTAACAGGGCGTGAACTCTCCTTCGAAAATCTGGTTGTTATTTTCGTGGAACACGAAGTAGTCCTACCACGCATCGCTGATATGCACCTCGAGGTGGGACAACTTGAAAATGGTTATCTTTTTCGCGATGGACAAGCCTATCCAATCAATTGGAGTACTCGCGCTACTGATTATGAACAATCGACTGGTTTTCGTCGCCCAATTGCGTTCCAGGATTTGGAAGGAAATCCCATTGCCCTACGCCCTGGTCAGATATGGATCTTAATCGCGACACCCTATAGCACTGTCGGTGAATTACGCACAAGACATTGGCAGATTCGCGTATATTCCCCACCCGGGCTTGGGGAATACTAGATAAGAGCAAGTCTTGAAAGTTGGTATCTCATGAAATTATCGAAAGTAAATTTCTTAAGCATTCTTCTTGCTTTGGCATCATTCACGCTATCTGGCTGCACAAATACGAAAATAGTTGAAAACACACCCACGCCAACAAAAGAAATCCCTCCAACAAAGACACCCACGACTGTGCCAACGTTGACAGCTACAGCAACAATCACACCAACGCCGCAACCGAGATTGACTCCACGTAGCTACGGGATAGAACTCGAAGATCTCCCCTCAAATTACAATCCCCTCACAGGACGCGCTGTTCAAGACCCTTCCCTGCTTGATCTACCGGCTGTTTTGATCTCGATCAGCAATATCCCCGTCTCAGCACGTCCACAGGCCGGCGTTGGCTTTGCTCCTTGGATTTTTGAATATTATATTGGCGAGGCAACTACGCGCTTTTTGGGCGTATTTTACGGCGATTATCCGCGCCGTATTCTTAATATTACAGGAGGATGCCCTGTCAACGAGGATATTTTCAGTCTAAGCCAAATTTGGGTTGGGAACCGTGTTTGGCTGGATGAAAATGAAGATGGTGTTCAAAACGATTGGGAAGTAGGTGTCGGTGGAATTTGCGTTCATCTATACGCAAATGACGAACTCATTGCCAGCACATCCACAAACTCAAATGGGTATTATGCTTTTAATATTCCCGATCTTGAAAAAAGT
>JABGOQ010000022.1 GCA_018645405.1 Anaerolineae bacterium | reverse complement strand
ACCCGGATCCATGAAAATAGCAAGCCACACCCACGCCGCGAAGCGTCTCCGCATCTGCTTGGGGGTAGGCATCCTTTTTTTGATTCCAATCCGAAGCATCTCGCACCCACTCTAGACATTTTTCCAATCCAGATTCGTAAGTGATTTTATTTCCCGTAAAAGCAACATCGCCTTTGCGAATGATATTTTTTAGTCGGAATTCAATCGGGTCGGTCTTTGCTAAGTGGGCTAACTCATCAATCGCAATTTCAGATGCGGCTGCGGCTTGGGGACTACCAAATCCACGAAATGCGCCGGAGTAGCCGTTGTTGGTGTAGACGACCTGGGTATCGACATGCCCCGCTTCATATTTATAAACGCCGAGCGCGTGCATGGTGGTGCGCCAAGCCGCGAGCGGAGACATGGACGCGTACGCGCCGCTGTCCATGACCATTTTGGCTTTGCCTGCGCGGA
This sequence comes from Anaerolineae bacterium, assembly GCA_018645405.1. Lineage (GTDB taxonomy): Bacteria > Chloroflexota > Anaerolineae > Anaerolineales > Villigracilaceae > Desulfolinea. Next base: position 15,554 of record JABGOQ010000022.1, on the reverse strand, counting down.
TGTTGCCAGCCGCATCCATGCCGATATTGAGCTGAACGGACATCGCTGCTCGTTTATAGGAAATTAGAATTGATTCTTCGCGTGAAAGAATTAATCGAACAGGGCAATTGGTGTTCAATGCCAGCCGCGCAACTTGAGCAGTGAGTTGGTAGCCAATATCGTCTTTTCCGCCAAAAGAGCCGCCAACGGGAGGCTGAATAATACGGACTTGCTCGGGGGGCAACCCCAAAACAGAGGCGGTATTAAAACGGTTAATATGCGGGCTTTGGTCGTTCGCAAAAACAGTCACGCCACCGCCTGGTTCTGGGATGGCTAACGCACCTTCTGTTTCGAGATAGGCGTGTTCTTGATGTTGAAAATAATAGCTTTGGTTGAACTTGTGTTCAGATACATCCAAAACTGGATCGGGATTGCCGTTGCGGACAATCAGAAAATCACAAAGATTACCTTTTTTCTGCGGGGCTTCGAGCGGAATGAGGGGAGCATCTTCTTTTAGTGCGTCTTCGGGAGTGGTGATAGTCGGCAATTCTTCCAATTCAAGGATGATGGCTTTAATCCCAGCTTCGGCGGCTTCGAGGGTTTCTGCCGCGACTGTCGCAATCGGGTCGCCCGCATAACGGACTTTTTTATGCGCCAAAACGAAAGCATCTTTGATCGGGAAACCTAAAGGCCCATTCTCTACAAAATCATCGCTGGTGATAACGGCAAGAACACCGGGGACATCTAGCGCGGGGCTGGTATCCAGTTTCAGGATTTTAGCGTGGGGGACGGGGCTGGTGAGTATTTTTGCGTGCAACATCCCTGCCAAAGACATATCCCCAACATATTTGGCACGACCGAGTACTTTATCCAAACCGTCTACGGGTTGGGCTTTTGGGTCTCCGACGTATTTTAGGTTGTCTTTCATGCGGCACCTTTCCCTTTGGCACGTTTCTCTGCCGTAGCTTCAATCGCATCTACAATTTGTATATAGCCAATACAACGGCAGAGATTATCCGCAATTGCCTCTTTAATTTCTGGTCTGCTGGGCGTTGCGTTTTTGGCGAGCAAGACTTCCCCCGCCATAATCATTCCCGGCAGGCAATAACCGCATTGAGTTGCGCCATGTTCGAGGAAAGATTCCTGCAAATCGTTGGGCTTGTTATCGGGTGCGCTTACACCCTCGATTGTGGTCACGTCGCAACCTTCGAGCTTATCGGCTGGAAAGATACAAGATTTTTTCTTCTCGCCATTAATGATGACGGTGCAAGCTCCACAAGAGCCAATTTCACAACCAGCTTTGGTGCCTGTTAATCCCATTTCATTTCGCAGGATTTTTAATAGTGTTGTTTTGGGAGGGACGTCTACTTTTGTAGCGTTACTGTTGAGGGTGAATGATATTTTCATAAGTTTTTCAATTTTTCAATAGGATTAGGAGAAATCAAGACGCACGCGAATTTTAGCTTGCTACCGTTTAATAAGCGTTTCAACTGTTATTCGATGTGTTGTCCATCTCATTCAATTTTGATTCTGTCCAAGTTTTTTTACTGGGGGCAAAGTGAGATTTGGCAGATTTGAGAAAGGGTTTCAGGTGTTCGCTCATATACTTGTCTACACCTTGCTCTGAGATTATAGATAAGGTCTTTTTGTAACTGTCCAGTATATTTTCATCAAATAACTCAACACCTGCACGGCTGGCGGCACGCATTGTGCCCACTCCCTTTTTTTTCCACGGTACAGCATCTATTGTCATGATGCCTCCCAATCGTTCGAGAGAGATATTGTCTCGGCTTGCCAATTGCTCCATGCGTTCCCAAATATCGTTGAGAAGAAGCACTAAATTGGGTGTATTTGCAAAAACCTTGCCATAGCTAACCTTCATCTCGTCAGCTAATTCAGATAATTCTTCCTGAGAGAGAGGCGGTGCATCAATGGCTATGGCACTCTTATTAGTTGCATTCTGGACAGCCTCCAGCACGTCAACCAATTCAGAAGGATTGACGTGCTCAGTGAGAATGTCGTTCTCCTTGAGATGCTCAACAAGCCGGTTGAGAAAGACCTTGCTCCCGCCAGCCGCATCGCCAGCAATGGCAAAAATCCACAGAGGTGATGCGCTCATAGTCAGCAGACCCATAGCTTCCAATGCTGTGCCAGCCATCTTTCGCTGGACATAATCATCACCGAGTTCGACTTGGTTACCGTCCATCTCGCTTTCCATTCCAGCTATTCGTTCGATCACAAATTGCTGCATCATACCAATGGTGACGGTATATGTGGTGCTTCCACGCAATGCTTCAGGGAATAATGTTTCAGTCAGCAAGGTGCTGGTACCGCCAGCTAAGGCCGCCATAGAACGTATCGTTCGCTCGGGCAATGAAAGCGTATATGCTAGGTGTTTACGAACAGCGTCAAAAAAACGGTTCTTTTTATTCATAAAATTATTAATAATGTTGTTTTTGTTCGCGTCTTTTGCGCATTTGCGAACATTCGCGTTAAAAACATAGATAAAATCAAACGATTAGCCAAGTACAGCTTTGATGATGCCTTGATAACCTTTCGCTGCAAAATATAAGTCATCTATGGAAACGCGTTCATTGACAACATGCGCATCGCCTTCTGCACCGGGACCAAATCCGATGGTGGGGATATTGGCAACGCCCGCGCAAAAAGCACCATTTGTGCAAAAACGATAGGCTTTTATTTCAGGGGATAAATCTGCACTTTGTAAACCAGCAAGTGATTTTTCTATAAATGGATGTGTTTCAGCGAACTCCCAAGCGGGGAAGAATTTGGGGGCGTGCAATTTGCTACCTGTATAAGTTGTATGTTCGCCTTCGGCAATATAGACTTTTAAGTCCACATCGTCTAAACCAGATAAAGACTTAATCTCTGCGATGACACTTTCTTGCGTTTCTCTGGTGAGTAAGCGGCGATCATAGGTAACTCGGCAGCGACTAGGAACAACGGAGTAGCCAGGGTAGGGATCAGAGATAATATCGGTGAGTGCCATAATTGCGGGCCCCAGCAAAGGATGATTTTCTAGCTCAATCCCTTCTATGGCATTGATTGCTTTATACATTTCGTGTACGGCATTTATGCCTAGCTTTGGATTAGATGAATGAGCTGGTTTCCCTATCGTCTCCAGGTGAATCTCTGCTCTGCCACGCCCGCCGCGATTTAGATTTAGCTCAGTCGCTTCGCCGATGATGACACAATCGGGTTGAACTTCTTCAACAACTGTCGCTAATGTAACCCCTTCCATGACTTCTTCATGAACGGTTGCGCTGATGGCGATGCTGCCGGCTAATTGACTGCGGTTTATATCAGCAACAGCATAGATCATGGCGGCTAAAGCCCCTTTCATATCTGCCGCACCGCGCCCGTAGATGTAGCCATCGGCTATTTCTCCGGCAAAGGGATCATAAGTCCACGTGGAACCGGGGGCGATGCCGACTGTATCACAGTGTGCATCTAGTAATATCGTTGGGCCACTTTCTTTTCCTTCTATAGTGCCAATTGCCGAGCCATTTTCATCTGCCCAGGCGCGGTCAAAGCCGAGAGAGCGCATTTCGCTGAGAACAACTTCTACAACCTGCTTTTCATTGCCCGTTACGCTTTGTGTTTGAATTAACTTTTGAGCAAATTGTGTTAGAGCTTCTTTCTTTATCGTCATTGCGCTTTTCTCCACATTCTTTCTGCACTTTCATGCACTCTGGCACGCATTGCGCCTAGATCGGCATCCAGCACGATGCCATTGCGAACGCGCCATTTTCCGTTGACCATCACGTTTTTTACATGATGCTGATTACGCCAGAGCACGAGTTGATCGTATAGGTTATGGGCTTTAGTCGGGGTGTTAAATGCCGCATCAATTAGTTGTAGATCGGCAACCCAGCCTGGGGCAAGTCTGCCTACGTTTTTTAATCCCATTGCACGCGCCCCGCCTTCTGTCGCCAAGTACCAAATGTTTTTCGCGGGCATCACCTGCGGATCCAATTGGTTCGCTTTATGAATCAAAAATGCGCCGCGCATGACTTCAAAAAAGTCGTTGATATATCCATCCGAACCCAGCCCAAGCGTGACGCCATTTGCAACCAGCTCTGGGACGGGCGCGATGCCGCCGCCGACTTCGCAATTGCTGAGGGGCATGTGAGTGACCTTGATATTTTTCTCGGCGATGATGGCGCGCTCGCGCTCAGAGAGTTGCACACACTGCGAAGCCAACATGCCCGCGCCCGTAACACCGAGTTCGTCATAATACTCCAGCGTGCGTTTGCCAAAATGTTTGAGTGCGTATTCTGGCTCGTGGACGCCTTCGTTGCAGTGCATATGCGTCAACACGCCACGATCAGCCCCCAACGAAAAGGCTTGTCTGATAAATTCTTCCGAGCAGGTGAAGGAGGTGTGAAAGCACATCAAGCCCTGCACCAAACCGCTTTCTTTTTGGCACAGGTCAATAAATTTTGTGTTTTCCTGCAAACCAAGCTGACCATTTTCTTTGCTCACACGCTCAGTCGCTTCAAAGGAGAGCGTCCCCCGTAAGCCGTGTTTTTCTACAATTTCTTTTTGCACCAGCAAAGCATCCGGGATGGCGAAAGGAGCTTCAAGGCAATCGTAAAAACTTGTTGTGCCGCCGCGCAGCATCTCCGCGCAACCGAAATCAGTGGCGGCGGCGATCATTTTGCTATCGAGCGCGTTTTCTACGAGGGGCCACCAAAAATCATCGAGAAATGCCCAAAAATCGGAGGGCGCATTCGTCAGCGGGATGCCATGAGCCAGCACGCCGTATAAATGAACGTGCGCATTTACAAATCCGGGAGAAAGAACGCTGTTGGGCGCATCCACAATTTTGTCTTCGGGATACTGTTCACGCAACGCCTGATTCGATCCAACGGCATCAATCCTGCCCCCAAGAACGCGCACGCCCCAATCTTCTTTTGGCGTTTGACCGGATTTTTGGATTAAAAATTGGGGCAGAATGAGAGTCCCGTTCATTATTTTTTCCTTTTTATGGATTTGACGTATTGAACTTGATTTTGGCTTGAGTGCCACTGGTGAGCGTTTCTTTGGAGAAATATTTTTTATCGCTAAACTCTTTTTCATTCTAACGAAATATTTCTTTTTGTCAAGCTAAGATAAAGGTTGTTTAGTAGTAGTTGACAAAAAGATAAAAAAAGTGCATAATGTTAATGGTTAGTAAACAAATCTAATTGATAGTTGACATTTTCCCTGAACTCATAGATCTAGGCGCAAGCTTCATCTCAGAAAAACCGAAAGTAATATGCAACCTTCGTTCCCCAATTCCCCAAATCGTATGATAATCGCCCAAGCTGGTTTTAGTCTATCTGCTTGGGTGATTTTATTTTAAAAACTTGTAACGCGAGGTTTGTCTCGCATTTTTATTAAGAGTGCGAAATAAATCTCGCGTTATAAGCTACAGTATCCTTAGCGAAAGGAGGCCTACTCTCAATATACGGTACAACTTTGTTTTATTAGAAGCAAATTCTTAACCCAAATAATTAAGGAGAAAAGAAAGAATGAATACTAAAAAAACCCTGTTTTTTGCGCTAATTTTTGCGCTATTGGTACTATCTCTAGGTGCCTGTGCCCCTGCCGCTCCAGAAGCAGCTGCTCCAGTAGAAGAAGCCGCCCCTGAAGAAGCTGCTCCTGCAGAAGAACCTCCCGCTGAGGAAGCCCCCGCAGAAGAAGCTCCTGCAGAAATGCAAGATTTCGTTACCTGGTATCAATATGATGAAAAGAATGAAGACCCTGCCAGCAACGAACACGTAGGCAACGCCTATCTGCGCGACACTATGCCCCAATTCAACGAAGCTTTCGCTGGTACTTGGAATTGGGTAAACACCCCCAAAGCCTATGACAAAATGGCAGCAGAATTAGTTGCAGCAGTACAAGCCAGTGGAGAAGTTCCTGATCTTTATGAAATGAACAGTGATCAACTCAACGCTTTTTATCGAAATGGCACATTACAAGATATGGGTGAATGGGCAAAACAGCAACCCTGGTATGCTGACATGGATGCCAGCGCATTAGGTGCTTGCACAGGTCCCGATGGCGGTCTTTACTGTATCCCGATTTCACAACGTCCGCAAATTGTTTATGTTTGGACAGACCACTTCCCCGATGGCTACCCCGCTACTCCTGCAGAATTCCTTGTACAAGCTGAAGCTCTCAAAGCAGAAGGCATTTATGCAATGACTTATTACGGTGCCAACGACAAAGGCGGCAAAGCTATTAAACGTGCCACAAACTCAGTTATCACCGCTTTCGGTGGTGGTTTTGATGATGGCAATGGCAATATGCTCCTTAATACCGCTGAAAATATCGCGGCTATCGAATTCTTGCGCACACTCACTGTTGAAGGTTACGTTCCTGAAGTTACCTTTGCTGGTGGTTTCCAAGAAGAAGAACCTTTCAAAGATGGAACAGCTGGTTCAATTCCCTCTGGCCTGAACGGTTATCGTTACTTGAATCCCCTCGTGGCCCCGAACGGAACAGCTTATGAAACCGTAGAAGCTGCTGTTGCCGCTGGCGACATGATTATGTCCCCCGTCTTTGCTGTTGAAGGACAAGTCCCCACTTGTGATACAGGTACTGCTGGTTTTGGTATCCCCGCAGGCGCAGCAAACGTTGATGCCGCTCATGATTATATCAACTGGGTCATGGCTCCTGAACAGAACTCAAATTGGGTTGTCGGTCCTGGTGGCGGATTCCCCGTTATGGGCGCAACTCAATCTTCTGAAGCATTCAGCGAACCTTTCTTCCAACAATCAGCTGAAGCCATTACCGCCAGCTCTTGCTCTCCATGGTATGGTTCCTTAGAACGTCCTGGAGATGCACAAATGCTCGCAATGGCAACTATCTATAATCTGGTAAAAGAAGATACCAGCGCAGATATCGCCGAAGCATTAGCGGAAACTGAAGCAGAATATAACGCAGGGAACTAGTCTTTATTGCAGCGTATTACGCAATACATAATACGCTGCAATAGTCTATAACCCTAATATAAAGCGGCAAGGAGAAAAACCGCCTTGTCGCTTTATTAAATTATTTACTCGACGGCCTTAAGCAACACGCATCACCCTTTCCAATTTTCAAAAAGCAGGTACTACGATGCAAAAAATACTAACTCGTTGGAAAAACAGCAAATGGGTAAGAAACTCCTTTCCCTTTTGGCTTATTCTTCCTACAATCATCGCCTTATTGATTGTCCAAGTCTACCCAGCCTTCTACACGATCTGGCTTAGTTTTCAAGAGCGAAGTCCCGATGGCTGGGAATTTGTAGGCGCAAAGAATTTTGAACGCCTCTTTGCAATGAGTATCTTCAATGAAAGTATCGGGCATACAATTATTTATCTAGTTGGTTATGTGGGGTTGACTTTAATTATTGGTTTTTTTATTGCTTTTTTGTTAAGCAAAAAAATAAAATTTTCTGGGGGCTATATTACTTTACTTTTTATACCTTGGGTTATTGCCCAAATCATTGTTGGCTTAGTTTTCCGTCTCTTAGTTGTGCCAAACTACGGCTTATTATCAGGTATCTTTGGTAACCCCGAGCTCTTTCCACCAGATGGACTATCTGTCTTGACAGCTGTTCGTCCAGCACCATGGTTCGGAGATTTCCCCTTCCCACCCTCGCCAGCGATGATTTTTCTTATTCTGGCTTCAACTTGGCGCGCCTTACCTTTTGTGATGCTTCTTTTATTAGCTGCCATTCAGACAATTCCTACACAAGTCATTGAAAGTAGTCGAATTGACGGAGCAAACGCTTGGCAACGCATCAGATATATCATGCTCCCCCTCATTATGCCCACTTTGGTTGTCGCCATTTTTAGTCTCACTTTGAGCGGCATAAACGGCGTTGGGATGGTCTTTAGCCTTACTGGTGGCGGTCCTGGCACAAATACACAAGTGTTGAGTTATCTACTCTACACAATTGGTTGGGGGCAACTACGATTTGGCAGAGCCGCCGCATTAGCCCTACTAATGGCAGCCATAAACTGGGTATTGATTACAGGCACTATGAGAATAACCAAGACAGGTACAGGTGAAGAAGATGTCCGATAAAAAATTTCTGTCCGCGCTCGCTCGCAAACGAATAGGGAAGTTCCTCACACATTTTACGCTCATCATAATTACTATTATGGCACTTTTCCCTATCCTAACGACTCTGTTAATTTCATTTAAAGAACAAGCTGATATTACGCGCAACCCTCCCGTTATATTTCCTTGTGATACAGAAACAGATGACTTTGACCCAAGTGCCTGCCGTTGGGTAGTACAAGGTTACGAGCGAGTTTTAGCACCCAAGCCTTCAGAAACATCCATCACCGGCATCGAATTTACAGGGAATATGGTACGCACATACCTGCCCAATACAATTTTATACGCAACAATTGCTTCGCTACTTGTTGTGCTTTTAGCAGGTACATCGGGTTATGCCTTTTCACGCTTTAAATTTCGCGGCAACAAAGCCTTAATGTCTGGTATTCTCGCCATTACAGGTGTGCCTTTGCTCACCAATGTATTGGCTCTTTACCAAATGGGAGTTAAAATCCGCAAATCTGGGCTTCCATTTGATGATCGTTTTTTCATCATTTTTATCTACGTTGGATTCTTTTTGCCACTCAGCGTCTGGATTGCCAAAGGCTTCTTTGATGCTATCCCTAAAGAGTTAGAAGAAGCCGCCCTCATAGATGGCTGTAGCCCTCTCGGTGCGCTCATGCGCGTTGTTATGCCACTTGCAGCACCTGGTTTGGGAGCAGTTTTCCTGCTCACCTTTGTGAATGTCTGGAACGAGTTCATCGCAGGCTATTTGCTCATCACCAAAAACGAAAATAAAACCGCCATGTTCGGCATCTACGATTTCATATCAGTAAATCTCATCAATTTGCAAGTTGTTGCTGCGGTTTGTATTCTCATCGCCTTACCAATCGTGGTTCTTTTCCTCTTCACGCGCCGTACTTTCCTTAGCGCAATGGTTGAAGGCGCGGTTAAGGGATAATACTCACGCCCATTAAACGGAAGCCAGCCTAAATTCACGCGTGTATCGCAAAACCCTATGCAAATTATCCCATCCTCATCTAAAAAAGGATTATTTCTCCTTGTCGGAGATGCCACTAATCCAATCCCAGAAGATATTTGGGATTCGGAGGGGACGCACGCGTTTCAACTTGCTGAGGCTTTGCCAACATCTACCAAACTGACAGTTTTGCACTTCAACGACCTGCATGGACGCTTACGCGATTTCTCCCGCATCGCAGGCCGCATCAACGAATTACGTACCCACCCCAACACCACCCTCCTAACGCTGGCTGGTGGAGATGATATGGTCGGCACGCCTTTTGACGAATTGCTCGGGAGGGTAAATCCCGCTTATCGACTTTATTCGGCAGTCGGCGTAGATGCGGTAGTCTTAGGCAACCATGATTTTGATTATGGGACAGAAGCATTGGCAAAAGGCATTCGGCAGGATGCGAGCTTCCCTGTTTTATCGGCGAACCTTAAACATTCTAAGAACTTGAAGGGGCTATATTCCCCCGCTCTTTTATATGAGAAAAATGGCATACGAATTGGCATCATTGGTCTAAGCACACAAGCACAAATTCGTTATCCGCTTCACTCTAATTTAGAGATTACAGACCCCGTGCCGGTTGCCCAAAATCTGGTCGCTGCCATGCGTCCGATATGCGATGTACTCATCATTTTGAGCCATCTAGGATATAGCAAAAAAGCGCGCTTGGTTGCTTCTCCTGAAGTTGGTGATGTGGAATTAGCAGAAACCTTGCCCACTGGCAGCGTAGATTTGATCGTAGGTGGGCACTCGCATAATGCCCTCAACGAAAATAGTTTGTGTGCTGAGAATTTCATAAATGGAATTCCGATTGTGCAAGCGGGCGGCTTTGGCGAATATATAGGCGAAGTTGAGATTGAAATAGAGAAAAAGGGCGCTTCTGTCATTGGCACATGCCTAAAGAAAATAGAAAATTTATCCCCAGACTATACCTTTGAAGAAGCTGAACTCAAACAACTTATCGTTGGTGTAGAAAAAATTGAAAACACAATTTTAGGAAAAGTTGCTGATAACCCTCAACTCGGCACGGATGTGGCAAAAAAGAATTTTGCACTTGGCGAATCGGCTTTGGCAAATTTCATCACTGAAGGTATCACTACACAATTAAGAAAAAAAGGCTATGAAATAGATTTCTCAACCATAGATTCATCCAGCATGGTTAGCGGTATTCCTATTGGTGATGATTTGACTTTTGGTGATTGGTTCAAAGTGATGCCTTTTGCAGATACGATTCGAATTTATCAAATCACAGGAAAAGAATTAGAAGATTTACTAAAAGACAACGCCCTTCGTATGAATCGTGCCGAAAATGGCGAAAAAGAACGTGGTTTTTTGCAATTTGGCAAAGAGATACGCTACACCATTGATTTAGGCGAAGTATCTGCCAAAGAAATTTATATCAATGGAACACCGATTGAAAATAAACAAAAATCTGTTTTTAATGTTGCAACCAGCATTTTCACTCGCGAGTTAGCGGGTAAATGGGAAAATGCAAAAGAAAAAGAAAGTGGCATTTCTCTGAGTAAATTACAAAAAATAGCGCATAAAAAAACATCTGTTTTTTTAAGGAAGTTACTGGTTGATTATATTCGAGAGCAAGGCGGCATCACAGAAGCTGGTGGAGCAAAACTGGACGGTCGGCTTCGGGTGGCAGAAAAGACTTAGTACTCATTCCTAAAAGCAACGCTCTGCGTTGCGCTTTGTTACAGTCCTTATCCCGATGCAGAACGTTGAGGTAAAGACAAGAATTTCAACATTCTCCTTCTCTATCTTTTATTATGAAAAAAAACTACAAAACCATCTTCACCACCGAGCGTGGACTTCGACATCAAGAAGTCGCTTTATCTGCTGCACCAGAGCCACTTTCTATCACCATGCTGCGACAACCCGATAAAGAGACATTACTCGCACATTTGGCAGAGGCAGAATATCTTGTTTCAGAGCGGACAGGTGTGATTGATGCCCAGATAATTCAATCTGCCCCAAACCTGAAACTCATTGTGCGGCTTGGGTCGCTCTTTTATGATATTGACCTTGTCGCAGCAAAAGAAGCCGGGATTGCTGTCTGTTATTCACCCGTAAAACCAGTCATCCGTGTTGCCGAATATTTGGTATTGCAGCTATTAGCTCTCAGCAAAAAAGTACACTCAAGCGAAGATGCGGCTTTGGCTGCAAGCACAGAATGGGGCGAGAGCAAACGCACCAACGAAGACACCTTTGCTTATAACTGGTCAAAACAAGAGAATGTTGGCGGTCTCTGGAAGCAAACTGTCGGCATTCTGGGATTTGGCGAAATTGGCGCAGAATTAGCTCGTCGCCTACAGGGATGGGGATGCAATCTGCTCTACAACAAACGCCGTCGACTGCCTGAAAGTGTTGAAATTGACTTGGGTCTAACCTATGTTGATATGGACACGTTTTTGACTCAAAGTGACTATGTTGCTAATTTGCTGCCCTATTTCTCAAATACAGACATGCTACTCAAAGCAGAAACCTTTGCCAAGATGAAGGATGGAGCTTGCTTCGTCAGTTGCGGCAGCGGGAGCGTAATCGACGAATACGCGCTAGCTGATGCGATCAAAAGTGGCAAATTGAAAGGTGCTGCATTAGATACTTTTGAGTGGGAACCCATCAAGGCAGATAATCCGCTAATTGCTTTAGCCAAAGAAAAACAGAATGTGCTGCTGACTCCCCATATCGCCGCTGGGACAATTAATAATCCCCAAAAAGAACGAGCCAGTAATTACACCAATATCATCCATCATATCAATGGCGCACCACTCGAATATCGCGTCGTCTAAGGCAGGAATCTATGAGTTCAATTTTAATTAAGAATGGTTCTATCGTTACAGTCAATGACTCAGACCAAGTTTACAAAATCGGATATGTCTATATCGAAGATGATCTAATTATGGCAGTTGGCGAAGGTGATGCTCCTGCTCAATATAACGATGCCAATAAAATCATTGATGCAAGTTTGATGGCTGTCATGCCCGGCATGATCAATGCCCATACGCATCTCTTCCAAACTTTTATTCGTGGATTAGCTGATGATAAACCCCTCCTTGATTGGTTAAAAGCCGCCATTTGGCCTGTAGCCCAAGCGTTGACAGAAGAAGAAGCCTACGTCGCGGCAATGGTCGGGATGGTGGAGAATATTCGGGGTGGGGCAACATCCATTATTGACCATCAATATATCCACACAGAACCAGGCAACGATGACGGCGTTTGTCGAGCAGCTGATGAAGCAGGAGTCCGCTTTATGTTGGCACGCGGCTGGACAGATCAGGATTATTTCCCAGCTTTTATGGAAGAGCAAGAGCAAATTATCAGCGAAACGACGCGGTTGCGGGATAAATGGCAACTCGGAGATAATGCTAACGGACGGATTCAAGTCGAATTCGCGCCTTTGATCCCGTGGGGATGCACCAAAGAGACGATGTGCAACACCCACGAGATTTCACAAACTTGGGGAAGCGGTACACATATCCACGTTGCAGAAACAAAAACAGAAGTGGATATTAATCTCGAAAAACGCGGCAGTCGTCATATCGAATGGCTGGCCGAAATCGGTGTATTGAACTCGAAAATGCAATTGGTTCACAGCGTTTGGCTCGAAGATAATGAGCTTGATTTGATAGAAAAACACGATGCGATTGTTGTCCACTGCCCGGTGAGCAATATGTATCTGGCTTCTGGCGTGGCGCGCGTCCCCGAAATGCGGGAGCGTGGAATCAGAGTTGCTCTGGCGACTGATGGCCCTGGTAGCAATAATAATCAGGATATGATGGAACTATTGAAAACGACAGCCTTATTGCATAAAGTGGATACTCTCAATGCCACCATTCTACTCCCCGAAGATGTTTTGCAGATGGCTTGTCGGGGTGGCGCAGAAGCGTTTGGGATGCCCGACCAAATCGGTTCGCTGGAAGTTGGCAAAAAAGCAGATATTATTTTGGTGGATATGGATACCCCAATGGCGATGCCCGTTCACCGTGTCCCCTCTGCGCTGGTTTATAACCTCAGTAATCGAGATGTGGATACCGTCATTGTGGATGGGAAAATTTTGATGCAAGATAAAGAAATTCTCTTCCTTGATGAAAAAGCATTGCTGAAGAGAGCGCGGAAAACCTGCGCTACTTTATTTGAGCGTGCGGGTGTTGTGGTTGAATAATGTGTCGTTGGTTGAGTAGGCGATGCTTTTCGCCGTATCGAAACCAATATTAGCTGAAAAAATGCCCGTTTTGTAGTTTCGATACACTCCTCTAAAAGCATTCGGAGCTACTCAATCACCTTTTGGAATAAAAGTATTAGGTAGCTAGAATGAACCCAAAATCAAAAACAGCTCTCATCACCGGTGGTGCCCATCGGCTTGGCAAAGCCATCACCCTCGGGTTAGCCCAAGCTGGCGCCAATGTTGTCATTAATTACAACTCTTCTGCCGAAAAAGCACAGAAAACGGTCGAAGAAGCCCGCGCATTTGGTGTAGATGCTCTAGCGGTTCAAGCAAATATCAGCGATCATGAAGCAGTTGAAATGATGGTCGAGCAGGCAAAAGAGAAATTCGAGAGCGTAGATATTCTCGTCAACAGTGCATCTCCATGGAATAATACCCCCTTTCCCACAGAGAATCTGGACGATTGGCATCTCGTGATCAATACCCTAATCAACGGTTCATTTTATTGCGCAAATGCCATTGCTCCTATGATGTTAGAAAAAGGCGAAGGTGCAATCATCAACATTATTGACGAAACTGCCTTCCTCCCCAAACCTGATTTTACAGCGCATAGTGTTGGGAAATCTGCCCTACTGGGCTTGACCCGCCAATTAGCCTTAGAGCTTGCTCCAAAAATCAGCGTCAATGCCATTGCACCAGGACCCATTCTCCCGCCTCCGCATTATGATGAAGAAAAACTCGCAAAAACCGCCAGCGAAACCCTTTTCAAGCGTTGGGGCAAGCGAGAAGATATTGCCAACACAGTACTTTTTCTCGTCCGCTCCAACTTCATTACGGGCGAAGTCATTACGGTCGACGGCGGCGAGCGTTACGCGCATATGGAATTAGAGAAGAAATAAAATAATGCAGACAGCACTTCTAGGTGTAGACATCGGCACAACATCCACAAAGGCTGTTCTTTTCGACACATCTGGCGTAGAACTTTCGCGGGCAAACTCCCCCGCATATACAAATAAAATTCCTCAACCTGGCTGGGTTGAGCAAGACCCCGAAGAAATTTGGCAAGCTGTCGTCACCGCCATTCGTGGCGCAATCGAAAAAGCTCCACCAGAACCAGATACAGAAATTCTTGCCCTCAGCATCGCCGCACAAAGTGGGTCGCTCATCCCCGCCAACCGTCAAGGTGAGCCGATTTATAATCTCATCACCTGGATGGATGGGCGCACCGAAGCATTGGTACAAAAATGGCGTGCAGAAGGCTTGCAGAAAAAAATCAAATCCATCAATGGCTGGGCGCTCAACACAGGTCAATGCCTGCCAACCATTGCCTGGCTCGAATCAAACGTCCCCGCCGAGCATTATTTTTCCGTTAATGACTTCATCACCCATCGCCTCACGGGAGAATTTGTCACAAACCCATCGAATGCAGGAGGGATGCAGCTCCTTAATCTGCATACAGGAGAATGGGATGAATATCTCTGCGCGTTGGCTGGGATCACGCCAACGGCACTCTCGCGTATTCAACTTGCTGGCACCCCAATAAGCAAAATCTCGGCTGAGGCATCTTCTGCCACTGGTCTCTCAACCCAAACGATTCTCATTAACGGTGGGCACGACCAAGCCATCTCCGCGCTGGGGTTGGGCATCAACGACCCTGGCAAATTCTTGTTGGCGTGTGGCACAGCTTGGGTGATTAGCGGCGTGACCGATGCTGTAGATATAGACAACATCCCCGCCGTGCTGGACTGGAATTTTCATCCGCTAAAGGATCGCTGGATTATCTCTCAATCGCTGGGGGGGCTGGGCGCATCGCTGGAGTGGTGGCTCAATCAGGCTTGGCAAGGCGTAGATGGGCGCGCGTCCGCGTCTCGCAGTGAGATGTTCACGTCGCTAGATGCTGAGTTAACGAAAGCAAGCCCAAATTCAAGTTCGCAGCCGTTGTTCTTCCTGCCGCTCACAGGCGGGCATGATAATCCATCCACAAGTAAAGGCGGTGGATTTATTGGTCTGCAATTAAGTCATAATCGTGCTAATATGGCACAGGCTGTGATGGAATCTGCGGCGTTTGAACTGCGTTGGGCAATCCAAGAAGCGGGGCTGGAGATTGAAGAGTTGTGGATGCTGGGTGGCGCGGCAGAGAGCACGCAGTGGGTAGAGATTTTGGCGACAGTCACGGGCATCTCGATTTCTTTGCCGCAATATGATAATTGGCCTGCGCTGGGCGCGGCTGTACTGGCAGGGGTTGGGGCTGGGCTATTCGACAGTGTCGAAGATGCTTTGAAAAATTTTGAGAAACCGGTGCGTAAA
>JABGOQ010000025.1 GCA_018645405.1 Anaerolineae bacterium | reverse complement strand
GCCGATCCGCATCTCTCTTTGTAAATATTTATGAAACTGTCTGGTGGCTAGTAAATCTGTGTATAGGTCTTTTATCTTTGGCTTTAGAATTGCTCTATATTTCACAATAAGGAGAGTTCGATATGTCCAAGCTCAAAGAATTTGCTGTTCGTAAACCAAAATTAACCAGTGCCTTGCTCTGGTTTTTATCGGCAATAATTACTATCGCTTGTTTTATGTATCAAGATAAAACAGGTCCCACCTACCCATTAGAGGGGACTCTAGACACAGAAGTGGGTGAAGTTAGTTTTAAATTTTTGCGTAGCGAAACCATCGGTACAGATTTGAAAATTATGCTTCTTGATCCTGTTCCTGAAGGCGTATCAGGCTATGTACAGTATCGCCGTTACAAATCAAATGATGACTGGGCAGAGATGCCGATGGCAGCTGGCAAGTTTGAATTCACGCGGCGTGGACGCTCAGAGTCTATCGAAGGGTTTGGCGCGGAGCTTCCTTTCCTCCCAGAAAGAGCCGGGAAGTATGAATTCTTTGTCCATATTGATGATGGCTCTGGCGAAGTAATCTCGGTGACAGGCGATAAACCTATCTATGCTCGTTATAAAGCCGCAGTCCCGATGACTGTGCTCTTTTTCCACATCCTTGCTATTTTTGTCTCTATGACTATTGCGATTCGGACAACTTTTGCTGCTTTGATAGAAGAAAAAATCAAAGGGCTGATTAAAGCGACCATCATCTCTTTGATTTTTGGCGCATTTATCCTGGGGCCGCTGGTACAGTGGTATGCTTTTGGCGTTTGGTGGTCGGGGATCCCCTTCGGTTACGACTGGACGGATAATAAAGTTGTGGTGGAAATGGTCTTCTGGCTCTGGGCTGCTTATGCTAACCGTGGCGAATTGGAAAACCGAAAATCCGTGCTTTTGGCTGGATTCGTAACCTTGCTGGTTTATTTCATCCCCCACAGTATATTTGGCTCGGAGTTTGATTATCGTACTGGCACAGGGCATGGTACGGCGGGATAGACGAAAGAGATTAGAGAAAAGAAAAAACGGCTGTGAAGCCGTTTTTTCTTTTAAATCAGACCACTTATTTTTCGTTATTAATTAATAAACCCAGGGACTGTGGTTGCGGGATCAGTATAAACTGGCTGCTCACAACCCTTTAGGCTCAAGCTCAACTCACGCGCTGTATAGGCATACTCGGCGGGCAGGTTGACCTTGCAATATAGTCTTTCGACATAGCCGCTAACGAACTCACAATTGCTTGTTAAATGATCTCCAATCTTTCCTGAATACTCCCACGTATTGGACGTATCGGGGATCGCTTTTTCCAGACCAGGTACTCCTCCGGGCATCTTGAAATAAAATTCTAAAGGCGTATCTCTCATCCAATCCAGATAGATCACAGATATAATCATATTATTAAAAAGATCACAATATTGCGTATCACTAGCCGGGGTAGATAACTCTTGTGTGGCTGCTGGCGTCACATCAGGAGTCGGTGAAGCTTCTTGGCGTGATGGAGCCCCTATTACAACAGAAGGTGCTTCAATAGCTGGAATAACCGGTGCAGGCTGCGGTACGGGTGGAATATCGGGCGCACACGCGGCGAGGAGAAAGGTGGCTACCCCTATTAAAATTAATGCAACTCTTGTGTAGAATTTCTTTGTTAGTATGTTGTACTCAGATGAATAACTTGAAGATTTCATATTTTTACTCCATTAGAATTTCTTTTTAATCGCGCAGATTTCTTCAGCATGAAGAAATCCGACTTGCTGATTTTCATGATTTTTTCAGTCAATGGTTGACCTGTTATTGGTTGGTTTGCATTCTTTTCCAGGTATTGAACCCGCCGGGGACCTCTCCTTTGCAGATAGCGGAAGTCAGCCCGTAGATCAGTACTCCAGCCAGAAATTGCCCTGCGCTTGCTATTACCGTTTCTTTGTGATCATCGCAAGCCTGTGAGATCAAGAATGCGATTAGATCCTCTGCATCATCTTTGGGCCCGAGCGCATCGCTCACGCCAGGAATAGGATAGATCGGTTCGACGAGAACCTTTGCCAATGCCATTGAAGCGAGATCCATCTCTACGCTTTTTCCTATTGAACAGGCGAATGCCACAGCTCCTGTGGTCTCTTCTTCCTCACCTGTCTCGGAAAGGGCTGCAAAAACCGCTGATAAACCAGCTCCTACCGCAAGATCACATGCTTGTTCTTTAACATATTTCCCGAGTGCAATAAGGCCTTCCCCTGCATATTCGACACCCTCTTCAAGCCCTTCTGCAGCAACCTGGGCACCAAAGATAAAGCCTGTCCCGATGGTAATCCCAACAGATTCCACGCTATGGCCGATCGCTTCAGCTTCGGCAGATGTTGCTTCCCATCCAGATTCGGCAGCACCGCCAACCCAGGCTCCGGCTTCATTAAAACCTTTTCCTGTATACTCAGCCCCTTTCTCGACCAAGCTTGCTGTTGTATTCGCGACATTCACAGTGGCATCTACCCCATCCTTGATACCCTCTGCGGTTTTATTTGCGGCATCAACAAAAACACCTCCCGCAGCACCCAAAGCATGCGTAAACCAACCCATGATTAACTCCTTTTATATTTGCGTAGATTTGTGAGATAAACTTGATTTTATTTTATCACAAAAAAGACCTTGTTTGTCTTGTTTTTTTTTACCCCAAAGCCACAACCGAGACTTGAATCAGCTTCCGCAATTTTGCACGAAAATCAATCCCTGTACGTCTTTTTCTCCCCTAAATTCCGTACTTAGAATTTGGGGGAGATGTCCGAATGAACAGAGGGGCGTTTCCTTCACCGCATGGACGTAAACATCCACGCTAAAAGCAAAAGCCTGCTAAAGCAGACTTAACCCTCCCCAAAATCACAGCCAAAGTGAAACAGGCTACAACACAAAGCGTTGTAGCCTGTTTTTCTAAGCTTATTTTGTCAGTCTAACTTTCACAAGAGGAAGCAAAGGGACTACATCTTTTACTATTTCAATAGTGCTCACAACAATCACAACCAGCAACGCTATAGGGATCACATTATTTAATTGATGCGCTAGTGAAAATCCTGCTACATTATCAACAGAGGTATTGATAGTGGTGAGCAATGCCGGGCCACGCAAAAGGGCAACGGCAATCCCCATAGCGATGAGTTCTATGCCAATGTGCGTCCAGCGCGTGAATTCCTGCCAAGTCCCCTTGCGTATCAAGAAGATATTCAACACGATGGTCAGGATGCCACTCAAATTGATCCATGGTAAATAGCGGAAGAAGGATTCAGAGAGCTTCACAGATTGAATCCACTCCCCATTTTCAAGATTCCAGACGCCGATGATATTTGGATAGACATTGAGAATGATCAAGCCAATGACAGTGAAGACGATGCTAACGATCATCTCACCGGTCTTGACCTGATTGGGGTCGAGGGCTTTGGTCAAATCAGTTGCTTTCCACTCTTTCACGTCTTCGAATTCAGATGTGGAGAGCACACGCTCCAGAATGGCGAAGATCAATGTTAGATTACCAAAAGCTGCTATTAGTGCGCCGACCAAGCTGAGGACAAGTTCGCCTAACGTTTTGAAGATTTCAGGGGAACTCAAATCTGAATTTATCAGCGAAACAATGGTAGCAATGGTTAATCCCAGCGTTACCGCGGCGAGGACGATCTTCAGCACCAGTGTATAGGTTGGGAAAATGCTGGGACCGATCAGGTATGGATGCGTCTGATATGTTGCGGCGACTTTTCTCGGGGCACCGTATTCTTGCAGCAACTCTTCGATTAGCGCATCATCTGCCTGACATCCAGCTTGCTGACTGCGATCTTCAAGCATATCTTCCAGCGTGGAGCGCAGTTCGGTTTCAATATCAAGGCGATTCTTACGGGGCAAGTGTTTGCCAACTTCGGTTACGTATCGTTCTATTAAATTCATGATTTTTCTCCTTTACCCAAGCATGGCTTCCATCATGGAAACGTTCTTCTGCCATTCTTTTTTTAGCTTGGGCAGTAATTTTTGTCCTTCTGGGCTGATCAGATAATAACGACGCGGACGTGAGCCTTCCACATTCCAATTGGATTCCAGCAATCCCTGAGATTCCAATCGGCGCAGCAGGGGATAGAGCGTGCCCTGATCGAGTTCCAGCCCCTGAACTGAGAGTTTTTTCAATAGGGAATAGCCATATTGCTCTTCATCCAGTTGACTGAGAACCGCCAGAACGATAATGCCGCGTCGTAGTTCATTAACTATTTTTCTTTCCATATTATTACTCTCCATACTATATTATTGAATACATAATACTATATCATACATAGCATATCAAGAAGGAAACAACCACTTTTGCTGTGACATATTGAACTGAAATATATTGGTCATGTAACTTGACATTCCCGACTTGGTTTGTATAATGAAATAGTTAGTTTTTAATGGTAGTTGATAAGTGTGTGGCGCAAAATTTTAAACACCAATAGCTTTGCTACTTATATATTGATTCCTAATAAGTTTACTGATTTAATAAGAAGCATTATCTGGAAATTAAAAAGCTGAAAAAAGGATCTTTATGACAAAGGAAAAATTCTTAACTGTGCGTTGGAATAATATTCTTTCGCTAGGATTGGGACTTCCAACCCTAATTTATGTTCTATTCGTTTTTTCCTCTTCGCTTTGGTTGAAAAGAGGTGGATTGATCGGGTTAGCGGTTTTTGGGGCTCTTTTTTGAATAGTTATTGAGCTTCATACATCCATGCGGTTCGCATGGCTTCGAAAAAACTCAGCAAATTACGTTTCAGCCAAACAGGGTTTCGCTCACCCACTGGCCCTGATCAGGAAGGCTTATAATCTTGTCTTTTGGATATTTCTGCTTCCCTTCTTTACACTGATGGATTACAGTGCGGGTTTTATAGCGTTTACAGTAGTTATTTTTATAAGGTTGATGCTAAACTTGTATACGAACAACGTCCTTAAGCTTACGCCTGTGCAGTACGAAAGTTATCCCTTCCGAATTCCTGATTAATGAAAGATGATATCCGTTGGAGCAGACAGCCGAGACTAATAGCTATGTCGAAAAAGGAGGCAAAAAGAAAAATATAATCGCCATTTTGGATAATAATAACAAAACTAAAAAAGGAGTAAAAAATGACAACAAATATTGAGAACGCCAAATACGCTGCTCGCCTGGAGGTTGACTATCCGGAGAAACTTGATCGAATGACAACTTTCTTCCGATTAGTCATGGTCATTCCCATCGCCATTATCCTCGGTCTCATTACGGATGCTGGGCAGACGGTCACCAATAATTATTTCTACAACGAAGCCGGTGATGTTATAAATTCAACTCAGCAGACAGTTGGTGGTTTGGCAAGTGGTCTCTTCGCAGCCACGGCCTTGATGATCGTATTTGCTCGGCGTTATCCACGCTGGTGGTTCGACTTTTCTCGCGAGCTGGCTCGCTTCGGGGCTAGAGTCGGCGCATACATTTTCCTGCTCACTGACCAATACCCTTCCACCGTTGAAGAGCAATCTGTCCACCTGGAAATCGACTACCCAGATGTAGAAAAGGACCTCAATCAGTGGATGCCTCTGATCAAATGGCTGCTGGCGATCCCGCATTATATCGTCCTGGGTTTTCTCGGTATTGGAGTCTTTTTTGCCGTGATCCTGGCCTGGTTCGCCATTCTGTTTACTGGTGAATATCCAAAAGGTCTCTTCGATTATGTAGTCGGAGTAGCGCGCTGGGCTCTGCGGGTTGAAGCCTATGCAGTTCTGCTTGTGACCGATGACTATCCACCATTCAATTTGCAATAGCAAAGGTACTCAACCCAACTTTTTTCAGATAGTCCGTGATTGTGTGATTGCCCCGCACTGAGGCTACAGAAACAAAAAACGACCGCAAGGTCGTTTTTCTATCTCAGTTCATCCCCGTCCACGTGTGCCCCAAAGGTTTTCTCCCGAAGGGGTATCTCCGGTCAAAACTCCCCTCTATTCCCCTCCACCCACGCAAACAACATCCTAATCCCCGCCTCCACGCCGATCTTCGGATTCCAATCCAAATCCTTCATCGCAGAGCGTATATCGGCATAAAAGACGCGCTGGTCGCCGGGGCGCCAATCGTCTCGCTCGACGGGGATTTTTCGCCCCAGCAGCTCCTCCAGCATCGGGAAAAACTCGGCGTAAATCGAAATCACATTCTCAGCCCCCCCGCCCACGTTATAAACCTGCCCTGCCACATCATCGATCCGCGCAATCGCCGCGTCGTAGGCATCCAGCAGGTCGTCCACGTGCAGCACATCGCGCACCTGTTTGCCATCGCCATAAATCGTGATCGGTCGCCCTGTCACCGCCGCGATCATAAACCATGCCAGCCAGCCCTGATCTTCCACGCCAAATTGACGCGGGCCATAAATGCAACTTTGACGGAGGACGACAGACCGTAGACCGTAGATTCTAGCATAATCACGGACGTATTGATCGCCCGCGCCTTTGGAGCATCCGTAAGGGGAGTGAAAATCAAGCGGTTGGGATTCGGGGCATCCGTGTTTTAGGCTTGCGTACTGCCACCTTGACGTTTTCTCGGCGAGGGGCACATCTTCCATCCCCCCGTAGGCTTTATTCGTGGATGCATAAATGACGATGGGGTTGCGTTCCGAAAGCCGCGCGGCTTCGACGACGTTGAAGGTACCGAGGGCGTTGATGTCGAAATCTTCGCGGGGGTGTAGCACGGATGTTGTCACCGCGACTTGTCCAGCCAGATGCACGATCACGTCCGCGTCTTTGGCGGTGGATGTTAGGGTCGCGGCATCGCGTATATCCGCGTGAGCAAGTTGAAAGGAGTCCGTACCGTGAGTTTCTCGAAGCCACTTAAGATTACGAACCGCACCCTCTCGGGATAAGTTATCGTAAATGGTCACGTCCTCCCCCCGATCTAATAAACGATTGACATAGTTTGAGCCGATAAATCCTGCGCCGCCAGTGATGAGGTATTTCATATTCAGTCCTTATTACAATAGATCTGCACTGCATCTCAAAAGATGCGTTGCACATCGGGTTGAGGATGCCCACCGACCTGCAACGCATCCAAAAGCAGATGCAATGCAAATCTAGCTGTTTTTTCTAAAATCCATAAGTTTTCGATAAATGCCCGAAAGGGTTTCGCCTTCGGTGTTGAAACCATAAATGCCAACGATGCCGCTGAAAGTGTAGTTGTAGAGCCGCACAATCAGGGCGACTGCGAGGGCGGTAGACATATCGTTGGAGAGCAGGTTGAGCGCCCCGCCGATGGCAGCTTCGAGGGTGCCGATTGCACCCGGCAAAGAGGGGATTGCCCCACCGAATGCTGCTGCGCCAAGCCCAAACATCCCCCAAATGACCGTGGCTTGTGGGAAAAATGCAGTGATAACGAGAGTAAATTGAATAATGGCAATGCTCCAGTTGAAGAGCATCCAGAAAATGAAGCGTAAAAAAAGTGCGCCATCGGTAAAAACAGAAAGCCCTGCGAGGAGGGATTTTAGCAGTCCCCCGCCCAGTTCTTGGACTTTGGGGATGCGTGCAGTGATTTTAGTAAAGAAGTTGAGTGCCCATTCTTGATTATGAGCCAGAAAATAGAGAATAATAATAGCGAGAAGAACAATGCCCCCGATGATATAAGCGCTTTGCTCTGTGCCCTTAGCTTCTGCAACGAAGGAGACAGCGGTGATGAAAATAGCGGCTGAGATGATGAGATCGAAGATGCGCTCCACAATAATTGTGGGGAGAATTTTTGTAAATTTGAGTTCTGTTTTTTCACTGAGCAAAAATGCGCGCCCTAATTCTCCGAGCCTGAAAGGGAGAAAGTTATTCATCAGGTAGCCTTCGCCCAATGTGATGAAGGTATCACGATAAGAAGGGCGATTTTGAAGCAAGGTTCTCCAGACAATGCCGCGCACCATCAGCCAAGAGGCACTGAGAAAGGCTGCGATGATGAGTAAGCTGTGATTTGCATCGCGTAGCGCGGCAATCGTTTTAGGAATGTCTACCGCGTTAAAAATTACAGCGATGAGAATTATGCTGATCGTTGCGCCGGGGAGCCAGCGTTTTGATTTTTGGAAAAAGTTCTTCATATTTTTTGTCCACGACGACACACAAAGTTACACTAAGAAAAACTAAAAAACTTGTTTAGAAAAGACACCGAGTGTTTCAAAAACACTCGGTGTCTGATGTCTTAAAAACTTCGTGCCCTTTGTGTCTCTGTGGTGAATAAACTAATCATCCAACTTCAAGACAGCCATAAAAGCCTCTTGCGGGATTTCAACACTGCCGACCATCTTCATCCGCTTTTTGCCTTTTTTCTGTTTCTCAAGCAATTTCTTTTTACGAGAAACATCGCCGCCGTAGCATTTTGCGGTCACGTCTTTTCTTAAGGCTCTCACGTTAGCTCTGCTAATTACACGTCCGCCTGCCGCGGCTTGGATGGCGACATCAAACATCTGGCGGGGAATTGTTTTGCGCAATTTTGTGATCAATTTCTGCCCTTTTCTATAGGCTGCGTCTTTATGTACGATGGTCGCCAAAGCATCCATTGGCTCTTGATTGACCAAAATCTCAAGCTTCACCAAATCATCTTTGCGATATTCTTTAAAATGATAATCAAGCGAAGCATAACCACGCGTACTTGATTTTAGGGCATCAAAAAAATCTACGATCAATTCCGAGAGTGGAATCTCATAATTCAACTGCACGCGGCTCGGCGCAGGATATTGTTGCTCCAAAAACATGCCGCGCCGCTTCGTGACCAACTCCATGATCGGGCCATAATAATCGGTCGGCGTAAAAATTTCTATATTCATCCATGGCTCGCGGATCTCTTCAATATCGCCCTCATCAGGCAAGGCAGCAGGAGAATCTATAGGCAGCGTTTCGCCGCTTTTCAGCAAAACTTCATACTCTACCGACGGCGCGGTAAAAAGCACGTTCAAATTATATTCACGCTCAATTCGCTCTTGAATAATTTCCATATGGAATAAGCCTAAAAATCCGGCCCTAAAGCCAAATCCCAAGGCTTGCGAAGTCTCCGGCTGATAAACCAGCGAAGCATCGTTCAACTGCAATTTCTCCAGCCCATCTCGAAGCTCTTCATACTCTTCGGGAACAACGGGATAAATGCCCGCGAAAACCATTGGCTTCGGCATCTGATATCCGGGAAGGGCGGTACGCGCCGGACCTTGGGCTTGCGTGACCGTATCACCAACTCGGCAGTCTTGAACAGTCTTCAGCCCCGTAGCGATATACCCAACTTCTCCGGCGTGGATGCTTTTCGTGACCTTCATCGTGGGAGCAAAAATACCCAATTCCACCGGGTCAACATCCGCTTTAGTAGACATCAACATTAATTTATCGTTTTTATTGATCTCTCCATCCACTACACGAATATAAGCGATCACACCCTTATAAGAATCATAATGGGTATCAAAAATCAACGCACGGAGCGGAGCTTTCGGGTCGCCTTGAGGGGGCGGAACGCGCTCTACAACTGCCTCCAACACCGCGGGGATATTGATATCATTCTTCGCCGAAATTCGTAAGATCTCATCTGCATTTCCGCCGAGCAAAGAAACAACATCTTCTGCCACTTTATCAGGATCAGCAGAAGGCAAATCAATTTTATTGATAATAGGGATAATCTCTAAATTCGCATCGAGGGCAGAGTAGAGATTGGCAAGGGTTTGCGCTTCGATGCCCTGAGTCGCATCCACGATAAGGAGAGCGCCTTCACAGGCGTTCATCGCGCGGCTGACTTCGTAGCCAAAATCGACATGGCCGGGAGTGTCAATTAAATTAAGATCATACTTTTGCCCATCTTCAGCGACATAATCCATATACACGGCAGAGGCTTTAATCGTCACGCCTTTTTCGCGTTCTAAATCCATATCGTCTAGCACTTGCGCTGCCATATCACGATCTGCGATAGTGTCGGTCAATTGCAAGAGCCGATCTGCGAGAGTCGATTTGCCGTGATCGATATGGGCGATGATTGAAAAATTTCTTGTATTATTACTCATGGTTTTTCTTAGGTCTATTCACCACATACCTGCACCTGCGATGCAAGTGCAGGTGCAGACACGAAGAGCACAAAGTTTTTCTTTGGGTACTCTGTGCCTTTGTGGTGAGAATTAAATATTAGATTTTATAGCGGGGGAAGTATACCATTTAGTGAAGTATTCTTATGAGGTTACGAGTGCCCCAGAACAGGATGCGGCTGGTAAGCTTCTTCCAATGAAGAAATTTCATCTTCTGTGAGTTCAATTTCCAATGCAGCGATGGCTTGATTAAGATGTGCCATTTTGCTGGCTCCGATGATGGGAGCGGTGATATGTGATTTACTCAGCATCCAGGCTAGTGCGATCTGTGCATTGGTTACACCATGATTTTTAGCAATCTCCTGAACGCGTTCGATGATGGTGAAATCATTCTCACGGAAGTACATTTCATTGGCAAAATCATCACTCTTTGAACGAGCAGTATCGCCACCCCCATCACGTTTGCGGTTGCCTGCCAGAAATCCACGTGCCAACGGACTCCACGGAATCAGACCAACACCCTGATCGATACACAGCGGAATCATCTCTCGCTCTTCTTCACGGTAGACTAGATTGTAGTGATTTTGCATGGATGCGAATCGCGTCCAGCCATTTGCGTCCGCGATGTGTTGGGCTTTGGCAAACTGCCAGGCATACATGGATGAAGCACCGATATAACGCGCTTTGCCCGCCTTGACGACATCGTGCAGAGCTTCCATAGTTTCTTCGATGGGGGTTTCATGATCCCAGCGGTGGATTTGGTAGAGGTCTACGTAATCCATACCCAGGCGGGTCAGCGAAGCATCAATCGCATCCATGATATGTTTGCGGGAGAGTCCGCCAGCGTTGATTTCATCTGTCAGATTAAAGAATAATTTGGTTGCAATCACCGCATTCTCGCGCTTTACTCCAAATTCACGTAAGAGCTTACCCGTTAATTCTTCACTGACACCCAAAGAATACATATCAGCGGTATCAAAAAAATTGATACCGGCATCCAAGGCTTTCTTTATAAAGGGGCGTGAAGCATCCTCATCCAATACCCAGGGACGCCATGTGGGCGTGCCATAGGTCATCATGCCCAGACACAGCCGTGAGACTTTTAATCCACTTTTACCAAGATTGACGTATTGCATATCTGCTCCTTTTTTCTAAAACCCTTTGCGAAGGGGTACCAATAAAACAGTATAGTACGAAACTTACAACCCTTCCAGATAATCCAAAATCAATCGGACGCCAAAGCCAGTCGATTTTCTGGGACCGATGATCGTCTTTTTGATCGTCGCTGTACCCGCAATATCAAGATGTGCCCAAGGAATATCGTTCATCACAAATTGCTTCAGGAAAGTGCCACCAACGATGGAAGAAGCCAGGGGAATTCCAGCAGAATTTTTGAGATCGCTATCGTTGCCCTTGATGAGCAGGAAATATTCATCATCCAAAGGCAAAGGCCAAAGACGCTCATCTGTGCGCTCTCCAGCTGCGGAAAGTGCCTCAGCCAACCCCTCGTCTGTGGACATCAATCCCGCCCGCACCTTGCCCAAAGCCACGAGAACCCCGCCCGTCAGCGTAGCAAGGTCAATGATCGCGCGCGGCTTTAATTCGGTGCTGGCATAAGTCAGCGCATCGGCGAGCACCATCCGCCCTTCCGCATCGGTGCTGATGATTTCAATTGTTTTCCCTGAAAGGGATCGAATAATATCGTTGGGTCTATAGGCTTCGGCAGAGATCATATTTTCTGCCGCCGCGACAATCCCGATCACGGGGATGGGCAAATTTAACGCAGCGACGGCCTTCATAATTCCTAAAACAACCATGCCGCCGCTCTTGTCAAATTTCATCCCCACAATCCCCTTTGTATCTTTTAGGGAATAGCCGCCCGTATCAAAGGTGATCGCCTTACCGACAACAACCACAGGAGGCTCTTCGGCTCTGGCTCCATGACCAAGGTGTTCAAGGATGATCATTTGTGAGGGAGTCTTGCTCCCCAAGCCAACAGAAAGAATTGCGCCTGCGCCCATCTCGGTCAGTTCCTTTTCTCCGAAAACCGTGCATTTCAGACCAGTTTCAGAAGCCAATGTCTGAACGCGTTCTACCAAACTGACAGGAATGATTACGTTAGGTGGTTCGTGACTCAATTCACGGGCAAGGTTGACGCCATCAACAATTGCCGTCACGCGGGTAATTCTTTCTTGCAATCTTGAAATATCCCTATCTGCCAAAAGATGGACGTTGACGCGTTCAATATCATCGCGTTTCGCTTTATGGAGATCAAAGGAAAAGGCTCCCAAAAGAAGCCCTTCGCAGAAAGCATCCAGCGCGTTTTTAATACCGAAATCGTCAAAAGCAGTGGCACGCAATCCCACCTTCGATGCTTGATGAGCGATCAGCCATTTAGCAGTCGCTTCGCCAGCTTTGCGAATTGTTTTTCTGCTAATTTTTTCTGTCATGCCAAGAGAGATAAGTAATTGAGTCTCTTCTCCTGTCAAGAGAAGAGTGTCGCCTATTTTTTTGCCAGGTTTTTCAGGAGTGTTATTTTTCGGGGCAGCAATTGGCACAAGCAAAAAATTGCCATCCCAATCACTTTCCTTTCTTGCCTCAAGAATCAAAGGGGATGAGATTTGAAAATGCTTCATAGAAATTGCTCCTTAAAAAATAAGAGCCACGCGAATAAGGCGTGGCTCTTTGGGTTTAAAATCCTTCTAAATGGCTCATGTCTGCCAAACCCTCGGTCAGGCTGGCGATCTTCCCCACCAGCGCGAGACGGTTTTGCTTCACGGCTTCGTCTTCGTCCATCACGAGCACCTTATCGAAGAAGTTGTTGATGGCGGGGATGAGTTCTACTACGGCATTTAACGCCTCGTTGACGGTGGATGGTTGACGGTTGACCGTCTTCTCCACCTCGGCATAGAGCATTTTTTCAGCTTCGTCAACAAATTTGCTGCTGTCCACTGTCCACTGTCCATCGTCTTCGGCCTTTGAAGAACGAATAATGCGGACACAGCGCGAATACGCGGGAAGGATTTCCTCCCAATCGGGACGCGCAACCCAAGCAGTTAGCTCTTCGACAGACTTGGCGGCACGTGCGGGATTTTGGCTTGCTTGCCCTAAAATAGCATCTACCACATCGTGAGCGTTTCCGCGTTCTCGAAGGACGACGCGCAATCTGCCTTCGATGAATTCAAGTACTTTGGCTCTTGTCCCATCGCTGACTTCGATGGGTTGCAATTTTGCGGTTTCGGCTATGGCTTCATTAAGGTCGAAGTCTAAATCATGCTCAAGAAGGGGTTGCACAACACCAATCGCGGCGCGTCGCAGAGCAAAGGGGTCTTTTGTGCCAGTTGGGGCTAACCCAGCGGAGAAAAGACCAACGAGAGAGTCGAGCCTATCAGTCAAGGCTAGGGCTACGCCGATTTCACTCTGAGGAATGGTTTTATATTGTTCGCCAATCGCAGTGGCTACAACTTCATCTTCGCCAGAACGCAGGGCATATTCTCGCCCGATAATGCCTTGCAGGGAGGTCATTTCGGTGACCATCTGTGTCACCAAGTCGGCTTTAGCGAGATAAACAGCACGTCCGAAGGGTTTGATGGTTTCTGTAGTTGTAAAGCCGAAGAGCGGGCAAAGTTCTGCGCCCAACTTCAACATGCGGTCAGATTTAGATAGCATGGAGCCGAGTTTGGTTTGGAAGGTCAAACCGCTTAGTTCGGGGCGGAATTCTTCGAGGGATTTTTTCACATCTTCGCGGACGAAAAAGTTTGCATCCGCAAAACGGGCGTTGATGACATGTTCGTTGCCTTCGCGTACCATGTCTAGATGTTCGGAGTCGCCGTTGCGGACGCCGATGAAGTAAGGGAGAAGTGCGCCCCCTCTCTGTCCTTCGGACATCTCTCCCCCTGAGGGGGAGAGAGCGTTAACTGCAAAATAGCGTTGATGTTTTTGCATGGTTTTGATGAGGACATCACGCGGGAGTTCGAGGTATTCGGCGGGGAATTTGCCTAGGAAGGCGGTTGGTTTTTCGACGAGGTGGGTGACTTCTAGGAGGAGGTCTTCATCTATGAGGGCTTCGCCCTTGACTGATGCGGCGGCGGCTTTGATTTGCTCTAAAACCATCGCTTTGCGTTTTTCTTCGTCTAGGATGATGCCAGCTTTTTCTATTATTTCAAAATAGGCATCGGCTGAAGTGATTTCAATTTCGGGGGAATCGTAGGGGCGTAAGCCGCGGGTGATGTTGTTTGCGGTGACACCCGCGTATTTAAATGGGATGACCGTTTCGCCGAGCATGGCGACAAACCAGCGGATGGGGCGCGAGAAAGCAACGCCGCTATCATTCCATTTCATGGATTTGGTGAAGTGGATTTCTTTGATTAATTTGGGCAGTTCTTCAAGCAAGATTTCGCCTGCGGGTTTGCCGGATTGTTTGACGACTGCGACAACGTATTCGCCGCCGTTAATTTCGCGTTTTTCTAGCGCGGAAACGTCAACGCCCTTGCCGCGGGCGAAACCCATGGCGGCTTTGGTGGGGTTGCCATCCGCGTCGAAGGCACGGGAGGCGGGCGGTCCCTTGACAAGTTCTTCGAGGTCGGGCTGTTTGGGATCGAGATTCTGTATCCACACGGTAGCACGTCGAGGTGTGGCGTGAATCCGCACCGCACCATGTTTGAGACGCAGCTCCTGCATCCACGCGGGAATCCGTTTACGGAGTTGAGCAAGTATGGATTCCACATCCGAATGGGGCATTTCTTCGATACCGATTTCCAAAAGCAGAGATTGGGGAGTAGAGATTAGAGAATAGTCAGGAGCACTACTGCTCTCTACTCTCTGCTCACGACTCTCTGTAAGGAGGGGATATGTGAGTTTTTGGCGTTGCTCTACGTAGCTTTCGGCGACGCGGCGGGCGAGGGTGCGCATTTTGCGGAAGAAGGCTTGACGCTCGGTGACGCCGACTGCGCCGCGGGTATCGAGGATGTTGAAGGTGTGTGAGCATTTTAGGACGTAATCGTGGGCGGGGAGGACGAGACCGGCATCGAGGCAGGCGTTGGCTTCGGCGTCGAAGTTTTCGTACATCTGGCGCAGGCGGGCGACATCGGCGATCTCGAAATAGTATTTGCTATGCTCGAATTCTTCCTTGTGCCGGATTTCGCCATAGGTGACGTTTTCGCTCCAGGGTTCATCCCAGATGGCGGCGGCGTTGTTGAGGGCGATCAGGATGCGTTCGAGACCGTAGGTGATTTCGACCGAAACGGGATCGAGGGCTACGCCACCAACCTGCTGAAAATAAGTGAATTGGGTGATTTCCTGCCCGTCCATCCAGACTTCCCAGCCCAGCCCCCAAGCGGAGATGGCAGGCTGCGCCCAGTTATCTTCGACAAATCGAATGTCGTGCTGGCGCGGGTCGATGCCGATGGCTTTGAGCGAGTCGAGGTAGAGCTGCTGCGGGTCGCCGGGATCGGGTTTCAGGATAACCTGAAATTGGGTGTGCTGCTGGAAGCGATTCGGGTTCTCACCATAACGTCCATCGTCGGGACGGACGGAGGGTTCGACGTAGGCAACGTTCCACGGCTCGGGGCCGAGCACGCGCAGGAAGGTGGCGGGGTTCATTGTCCCCGCGCCAACCTGGGTGTAGTAGGGTTGGGCGATGGTGCAGCCGTGTGCTGCCCAGAATTGCTGGAGTTGGAGGATTATGGTTTGGAGGCTTTTTGGTTGTTGGGTCATAGGTAATTAGGGATTAGGTAATTGGGGAATCCACGAAGGAATATGAAGTTTTTTTGTCGGGGGGATTATACCGTGTAAATAATCGAAAGAGCCGTTCATGGAATAATTCCCCATAGATGTACTATACCGTTATCAGAACCACTTACAATAAACTTTCCATCAGGAGACAAAGAAAGACTTGTATTGCTGTTGGCATCACCTTGAACAGTTTTAATGGTGCTACCATCACTGCTACGCATTAGAAAAAAGGAACCGTCAGAATCGTACGATGATGACCATGAAACAAGAAGGGTTCCATCTGTTGAGAATGTGAAATTTGAAGGAAGTGTATCTAGACTGTTAGCTTTCCATGTTCTTGTATAGTAATCGTCTCCTCTTGAAACATGTAAAGGAGAATCTGATGTATACGCAATGGCACTTCCATTTACAGATAAAGCAACACTATCATCTTCAGACGATAGCCTGTTGTCAATATCTAATAGGTAATTGTCATACATCAACAGATCGTTTCGGAAAACAGAACCTTATCAATCGAAT
>JABGOQ010000044.1 GCA_018645405.1 Anaerolineae bacterium | reverse complement strand
AAGCCTCCATTAATATTTCGCTATATTTGTCCATTAACCTTTGAGGGCAAACAGTTATGGTTGCTACTGACGTCAACGAATCCCGTCTTGACGCTCTCAACGAACGCTTTGTGCCCCTCGCTGAAGAATATGGCAAGAAACTCTATGTCATCAATCCGATCACATCTGAGCAAAGCCTCTATGATTTTGTCATGGAACTCACCGATGGCAAAGGTGCAGAAGATGTTGTTGCCAGTGTCCCCTCGGCTGCTCTGATGACCGAAGCCGATACACTGATGAATGAAAATGGCATGATGGTTTTCTTTGCGGGCGTCCCCAACGGCACAATGGGCGCATTGAACCTGAGTAATGTTTACTTGCACAATGCCCAATATACAGGTACATCCGGGCTGACCATCGACGACCAAGCCGCTGTTTTGAAACGTGCTGAAGAAGGTGTGCTCTCCCCCGGGCGCATGGTCGCAGCCATTGGCGGCATGAACGCAGGTCTCGATGCCATCGACGGCGTTATTAACAGCAGCTATCCCGGCAAAATCGTCATCTTCCCCCAAATCGAAAACCTGCCCCTGATGAGCTTGGATGAATTGGCAGAAAAATTGCCCAATGTCGCAGAAAAACTTGGCGAAGGCAATGTCTGGACACCCGAAGCTGAAGAAGCTTTGATTGAATCGTACTGGATGCCCGCCGAATGAGCAGAATCTACACCCTAACCTTAAACCCCGCTGTAGACCGTGAGCTAACCGTCCCTGAAATTGAATTTGATACCGTTTTACGGGCATCTGCCTGGAGAGTGGATTTCGGTGGCAAAGGCTTCAATGTCTCTCGGATGCTCCAATCACTCGGAACCCCCAGTACGGCGCTAGGCTTTGCCGGGGGCAAGAGTGGTGAGTTGCTCAAAGACGGGCTTGAATCTCTGGGTATTGCCACAGATTTCGTCTGGGTAAAAGGTGAAACACGCACCAATGTCAGTATTGTCCCCGATGCGCACGATTGCTATATCAAAGCCAACGAACCGGGGCCAACCATCTCTGCTGAAGAACAGGATACGATGCTCGAAAAAGTCCGCCAACTCAGCCAATCGGGCGACTGGTGGGTCTTAGCTGGCAGTCTTGCGCCGGGCATCCCAACTAATTTTTATGCCCAACTGATCACGATCATCCAAGCTACGGGCGCAAAAGTTATCCTAGATACCAGCGGCGAAGCCCTTGAAAAAGGGGCAATGGCAAAACCCTTTTTAGCGAAGCCCAACGATATAGAGCTTGAGAAGCTGACCGGTTTAGCTGTCAATAACCAAGCCCAAATTACGGTCGCTGCGCAGGCGCTCCAGAAAATGGGTGTCGCCAATGTTGTAGTCTCTTTGGGTAAAAAAGGTGCGCTTCTAGTCAGTCCCGATGAGGATGGACTGGTTGAAAGCCCTGTTATCGAAGAACGCAATCCCATTGGTGCTGGCGATTCGATGGTCGGCGGCTTGACTTGGGGATTGAGCCAAGAGCTGCCTCTAGCAGAAGCCTTGTGCTGGGGCATCGCCTGTGGCGCCGCCGCCGCCAGCCTGAGCGGAACAGGGGTTGGCTCTCGTGAGTTGGTGGAAGAATTACACTCGAAAATTAATAATTAATAACGAAACCTGACAGGTCTCAGAGACCTGTCAGGTTTTCTGTATAAAAAAGGAAAGAAAAATGCCTTATACAATTGAAGAAGAAAAGACCTTTCAAGCATCATCAGCCGATCTTCAAAAAGCTATGTTGGGGGCAGTTAAGGGCCTCGAAGGGGAAGTGCTCAAGCACGATACTGAAGCCGGACGTATCGAAGTCAAATTCCCGAAGACTATTCTGGGCAATGTCCTTGGCGATCGCACTCAAATGGAACTTAACCTTGAGAGCACATCCGCAACTGAAACAAAAGTAGCGTTGAAAATTTACCCCATTAACCCCGTTGGGCAGGTGCTGCAATTTGGTGCCCGCAAAGGTGTCCCCCGCAAAGTGATGACCTGGTTTTTCGCCCACATAGAGCATCGCCTGAAAAGCGAGTAGCGTATGCCTGAACGAAATGTAACCCGCCTTTTCTTGGTTCGCCACGGTGCAACCGTGCTTAGTGCCGAAGATCGTTTTGCCGGAGCTACCGATGTGGAACTCTCGGAAGAGGGCATCTTTCAGGCTGAGCGTTTGGCTGAACGCTTGGCTGATGATGCGATTGCGGCAGTTTACAGTAGCCAAATGAAGCGCACTATTCATACTGCGACTATCCTTGGACGACCGCATAATTTGACCCCTACCCAGCGTGAGGGATTGCGTGAAATCCATCATGGTCACTGGGAAGAAAAGACCAGAGCTGAAGTGGAGACGCAATTTTCAGAAGAATACCTTGCTTGGGAAGAAGACCCCTATACATTTGCCCCACAAGGTGGCGAAAATGGAGTAAGCGTCATCGCCCGCACACTCCCCATCATTCGAGATATTATTGTCCGACATCGTGGGAAAAATGTATTGATCGTTTCCCATAAAGCCACGCTGCGCTTATTGATCAGCAGTGTGCTCGGCTTTGATGGACGTGGCTACAGAGACCGACTGGATCAATCTCCGGCTTGTTTGAATGTCCTTGATTTCAAAGACACTGTGCGAGCACGCTTGATGCTCTTTAATGATATTTCCCATTATAAGGACCATGCCTCCCGCTCTGGCAATAGGTTATCCAAATGGTGGGGCAAGCTGGGCGAATAAACATCACAGGTAACATCCATGCAGAAGTACAAGTGTATGTAACTCTTCTCTTCAGG
Organism: Anaerolineae bacterium; assembly: GCA_018645405.1. Classification (GTDB taxonomy): domain Bacteria; phylum Chloroflexota; class Anaerolineae; order Anaerolineales; family Villigracilaceae; genus Desulfolinea. The sequence goes on along the minus strand of JABGOQ010000044.1, from coordinate 75,148 downwards.
AAGTCATAGACCCTACCATTTGTGAATGTAATTTATGAACCAAACCACCAATTGCGGTGGAAATTGAATAGCGAAACACTCTGCGTGGAAATCTCTCTACGTAATAAATAGACGTGTATTTTGTGTGAACTGCACGCTGCACGTCCTTATGATTCTCCCACCCATATAGAGGCATAATTTCACAGAAAAAAAACTGGGGAAGGTCTCACGAGACTTCTCAATTCCATCTATACAGTCATAATTGCCTGCATAATGCGGTATAAATCAAATATACGGGTATAAATTTAGACCTCAAGCGTAGGCGGGAACAGATTTTCATTTGATCAAGTTTCGACTAAAACTTGGCTCTCGGGAAATATCAAAAGCGGTGAAGATTTATCTCTGCCACTTTTTTTCATGCAGCACATCAATTTTCAGCTACGGCAATCAGATTGTAGTATCGGAGGACGGGCTTTCGGAAAACTCAGTCAGATTCTCAACTTGCTTAGACCCTGCAGACTTGGTGAGGGCGCGAAATTCTAATCCACCCACTTAGCGGAGGCGCTATAATTCCGTCCAAAGGGATTAATGGTGTGAAAAACCTGTAAAATGTTGTTCCTACGCATTGATTCCTCCGGCCTAACGCACATCCTGAGAATACGCCAAGGCAATATATGGGAACGCAAACCAGACCAGTGCCAAACCGGCTAATAACCCGGTGATGATCCGCATCCACGAGTTGAAGGAGCCGAGCGCATCACCAGCGTAGAAGTTCGGGGAGAAGGCAAATTGGGTGAGAGTAGCCAGCCATAAATTAGAATCCCTGAAGCCAAGACCAATCCCTGACATATCGCTGACCATATGTGTGAGTCCGTCTACAGCAAGCGAGAGCAGGAGCAAAGCCATTTTTAACGGATGCAAGCTCCGGGTCACGCGACGAAGTGGATACCAGAGCAGCGCAAAAAACCAGACTCCGCCATAGAACGAGATCATCCTGTCGGACCAGGCTACTTTCCATCCCATCTTGGCTGTGCCAATGAACTTGCGCAAAAGCAGCGGGTTGATCGTGTCCCCCCAGACCGCCTGAATTTCAGATAGTGAATAATTTATTTGGGAACCAAAAAAGAAGTAAGAACGCTCCGGCAGTTGATGGCAGAAAAAGGAATAGACAAAATAGATCGCCTTTGCCGGACCTTCCCAACCCAAGTGCATAAATAAGGGGGCCAGGAAGGGCGTCCAGACCCACACGCCGTAAACGAGGATAAATACGAAAAACCAGTTTACCAGCTTTGGGGATGTGGCTACTACCGGAGCATTCTTGTTCAAATTAGGGAATCCAGTTGGACAACACCGTCACGATCTTATCAGATTGTGCTGGGTCATTGGTCTTCAGGTGGACAGCAAAATCGTGCGGACCATCCATGCCTGCGTGCATCATAAATACGGTGGAAGTAATGGTAGTGCTTTCGCCGGGTTTGAGTACCATCGAACCGATGGATAGTTCAGGCGGTCAGCAACCCTCCCGTACTTGGATATAGGGTGTTTCTTTGAATTTAAGATTGCCGTCACCGGTGTTAGTGACCTTGATCTCAAATGTCAAATTGGTATCGAATTTGACGTCACCGTACTCAATCACCTCTTGGTCTACGACAAGAGCGGGAGTCCCTCCATCGCTATCATTACCACCAAAGACCATAAATAGTGCGGCGGCAATCAGAAAAACTCCGCCGCTCACCAGCCAGATCAGTGGCTTCTTGGATTGCTCTTGCTTTTTTCTTTTTTTGTTTCTATATTTCTTGCTCATTATTGAGCCTCCTCGAATTGAAAACTGTAGAGATAACTGACCAACGACCAGGTCTGTTCCTCTGTGGAAATAACGCCCCACATCGGCATGCCCGTCCCCATGCCGCCGCGGATAAGTTTGCCCTGCGATGCTGCGGGGCTGGTAGATAAGATATGGTAAGGATCGGTGAAATCGGTGGCATGAACGATCTCATGTCCAGTTTGGGAATCGTGCGATTCGCCCGTGACCGGAACTTGCTCGCCGCTAAAAACGCCATCTCCTGCGCCTGATACACCGTGACAGGCAGCGCAGTTTTCGGCATAGAGTTCTTCGGCTTCCAACAATGCTTCTGGCGTGGTATTGGATTGCCAGATAAAAGCAACCGCATCCCAAAGCTGTTGATCGGTATGGGAAGTCAGCATCTCATCTCCGCGCATTTCCTGCCAGACTTGCTCTGGACTGTGAGAGCGATAGTAGTCAAGGGATTGGTAAGTTTGGGCATTGAGAATCGGGAATTGGGCGAACGTCTCTTTGCCCCGTTGGACGGATGGCTTTTCATCAGGAACTACTTGCGCTTCGTGAACAGCATCAATATCCAGACCAAGCTCTAAATAAAGCGGTGATTCGTCAGCCTGTTCAACTTCTTCACCCGTCACGATGATCGTGCCTCGCATCCGCCAGTGATTAGCGCCACACCAGCGGGTACAGTAAAAGGTGTAGGTGCCAGGCTGGTCAAAGGTCAAGGTGAGTTTTGTCATCTCGCCGGGTTTAATATCGACAGCAGGTTGGTCGCTCTGACCGATGGCGAAACTGTGTATTACATCATCCGAAGTCAGATGCAGATGCAGGGGTTGGCCTGCTTCAATGGTCAGGTCGGCAGGCGTCCAGCCACCCTCCTCGGGCATACGAGCGTGCAGGGTAATAACATCCACTTGGTCTGACCACCAGGAGATGCCGATGGCAATGCTCCCGCCCAGCAATAGCACGATAACAAAGATACGCGCAAGTTTCTCGTTCATGCGATTAGTAATCCCATTAGAGTGAGTGTAAATACCAGACAAAAGCCAATCACAGGTGTGGACAATCTCGCTGCTCGCGCTGCGTCCAGCTTCTCTGAAGCGATCTTGCTAGATGTGATTGCCGCCCAGATAAAGCCACCTACCAAAACACCCACTTGCAGGAAGGGCGTCAGGTTAGTCAGCCAGGGTGTCCACCCGATGCCGGCTGTGCCGATCAAATCCCAGCCCCAACCGAAGGGATCAGAGAGAGCGACCAGCACATAGGAGAAATTAGCAAAAACAAATGATAGGCTGAATGCGATCCATGCCGTCAGGCCCAGCGGGATAAGGGCATAGGCTTGGGAAATGAATAATTTCTTCGTCGGCTGAGATGCGTCAGACAAGCGTTTACCGAACCAAACCATCAGCCAGAAAATGCCGGGGAGGGCAAGCAAGATCAGGGTCAGGAACGAAGTGGCGTAAGCCATCCATGGCAAAGTCCCGACTGAGTAAGCCGCCAGTTTGAGCGTCCCCCACGGTCCCAGTAAAACTGCTGAATAAACCGCCGCTGCGCCGAGCATGATAAAAGCTTTGTACGCCTCATCCAGTTTTCGATTGCGTTCCACCGAAAGGTCAGTACCGATAGCGCGGATATTGATGGCGATATTATCGTGCGGGCAAGTGCGCAGGCATTCCATGCAGGTGCCGCAGTAGGTGTTCTTGACCATGCCCGGCGGGAAGACATCCCAGGGGCAGCCGTAGCCATCGTCGTTGCCCGTGTAGCAAGTCTTCTCTGTGTGGGATTTGCAAACAGCGGTATCGACCACACGCACCTCGACGGGTGCGAGCTGCGAATAGAGTCCGATGAAACCGCCCACTGGGCAGAGATAACGGCAAAAGGCGCGTCGCTCAAAGATGAGACTGGCACCGACTGCCACGAAGAGGAATGCGACCAAGACAATGGCGGTGACGCGCGGCTGGGTCAGGATGACGGTGCTGAAGAGTGCCACCAGGAGGAAGCTGCCATTTTGCAGCCAGATATTGCGGAAGCGTTTCGGCCAGCGACGCCCGAGACCCTTCGACTTGCTCAGGGTGGCACCTTTGGCTTGTCCTCGTGGACCTAGCATTGCGCCACGCTGAATCCATTCCCCTGGTGCCGGGATGGGGCAAATGCCACACCAGCCACGCCCAAAAAACGGGACAGCCACCAGCATCAAGATTGCCCACCAAGCGATCCAGACAAAGATGATGCCGAAGTTGCGGCTGCCAACAGGCGTGCCAAAGAATCCAGAAAGGATTGCTAATATAAAACCCGCCAGCGCAATCACTATAATGGTAAATTGCGGCCAGCGGTTCTTGAGGAGTGCCTTGATGAGGGGGATGTGCAGAAGATTCATGGCAGGGGTTAGTTTTCAGATTCTGCTAAAGGTTTACGAATAAAGAGGACACCCAGTAACGCGGCAAAAGTCAACCCGATGCCCCGTAAGAAAAGAAGATTTGTGCCGACCTGTAACTTGCCAAGCATAAAAGGATGCAGCGCACCACAGGAGACAGAGCAGCGCAGGCGGAAGGTGCCTGATTTATCTGCAATAAAAGTCAGGGTGGTGGGCTGACCGGGGTCGGCGGTGATGCTGAGGTCGTAGCCGCCCACATACAGACCATGAACGACATCGGTGGAAGCCAATTCGATGGTGACTTGATCGCCGGGATTGACGGTCAATATAGCGGGGGAGTATGCAAAACTCTCAGCATCTACATGGAAGAAGCGTTCGGTGGGTGTGGTTGAGACAGAAGGTATGGGCGCAAAAGCAACCATCAACGCCGCTATGCCGAGAACTGACCACTGAACTACTCTCCGTTTTTTGTTCATCTCTACTGGATATTCGACGGACCATATTTTGCGTAGGTTTGGTCGATATAGACGCGGATTTCGTCCACACTCTTGCCTTCATCCAGCATACGCATCGTGGCCTGGGTAATGTCCACGCAGATGGAGCAGCCAAGGGCGTGATTGTCGAAGGCAAGGCTGCCATCGGCATTTTGATCGGCTACATAGCAGGCAAAATTGGAGGTATGCCCCATATCACCGCAACCGCAATAGCAGGGGATCTCCGTCAGCACGTCTTCGTTGGCAACTGCAAATTGATACGCCTGCTGCACGGAAACGGGAGCAGCTTGAACGTCGGCGGGCATTTCGCTCATATCAGCCAAATCAAATGTATGTTGTGTTTTCTGTGGGGAACAAGCTGAGAGCAAGCCGGATAAAGTCAGGCTTAAAATCAGAAGGAGGAAAATCAAGCGGCGGGCGGTAGAGGTAGTCATTCAGAATCTCCAATAAAGCTTAAGTTACTGTGATTATAGATAGAGGCTTGGCTACCAAACAGCGCAATCCGGCTGGTTTTGATATAAGCAATATGGCTTATATGTTTTATGACAAAAAATGTCTCGGGATATGACAATCTACATTTCGTTTAAGTGGCTTCGCTTTTGGCGGCCTGTCCGCTCTATACCTTTGCCGTAATAGGAAGTGCAAGCAAAACTTCCGCTCATTTATGGACACTTTTTTGCATTGAGCTCGCCTGCCTTGATTATTTTATTATTCTACCTCTGCATGTCTGAAGATCAGCCTGTACCACCACGATCCAAGACACCAGAGCGAAGTAGTGAGGGTCGTAGCCGCAATGACCACCACGCCTCCCAAGATATACCCCAAGACCGGTACCCCGTAATAGAAGGACAATGCTGAACCTGCCAGCCAAGTAGTGGAAAGACCGTAGGAAAACTGTCGGGGCTTTGGTGTAGGTGGCAGCGGCGGCGCATTGAATAAATGGCGAACACCGAGGTTGTAAACCAGGTCAATTAGCATGCCTTTAGGAAGTAAGGCTCCACTCAAGGCAACAAGTGCCATGGACCCAAGCCAAATTGGCGACTGCAAGGCCAGTCCGACCACAACCAAGATGGTGCTTACGCCAGGGGAGAATCGTAATGGCAACGTGTAGTGGGATTTAGCCTCATCATCAAGTTTTCCAAATCCTTGTTCATTTAGGGTTTTTTTCGTAAAAGTACTAAGTTTTGGCATTTTCAAAACCCTCTTTTGCCGGTTGTCATGTGTGATTTCCTACGCTACGGTTGCCTTTACAGCCTGTCCGCTCAAATAACCAACATAGGCGGGGACGAGCGGCAGCACGCACGGAGAGAGAAATGAAAGCAAACCTGCTAGGATTGCTGTTAGGTAGGTGGGGGCAGCTGCGTAACTGGAAAACGTTTCTTTTTAGAATCCGTTTTGAAAAGCCCAGATGGCAATCCGGCTCATTGTGTTCGTAAAGAGCATCACGCCAATAATCAGGATAAAGACTCCGCTGGCGATCTTGAAAACATTCTGATAACGTTTCATGCGATTGACCCACCCAGAAGCCCGTTCAAGACCTAAAGCCAGAAGCAGGAAGGGGATTCCCAATCCAATGGAGTATTCTGAAGATAGCCACATCGCCTGCCCAACGGTGTCCTGGCTCAAGCCCATTGTCAGAATTGCTCCCAATGTTGCGCCGATGCAGGGACTCCATCCAGCAGCAAAGAAAATCCCCATCAAACCAGAGTTTGCGAGCGCACCTGACCGTCCTCCTGTATATTGTGCTCGTGTGTCAGCGTAAAACCAGGGGACACGTATGATATCTAGCGTTGCCAGTCCGAACATAATGACAATCACGCCGCCGAAACGGGCAATCACATTTTTGTACTGACCAAAGAATTGCCCCGCCAAAGTAGCCGCCCCACCCCATCCGACAATGAAAATAAGCGAAAAGCCAGTCACAAAAGCCAGCGCGTGAGCAAGTGTTCTCAGACGTTGATTTAGAGGAACGGGCTTTGATGCAATGGAGGAAGGAGATTGGTTCATAGGGTGTTCTCTCAGTTGCTAAGAATTGCTTCAACTACTTGCTGAAAACTTTCAAATGGTTGTGCGCCAATTACACGTATGCCGTTGACTAGAAAAGTTGGTGTGCTTTGGATGCCCATTTGTTGAGCCATCTCTTTGTCTTGTTGGACAAGTTCTGTGTATTTTCCGGAGTCAAGACATTGATTAAACATTTCTTCGTTCAATCCCAGTTCACTGGCAAATTGTTTGAGATTATCTTGGTTGAAGACACCGCGGTTTTCACCATTTTGATTTGCATATAGATAGTCGTGGTATTCCCAGAATAAATCTTGCTCGGCGGCACATTCACTGGCTTCTGCCGTCCATTGTGATTCTGCACCTAAGAAAGCAAAATGGACGTATCCAATACGAACATTGCCATTTTCTAAATAAGTTTCTTCGATCTGACGACCCGCGTCAGTGGCAAATCGCCCACAGTATGGTCACTGAAAATCTCCAAATTCGATCAATGTCACGGGGGCGTTTGGATCACCTTTAAAATGTCGAGTCTGAGATACAAGATATGCCATCAATTCCTCATCCTTAGCACCCGTATCTGCTGAGGGCGCAGGTGCGTTGACCTGTGGCACTGCTGCTTGTTGACCAACATCTCCGTTCACTGGACGTCCAGAATATCCACTAAAGAATCCGATAACTAACATAACAACCCCCACAATTGGGGTCGCCCAAGATTGGATATTTATCGTAATTGAGGGGCTTTTTTTCGGTCGGGCTACTTTTCTGGGTTTTTTCATAGTACCTCTCTTTCTTCTTAATTATTTGATATAATGCTGTCGCGTTAAGGCAGCGTCTTTAAGTAGTCAAGCAAGTCAGATAAGTCTTGATCGCTCATTGCCCAACGGGGCATGTCGCGGTCAAGAGAGTCCCCGTCGGGATGTTGCCCATTGACTACGGCTTGACGGAAAGTTTCCAAATCATATTCGCCATCATGTCCACCTTCTTCCTCATATTCTTCCTCGCTGTTAAGAGCCAGATAGCGAATATCAGGAGCATCCATGAAATCCATGTGCATGGTATGTTCCCCACCACGACTGTCTGTCCCATGACAGGAAGCGCAAGTAAGTGACGCGCTCATCATGCCACCATAGCCTGAACCGCCGGAATAAGTGATACGCTCTCCATTTTGGTTGGCTCCCGTGAAATAGATCTGCTCGCCATTGGAAGCAAAGTTTCCACTCCCCCATCCCCAGCCTTGTCCAGAATTCATTGGGCTGTTGGATGGACCGGCCAAGCAGGGACACAGGCTACCAGTAGCAGATTTCCAACCAAAAGCATCAGGATGATTTGAGTTATTCTTTTCATTTTTTCACTTCTGCAAAATCAAACGGGATTCACTACCCTTGCCTGAGAATGTACTCGCTGCACTCGCGGTGCGCCACATGCAGAACAGGTTTTGTCCGATGGAGCAAGAGTTTGTCCACAATACGCACAGGGCTGTGCCTTAAGTGCTGCCCCGCAGCTTGGACACCAGGTGAAACTACTCTGTACAGATGTGTTGCATGCTTGGCAGGAAAATCGTTGCTCTGCCACGCGGGATGGGCGCAGCATGGTCTCCTCCTGAACGGAAGAGACCATTTGGGCTGTGCGAAGAAGTTGTTGCATAGGACCGCCACACATTATCTGCTCCCTATCTCAACGATGTACCGCAGAATGGACAGGTACTCCAATCAGCATCAACAGCCTTGCTGCAATTTGAGCAGCTTTGTGCAGGAGCGGATGATGAGATTCTGCTGCGATTACTGAGGGCATTCCCCAGCCAAACGCCAGCTGCAATTACGAGGATCAAAATTGCAATCGGAATGATCCAGCCGAAAGCCATCCAGCCACCGCCCATCATGTTGCCACCCAGCATGCCGTATCCATAATCGCCCATCATGCTGGAGCCAGGACCTACATTGCTGTAGCCTTCCATCATGTTGTAGCCGCTATCGTGCATCCAGCCGCTACGTCCAAACATGAGCATACTCGGGACAAAGAGTAAAAGTGCTGCGGCAAGTACAATGCCGGTGATCCAAAAAAGCGTGCTTTTCTTCATGATATTTCTCCTTTTTAGAAAAAAGATTGGTGTGATTAGAAAGATATATTGTTACTTATAAGCAAGGATGTATTTGAAAATACCGTCAGCGGATAAATTTGTCACATCCGCTTTCTTAAAATCTGCTGCTTGGACATTGTTCACTGTATGGCGATTAATATTGGCTCCCATCATGCGCACAACCAATGGATTTAACACATCCATTAGAAGCCCAAGAGCAGAATTTCGCGCGCGCATATGTTCCAGTAAAAATAATTGTCCTGCCGGTTTTAGGACGCGGCGAATTTCTCGTAGCCCCAGCACTGCATCCGGGACGGAGCAAAAGACAAAGGTCGCAATCACACTATCAAAGTATTTGTCGGGAAAATCAAGAGCCTGCGTATCACCTAATTGCAGGTTCACATTTAGATCAAGTTCTGTAGCGCGTTTATGTGCGCGCGCCAACATACCAGGTGTCAGATCAATGGCAGTGATCTCTATTTCTGGAGGGTAGAAGGGCATGTTTTTGCCAGTTCCCACGCCAATTTCTAAAACACGGGGACCGTGTACCTGCTCCCAGAGATTTTCTCGCCAAGGGATGTAACGCCTTTCTGGCAGGATTTCCATCAAATCATATAAGCCCGAAATACGCTGGTAGCGGGCACGGGTGCGTTCTGTTGCACGTTGGTCAGGTTGGGTCATTATGCTCTCTCTGTCACTTCGATTAACGTACCGCCAGGCATCGATACAGTCACATCGCCGGGGTTATAGGAGACAAGCGGATGCGTCCAGCGGAATATCCATTTGGCATCTTTGGGACGGGCATTCACGCAACCGCGCGAGGTAGGAACACCATAGTTGTTGTGCCAATAGGTTGAGTGGATCGCAACACCTGTCCCGACAAAAAGTGTTGTCCAGCCAACAGCGGGCAAGTCCCAGCCGACTGCCGCCGAACCGCCGCTGAGCGGTAAAGAAATAGCTTTTCGCCAAATGCGATGCTTACCAAGCGGGGTGCTCCAGGCATCCACACGATTACCTTGATAGTCAAAGAGCGCACCACTGGAAATGCGACAAAAATAGACCTCTCTATCGTCTTCAAAGCAAGATAAAGTTTGATAGGTGATGTCCACCAGAATACGCTTGTTTTCGACTTCTGGGCTGATGGGGCTGAGTTCCTCCGCAGTTAAAGGGCGCATCGCCTCTGCTGGAACCCAGAAAATGTCCCCGTAACCGTAGCGTTCCTGAAGCTGGTACCAAACTATGCCTGCATCATCTACGCTAATCTGATTCACCCAGACAACTTGGCTATAAAAAAAGCGCGGCGGAAGTCCACTCTTGGGGCGATTGACCAGCCACGGAGCGCGTGCTGGTGGATTGGCGAGGATCAAGTCAACGTATGGAGCAGTCACTTCTGCCCAAAAGCCAGCGCCCAAGCTAGTTTCGGGGAGCGCGGTTAACGGTATCTGTTTTTCATTGCGCACCGGCTGGAGCAACGGCGACCAAATATACCCCTCGGGCGTTTCGACCCAACGTCGACTTGTTCGATAAGGCATGGGTCCAGTCGTCTCGCGCAACCACGCGACAATCGCATCTTCATATAGGGTTCCCACAACTTGGCTATTCCCATCGGGGCGGGACATCAAATCAACTTTGCCCGTAACCACACGTCCGAGACGCTCAGATTGGGGGAACTCCTGCAGAGAGCGCACGAATGGTCGCATTGCCAGCGTACCCAAACCAAGTGCGCTTAGTTTGAGAAAATCTCGACGACTGAGTTTTGCATTCATGGTTTTGAGCATAGTTGAATATCTGATTTATGGCATCCGCTATCTCGCTGATATGAGTATAGGCAATTTGGCTTATATGGAAACACGTCAAATGACGCTGTGAAGACTTTCTGAAATTTTCTATACTTGCAACATGTCTCAGAGTATTTTTCCCTTAATTCTCCCTGATGATTGCGAGGTTGTCAGCACCTATTTAACAGAAAGCCTGATAGACGCTGGTTATACGGTCGTCCGCTCATTCGACTTGCAACGCGCGCGTAGGGCGCATATAGGTTATGCCTGTCCGCATCATGGCGAGACTCAATGTAATTGCCAGATGATTGCTTTGCTGGTCTATTTGCCAAATGGAGTACCGCATACATTGCTTGCACATGGACGCGATGGAATCACATATATCGGATGGGATTAGACGCTCCCAGATGATGAAGAAAGTGTACTCTTTGCAATCATCAAAGACCTTTTTTCGCAAACTAAAGATACTCAAGAGAGCAAAACCTCTGTAAATATTTAAATTTTATTCGTAACAAAGGAGTTTTTAATGGGTAAACGTAGTATCCGTGAAGTGCAACGAGAAAAAACTCGTCGCAGAAAAAGAAGAAGTAAGCTCATTGGAGCCGGTATTGGGATTATCGTTCTTGCAGTAGCCGGTTTTTTCGGTTGGAGCACGCTACGCCCCTCTATAGGAGAGAAAATCCCGATTATGGCGAATGCGGGCAAACATGTTGAACCGGGTAGCGATCCAGGTCCCTTCAATTCCAACCCACCAACTTCGGGACGACATTATGGGCAAGAATACGATGCCGGCTTTTATGACGAGAACTCACAGCAAGCGCAGGCCCTCTATCCCGAAGGCTATCTTGGGCATAATCTGGAACATGGCTACGTTATCTTTTGGTACAACTGCGATTTATTAGATGAATCTGGTTGTGAAACGCTTAAAGACCAAATTCAGGGCGTTATGGATAAATACAGTGGCTTCAAAGTAATTGCCTTTCCCAGCGATTCTTTGGATGCGCCGCTCGTGATGGCATCTTGGGGACAATTACTCCGTTTCGAGACCTTTGATGAGAGGCTGGCTAGTCAATTTGTCAAAGTCAATCGTAACCGCGCCCCAGAACCGAACGCAGAATAATCTAAACGCAGGCTCGTAAGAGAGTGAGGTTCTTGTGAGTCTGTATTTAACTCATCATGAATTCAACACTCATCAATCCCATCAGCATAACAACGACAGAACGCATCCTCTATCGCTTTAGCCGTCATTGGATGCTCTATTTCAGCCTCTTCTATGGCATCTATGTCGGAATGCCCTTCCTGGCTCCCATCTTTATGAAACTTGGCTGGGAAATCCCCGCGCGTGCAATTCATGCTTTCTATTCTCTCCTCTGCCACCAGATGGCACAACGCTCCTTCTTCCTTTTCGGTACAAAAGGAATGTATTCACTCAACGAAATTCAAGCTGTCTCTCCACATAATTTTGACATCCTGATTCTGAGACGTTTTACCGGCACACCTGAACTGGGATGGAAAGTGGCGTGGTCAGATCGGATGGTCTCGATGTATACCAGTATCCTTTTTTTCGCCTGGATCTGGTATCCGCTTCGCCGCCGTGTGAAGTTGCTTCCGTTATGGGGATTTTTTCTTTTCATCCTGCCAATGGGCGTTGATGGAATTACCCATTTCATCAGCGATTTTGCCGGGATTGGGCAGGGATTCCGTTATACCAACGAATGGTTGGCTGTATTGACAAATAATATTTTCGCGCCCACCTTCTATGCAGGCGATGCTATTGGCTCCTTCAATTTCTGGATGCGCTTACTTAGCGGAAGTCTCTTCGATTTTGGAGTTGTCTGGTTTGCCTTTCCTTATTTGGAAGAAGCCACTACTGACACTGTGTGTGCGTTGAAATCAAAATTCCAATAGGCAGAAGGTGAAATTATATGAACAAACGACTTAGATTGATCTTTTTTGGAGTCATCGTTGTTGCAGTTGGGGGGATACTCTTTTGGCAGAAGCAAGCCACACTTAAGAGCGAAGCGGTGACGATCAACGGGATAACTGTCCCACCTGTGCCTGTGCTGGACGCGGAGGAAATCGCTCAGGGCAAAGTAACCTACAATCAATACTGCGTCTCTTGTCACGGCGCAGATTTAGAGGGCGTTCCCAATTGGAAAATATCCCAACCAGACGGGACACTGCTCCCGCCACCACATGACAGCAACGGACATACTTGGCATCACCCTGACACACTCTTGCTCCAGATTATCTCTGATGGCGGGTTGCCTGAAAATGGGAATATGCCTGCGTTTAGTGAAACGCTGAGTGAAGAGGATATCTATGCTGTACTGGCGTTCATCAAAACATCTTGGGGAGCGGAAGAACGTGATTTTCAGTGGTGGATTTCCACTACTCAAAACAGCTTTTATGAATAATATCCCCCTATGGCAAAATCACTTTATAAACCCATCTTCCCCGCCACCCGCAGCGGCGGTGAAAAGCGAAAGAGGCTTGCCACCTAGAGTTCTAAAACAAAAAAGCCCTAGAAATGATGATATTCTAGGGCTTTGGGGCTTTGATGGAATAGTTAGCCAATCGTGATCTTCTTCTGCGAATTCGCGCAAGAAAGTGATTACTTGCCAAGTTTCATCTTCGGATAAAACATCCTTCCAGGGAGGCATGGCAGAATTAAAGGGTTCTAAAATACCACCTTCACTGACTCGCCAGAACAGAGCTCCATCTGTCATATCTTCCATCATTTGGGCATCAGCCAGACTAGCTGGTTTGGGATCTAAGGCTTCAGCCGCAGGTCCATCACCTAAGCCTTCTGGTCCATGACACGCGGCGCAGTTTACTTCGTAGATTAGCGCACCCGCTTCAGCAGCTTCATGATCCCCTGCAAAGGGATTGGTCAAATCCGCGTATTCAGCAGGAGTATCCATGTGGGCATCCTCGTCATGGCTTTCTTCGTCAAGATGTTCTTCTTCAGCAGGTTTAGGAACTTCCTCACTCGCAGTGCTACCGCATGCTGAGATCAAAAAGATAGCTACCACTGATAGGGCAATTAGAGTAAACCAACGTTTGTTATTCATATAATTATTTCCTTATTTTGGTAAGTGTGATTTTTGCTACTGTAGCTGATTGAAAAACCTCTACCATGAGCTGTTTTGCGTATCTTTGAATAGGCCATTTTGCCTATATTCTCTCCGCCATTTTGCGCCTCTCAATAGCGACGACCTTTATCATAATCTAACCAGTATTCTTAGACTACTTATTTAGCGGCGATATTCTCTAACAAAAAAGGAATTCTTAATGAAACAACCACTTACTTTTCAGGTTACGTTGTCTGATGCTTACGAAATGGCGATTGAGAAGACTGTTGCGGCACTGAAAGAGGAAGGTTTTGGTGTGCTGACGCACTTGATGTGCAGGCTACGCTCAAAGAAAAAAGCAACGCCGATTTTCGCCCCTACATCATTCTGGGTGCTTGCAACCCTCCCTTGGCTCATCAGGCCTCCTGAGCGGCTTATTGCTGCTCTGCAATGTCACCGTTAAAGAGGCTGAGGATGGTGCGCTTATCTTAGTTGTCAACCCGGAAGCGATGTTGACTATGCCGCGACTTGCCGACAATGCCGATATAGTATCAGAAGTGCGCACCCGTTTGGAGCGCATCGTGCTGTCTTTGAAATTCGGGCAAAAGTTATAAAGTCAGCGATAAATATTTTTTGAGTAGTTTCATTGTTTCTTTAGCATTTCTGTATAGTAAAATCACTTTATGAAAACACAAACTTCTTCTATCCGAGTTTTGTTAGCAGATGACCATGCCGTTGTGCGGGCTGGCATCCGTCAGTTTTTGGAGCAAGCCGAGAATATTCAGGTCATCGCCGAAGCGGATGACGGCGAAATGGCAAAAACGCTGATTGCTGAGCATCAGCCGGATGTCGCCATTTTGGATATCCAAATGCCAAAAGCAACAGGTATCGAGGTCACGCGCTGGGTGCGCGCCAATCAACGCGAGGTTGGGGTGCTCGTTTTAACTGCTTATGATGACGCGCCTTATGTGACGGCGGTTTTGCAGGCGGGGGCGAATGGCTATGTCTTGAAAACTGCCGCTCCGCGCGAAATTATTCGTGCCGTGCGAGATGTCCATACTGGTAATTCTGCATTGGATGCCAATCTTCTTGCAAAAATGATGACACAGATTGCGCAGGATAAAGAGACTCTGCCCGCCGAAAAACTAACCAAGCGCGAGATGGAAGTGCTAACCTTGGTCGGAAAAGGTTTTACGAATAAGGCGATTGGCGTGCAACTTGGTATCAGCGACCGCACGGTGCAAGGGCATTTGGCGCATATTTTTAACAAACTCCAAGCCGCCAGCCGCACCGAAGCGGTGATGCACGCGATCTCGTTGGGTTGGTTGTCGCCTGATTTAGTATGACAAAACCTCCGCATCTTCCTATTCCCGGCTCCCGTTGGCGTGGATTAACCTTGCAGCTTTTTGCGTGGGTAATTTTGCCCATCATTCTATTGCTCTTTATAGCGACCTTCGGCAGCTTTGCATTACACCAACAAGAAATGAAAGTAATGGTCGGTGTGCTGGACGAGCGCGCCGTCCGCACCGCCGCCAGTGCGTTAAGTGAGCAGCTCAACAGCCGCGCATCTGCGATTTATGGACTATCCTTGCGCACATCGGACGATCATCCAGCGAAACATGTTTTGGCAACATCATCTGCACTCAACGCAGATTTTGATGCTGGTTTGGCAGTCTTTTCATCAGAAGGGAAATTACTCGCAAAGAGCAATTGGACTACGACATCTATTCATCCTGTTCTTGAAGAAGCCTTAGAGCAAGCAAATGCAGAACCCTCCTTCTCTTCGTTATATATAAACCCCAGAACGGATGAGCGCATCATTTTCATCACAGCTACGACTAGCCCTGATGCGCCGATTGTCGTTGGCGCATTTACTCCGTCCAACTTAGCCAGCAATACCCTAAAAGAAGCCTTTGGCGCAGAAGAGCAAGCTACGATCAGTCTTGTCGACCAAAATGGGCAAGTTGTATTCATATCACAGGCGGGTGTTGAAAAAACACCGCCCACCTATTTAGATGCCGCTCTGCGCGGAGAAAGTGGCTCAACCTATATCCAAAGCGATGACGGCGAACACGTCATCGCCTATGCCCCCGTCGCCCCGCTCGGCTGGATGCTTATTCTCGAAGAACCTTGGGCAGCCGTCGCAAACCGCACGCTCACCACCACTCTCATCACCCCCCTCACACTCGCGCCCGTGCTTTTGCTGGCGTTAGTTGCGCTCTGGTTTGGCGCACGTCAAATCGTACAACCGCTCCAAAATCTCGAAACCCGTGCCCGTGAGCTGGCTTGGGGAGATTTCAATACCATTCAAGAATCGGTTGGGGGCATCGAAGAAATCACCCATCTCCAAAACACGCTTATCTATCTCACAGAAAAAGTCAAAGCTTCCCAGAAAGGGTTGCGCAGCTATATTGGCGCGATCACGACTGGGCAGGAAGATGAACGCCGTCGTTTGGCGCGCGAACTGCACGATGAAACCATTCAAGACTTGATCGCGCTCAATCAACGTGTCCAACTTGCTCAAATGAATGTGGAGGAAGGGCGCGCGGTGGAGCAATTGGATGAAATCCAGCGGATGACGACACAGACGATTGACGATTTGCGCCGTCTGACGCGCGCTTTGCGCCCGCTCTACCTCGATGATTTAGGCTTGGTCGCCGCGCTGGATATGCTTACCCACGAGGCACAGGACACTGCCGCAATTTCTGTTAATTTTCAGCGTCTGGGACCTGAGCATCGTCTCCCCCCCGATGTGGAATTAGCGTTCTACCGTATGGCGCAAGAAGCCTTAAACAATATCCAACGTCACGCACAAGCAACGCAAGCCACGCTAAAAATTGAATTTGCGCCAGAACAGATTACATTAACCATCTCCGATAACGGGCGCGGCTTCGAGCCGCCCGAAAGCCCCGCCGAATTTGCTCCTGGCGGACATTTTGGCTTGCTGGGACTCTACGAGCGTGCCGAGTTGATTGGCGCGCGGCTGAAAATCCACGCCGCACCGGAGGAGGGGGCAAGAGTGGTGGTGATTTTGCCTCTAAGGGAAAGATAAAACTGATAGATATTTGATGTCTGGACACATCTAGGGATATAGGCGATTCTGCCCCTAGTATTCACGCCTAATTTCTCTTAGGATTCCAATGCAATCTAGATACGATTGCTTGATAGATAAATAAAGTGAAAGAATTCTCTATGCGTTCTCGGTTTTTAATTTTAGTTCTCGGCATTGCAGCATTTATGCTGAGTGCCTGCGGAGGCGGTGCTCTCCCGATTACACCGGCTCCAGATCGTCCAACATTTTTGTTTTTCTACACCGATGGTTGAGTGCCTTGAGTGCGTATGCTGCCTGTCGTGAACGGGCTTGAAGAAATATATGGCAATGAGATTGAATTTCGACGGATTGATGCGAATTCCTCTGAAGGGAGACCCGTTTTTCAGTATTTTGGTCTTCAAGGGCATCCGTCTTTTATACTATTGAATCCAGAGGGCGAAGTTCTTTGGCAAGGCTTGGGAGAACAGCCAGGCGAAACGATGCAAGAAAAGATAGGTGTTTTTCTGGAGGAATAATTCTTATTTTGACCTTTACGAAAGGATGATTCTGAAGCAAATCCAGGAGCTTGCTACTCGCACTGGGACAACTGCGAAAACGATTCGCTATCATAAATCAATCAAGATGAATACTTAGCAACAAACGGGATTGCATCTGGAGGGCGTGAAATAACTCCCCTAATTTTGTAACAAAGAAGAGGGTATGGAACTTGAATTCCATGCCCTTTTTTTATACGTCAAATTGCCTAGAAAAAGATACGCCTAATCGCGCTGTGTTTTTCTTATCATTCTCTCTATAATCTCCTCATGGTGGGAGAAAACAAAACAGGTACAATAAAGCCACGGTTTAAAATTTCATCCCAGTTTATCTTTACTAAATAAATCTAATGCGTTTTCGGTCGAGTAAAGATCATCAGGGCGAACGAGACCAAATAATGACATTTAAAATTCTACTGGTAGAAGATGAAACCAAAACGGCAGAAATGGTGCGATTCTATCTCGAACGGGAGAACTTCACCCTTTTTACAGCCATTGACGGTTCTGCAGGAGAAAAAACCTTTCTACAGCAGCAGCCCGATATAGCTATTTTGGACATCATGTTGCCCGGTGCTTTCGATGGATTGGAACTCTGCCGCCGTATCCGACAGAATTCCACGGTACCGATTATTATGCTCACCGCCCGTGCTGAAGACACCGATAAAGTCATCGGGTTGGGAATTGGTGCCGACGATTATTTGACCAAGCCATTCAGCCCAACAGAGTTGATCGCCCGAGTCAAAGCCCTCCTCCGCCGCGCCTACCATTATAGTGATCCGCTCGTGCCCGCTACGCTGGGAGGGCCTCGCCTGAAAATGGACACCAACCGGCGGGAAGTCAAGTTTGATGGACAAATCATGGAGCTAACTCCCACCGAGTTTAATCTTTTGCAAATTTTGATGGGCAATCCGGGGTGGGCATTTACCCGCAGCCATTTGCTGGAAGAAGTTTGGGGATACAGCGATGAAGCTGGGGAAGAGACCGTCACAGCCCATATCAGCAACCTGCGTCAAAAATTAGGAATGACGAGCGCAACGTTAATTCGCACGAAACGCGGCGTAGGCTATGCTTATCAGGAGAATGACTGATGGCTCGACGTTTACTGTTCAGTTATCTTGCACTTATTATCGTGACCGTGGCGTTGCTCGCATTGGCTGTCCAGTTAGCAACTACGCAGACATTTACGCGCTACTTAAGTGATCAATCTGGCATTCATAGCGAGATGCTCCCGGTCATGTTGACAGGCTACTACACCGCCCAAGGCACTTGGGATGGAGTCCAAACTGATATTGATGAAGCCAGCTCGATTATCGGTGCGCCGGTCACATTTGCCAATGCAGATGGGCGCATTGTTGCGGCCGTCCAAGCTGATTTGATCGGTCGTCAAGCTACAGAGATTCCGAATCTTGGACAAGATTTCCCCGTTTTGGGTGAAAAAGGCACACCGATTGGCACCGTTTACGTCGGACGTACCCTCGCACAACAGCGGGCAGATGAAACTTTTCTGGCAAGCGTGGCACGCGCTCTGATTGCCGCCGGCCTGCTTGTGGCATTGATTGCCATGGGATTAGGTGCTTTGCTTGCACGTTCGATCAGCCGCCCATTGGACGAAATGAGCCGCGCCGCAGTAGAAATATCCAGCGGCAACTACGCTGTGCGTGTCTCGCCGCGCGGGGGTGATGAAGTCACCGCCTTGGCACAGGCTTTTAATCAGATGGCGGCAGGCATCCATGATATTGAGCAACTACGGCGCGATTTGCTTGCCAATGTCTCCCACGATTTGCGCACACCCTTGACCGTCATTCGAGGCTATCTGGAAGGGTTGCGCTCTGGGCAGATCGCTGACCGGCGTTCTGCTGAAATGGCTTTCGACGCCATGCACGGCGAGACTGCACGCCTGTTACGCCTTGTAGATGATTTGAATCTGGTTGCCGCATTGGAATCTGATCTGCTACCTTTAGAACGTCGTGCTGTAAATATAGAGTCGGTAGCTGAAAACGCTCTGAGCCGCGTCGCTCCGCTGGCGAAGACAAAAAATGTTACGCTGAGCAATCTCAGTGCACCCGACTTGCCGCTAATCCATGTAGACCCCGAGCGTATTGAACAGACACTCTTCAATTTACTCGAAAATGCTGTGCGTCATACACCTGCTGGAGGTGTGATCAGTATTCAATCATCAGTGAGCATTAATCAGTTTGCTACAAAACTGAATACCGATCACTATTTACTACTCACAGTAAAGGACACTGGTGAAGGGGTTCCGCAAGAACACCAGCCTCATATTTTTGAACGCTTCTACCGCGCCGACCACGCCCGCAGTCGCCAGCGGGGCGGGTCAGGACTGGGGTTAGCCATTGTCCAGGCCATTATCAGAGCACACGGGGGAGAAATAGATGTTGAAAGTGACGGCATTCTGGGGAAGGGCAGCAAGTTTACTATCCGTTTGCCTCTTTAAGTATCTCCACCACTAAAAACCTTTAGCAAATCTTTAGAAATCCTTGACCTTTCCCCAAGCAAGAAATGGGATACTTTTGGCTATGAATGTATCTTACTTGTTTAGGGAACTAACCCGCCGCTCCTCACGCACCCTCTCTGCTATTTTCAGTGTCGCGATTGGCATCACCCTCTTCGTCAGCCTCCAAGCCTATGCGGGCGGATACCGTGAAGCCGCCCGCGCACCCCTCTCTGAAGTGGGCGCAGATATTACCGCCCAACGTCAGGGCGATGTACCGGAAGGCTTTACAGGGATTCTTTTCCCACACTCGGTTGCTCCCCTGCACAGAGATGAAATCGAAGCGATTGCCGAACTTCCCGGCGTGGAAGGAATCACCGAGAGCCTCTTCTTCTGGTCTTTTGAAGAAGACAGCTTCGTCGCTGGGCTGGGATTTGATCCCGCCGCCGACTTTGGTCATGGGCGATTACGCGCTGGACTGATCGAAGGTCGCTTCCTCGACGTGGACGATAGCGGCGTAACCCTCGTCGATGCCAGTTACGCGACCCAAAATGCGCTCTCTCTGGGAGACATGGTCATTATCATTGGCAATTCTTTTGAGATTGTCGGCATCGTAGACACCACCCGCACCGGGCAAATTGCGAACGCCAATCTTTATCTGCCCCTCGCGGATGCTCAGGCAATGTCGGCAATTGCGCCGAATGTCCTGGCTGTGCATGATATGCGCCCGGACGATGCAAATCTGATTTTCATCAAATCCGAGCAGACTCAAGCTGAAGCTGTTGTCGCCGGTGCGGAAGCAATTCTGGGCAAGAAGGCTTTAGTCTCCTCCGCCGAATCTTTTGGTGAGCAACTCGGCGCACTCTTTGACATAATCGACCGTTTTGGAGTCTTGGTCGGATTAGTCGCCTTCCTCTTCGCGGCGGGGATTCTTGTCCGCGCAGTTGCCGCGGGCGTGTGGGAGCGCAGACGTGAGGTCGGCATGATGCGCGCTGTCGGCTGGGAGAAGAAGAATATCGTCCGTCAACTCCTCGGCGAGACTTTGGTCATCGCGTTGGTTGGCGGTTTGGTCGGTTTGCTCCTTTCGTGGGGCGTGACTCTGATGATGAGCCAAGCCACCGTCACCGTGCCTGTTCCCTGGGAACTTAGTCCAAGTCCGCATTTTTTACCGGGCGGCGCAGAAGAAGTCGCGGTCGTCGTCCCCTTAAATGCCAAAATCACCCTCGAACTGGCACTTGCCGCCCTCGGACTTTCTGCGGTAGCCGCCGCATTAGTCGGATTATGGCTACCCGGTCGAATTGCAAATATAAAACCTGCGGAGGTATTACGAAGTGAATAAAGTCATAACTGCCAAATCTTTGGTCAAATCATTCGGAACGGTGACTGCCGTTGATGGCATGGATATTGAAATCAACGCAGGTGAGATCGTTGCCCTGATGGGGCGTTCCGGCTCCGGAAAAACTACCGCCATGCACCTTTTGGCGGGATTAGAACAAGCCACATCTGGTAAAGTCCGCTATCAAGACAAAGAACTTTCTGGTCTCGATGAAGATACCCTCGCTCTTTGGCGACGGGAAAATATCGGGCTGGTTTTTCAATCTTTTCATCTGATCCCTACCTTGAGCGCGTTGGAAAATGTCGCTTTTCCGCTCTATCCATCTGATATATCAGTAACGGAGCGCACCAAGCGCGCCGAATCTCGGCTGGAGATGGTCGGTCTCGCAGACCGTGCCACGCATCGCCCCTCACGCCTTTCTGGTGGGGAACAACAACGCGTTGCGATTGCGCGTGCCTTAATCAATGACCCCGATCTAATTCTCGCCGATGAGCCTACCGGCAATCTTGACAGTGAAACGGGCAAAGAAATTCTGGCTCTCTTTCACCGTCTACGCGACGAAGCGGGCGTTGCCTTTCTCATCGTCACCCACGATGATGAAGTCGCTGAAACCGCTGATCGCGTTATTCGGATGAAGGATGGGAAGATTATCTAAACGTCAGAACTGCACTGCATCTGACAGATGCGTTGCAGTTCGGGTCTAACCAACACGCGCTTCTACCAGACCCGATGTGCAACGCATCCAAAAGCGGATGCAGCGCACATCTTGCCCCTCAAACGGAACCAAGCCCACCCCACGCACGTCCCGCCTTCCATCCAATAAAAACTCAGGAGAACAAAATCATGCAAAACACAAAATTAATTATCGTCTTCACCCTTCTCGCCCTCGCCCTCACAGCCTGCGGCGGTGCTCCCGTAGCCTTGCCATCCACATATCCAGACGCGGCGGTACAAGTCGAAGTGATTGCGCTCAACCACGCGCCAATCCGCTCGGCGGTCGAAGAAGTGGAAGCTCTCGCGGCAGAATACGGCGAAAAAGTGGGCTACACGCGCTACGATTTCGACACAGACGTGGGGGTAGCCTTCGCTGAAAAATACGGGATTGACGGTCACACGCCCATTGCCATTTACATCAACGGCGAAGATGAATTTGAGATTGACGGGGTCGCGACAAAATTTTACAGCTTCCCGCAAGACGGCGGCACGGGCATCGTTGCCAGCGGCACGTGGACAATGGACGACCTTCGCACCGTGCTAGATCAGGAGACAAATTGACTGCCCATCTCATCGCCGAACTCCGCCACCGTATCGGGCGCGCGCTCGGCACGCTCACCGGCGTTGCGCTCGGCGTGGCACTTTATATCGCCCTGATCGCGGCGGGAGACGCTTTTCGTGAAGCCGCTCGTGCGCCCCTCGCGGGCATCGGAGCCGACATTCTCATCAGCCGCCCCACAACGCAGTCTGGCGCAACCGCCCAAACCACGCGCGGCGTGCGCCAACCTTTTGGGCTTGCCACCCTCACCCTCGCCGAGGCAAATTCTCTCGGCAATCTGGATGGTGTGGGCGCGGTCAGCGGCGGTCTTCTGCTCTGGGATTTCGCCGCCGCCAGCTATCAGACCCTCTTGGGCATCGATCTTTTGGTGGAAGGCGTTGGACCTATGCAAGTTAAAGATTGGATTGTCTCAGGGCGTTTTTTTGAGCCGGATGAAGGGGACGTTGCGCTTGTGGATCGCCATTACGCCGCATTTTACGGGCTGAAACCGGGTGCCCCCATCAGCATTGGCGGACGTGAATTCAACTTGGTCGGCGTTGTGGACGTTCCCGGTGGAAACTCAGCATCTTCTGCCAATTTCTACCTCCCCCTGGCAGATGCCCAATCCCTTGCGAATTTACCGGCTGACGAAATCAACCAAATCTACCTCCGTGTGGACGAAGCCACAAGTGTTGAAAACGTCGTCACCGAGAGTGAAACCCGTTTGGGAGAAATCTCCGCGCTCACCGAGCAAAGCATTGTGCAGGTCATGGGCGGAATCGCTCAAGTCTCCGACCGCTTTGCCGGAGTCGCCGCGTTGGTTGCGCTTTTAGGCGGGCTACTCTTAACAGGCGTTACGCTTGACGCCGGAATTCAATTGCGCGCCAGAGAAATCGGCGTGATGAAAGCCATCGGCTGGCAAACCCGAGATGTGGTCAAATTATTCCTCACCGAAGGCATTGCTCTCAGCTTATTGGGCGTACTTCTTGGCATTTTACTGGGCTGGCTCTCAACGCTTATTCTGGGACAAATGGCAATATACATGACCCTCCTAGCAGGCACCACCCCCGATTTCGGGGCGGGACCAGAAACTTCTCCCGCTACCTTACCTGCGCAATTACCGTTGAATGCGGTGCTGATTGCATCTGCTTCCGCTATCATCAGCGGAGGCTTGGCGAGTTGGTTCTCCGCTCGCCGCGCAGCACAGCTGAAACCGGCGGATGCTTTGAGGGAGTGATTTGTCATGCTAAAAACAGCCACTGATTACACAGATTTACACGGATTTTAAAAGCTTTTTCTGTGAAATCTGTGTGATTAGTGGCAAAAATGCTGTTATAGGCAATATTGCTTACTCCACAAAGAGCAAAATTGCGCTGGGCTAGGGGAATTGAAAGACTTATTATCTAGGGGATAAAAGAATTTCAATTAAATGTGACTGTCACCTCCAAAATCATCTATGTCTATCATGCCTCTGATATAGGGACAAGCTTTAGTCCAAAAGGCATCGGATAGGTGACAGTCACATAAGACTTAATCTTATACAGGAATCAACAAATGTCCTCACAAAATATCTCCCGCCGTGATTTTTTACGTTTAATGGGTATCGGCAGTGCCGCCCTTGCTTTGAACGCTTGCTTCCCCGAAAGTATCTCTTCTGCTCCAGCGGCGGTGACTGCGATTCCCGCGTCTAGTTCGGGGGCAACGCCAGATGTTGAGATTGCGCTGAGGGCTATCGAGGGAGAGGTACAAATCTTTCAGGGCGAGGCAACGCGCGTTTGGCGGTATCAAGGTGAGGTCATGAGCGGTCCCGAGGATGCGTTGATCGCCATCCCGAATACTTATTTGGGTCCGATTTTCAATGTCAAAACGGGACAAGTAATCCGAGTCCATTTCACAAACGAATTGCTTGAACCCTCTATCGTGCATTGGCACGGATTGCATGTCCCCGTCGAGGCAGACGGGCATCCGCGTTTGGTGATCGAGACGGGCGAAACCTACGTCTACGATTTCACGGTTGCCGACCGCGCCGGGACATTTTGGTATCATCCGCATCCGCACGGGCGGACGGGCGTGCAGGCCTATGCGGGGCTGGCGGGGCTTTTTATCATCCACGATGAAAATGAGCTGGGACTGGGTTTGCCTGCGGGTGATTATGATCTGCCGATTGTGCTTCAGGATCGTAATTTTGATGAGAATAACCAGTTGGTCTATGGCGGTAATGGGATGATGGATCAGATGATGGGGTTTCTGGGCAATCAGATTCTGATCAATGGGCAAGCGGAGTTTTCTTTGCCTGTAGAGACGCGCCCTTATCGTTTACGTCTGCTAAACGGATCGAATTCTCGCATTTATAAACTTGCGTGGGAAGACGGTACCCCGATCACCGTGCTGGGAACAGACGGTGGTCTGCTCGAAAAACCTGTCACGCGGGACTATATTACACTCGCCCCCGCACAGCGGATTGAGCTATGGGTCGATTTCAGCAAAGACGAAGTTGGCAGCGAAAAGAACTTGGTCAGCTTGCCTTTTGCTGCATATGGTGGCGTAATTACTTATCCGATTTTTACAGCGAAGGTGGAGAAGGCAGTGAGCGTTTCTGCTCCTTTGCCTGAAAAGCTATCGAGTATTACATGGCATAGGGAAGACGATGCGGTCAACCAGAGTTCACCGCGTTCGATTGTCATGCAAATGGCTGGGATGATGCAATGGACGCTAAACGGGCGCACCTTTGAAATGGAGTCTGTTGATAAAGATGAGATTGTAAAACTGGGCGATTTGGAAGTCTGGGAATTTGAAAACAAACTCGGCGGAATGGGCATGGGCATGATGAGCGAAGGCTTGCCGCATCCGATGCATGTGCATGGTTTGCAATATCAGGTTATCGAACGGAAAGTTGACTCATCTGGGCGCGATGCGTGGGAGACGCTCAAGGATGGCTTTATAGATGAAGGCTGGCATGACACGGTTTTGGTGATGCCCGGTGAGCGAGTGAAAATCCTGCTTAAATTTGAAGATTTCACAGGGCTATATCTCTATCACTGCCACAATCTCGAACATGAAGATATGGGCATGATGAGGAATTATCGTGTAGATGCGTAGAAAGATGGAGCGCGGATTTAACGAATTAGGAGGATTCTCATAGAGACAAAAATCAACCTAAGTCGATGCAAATCCGCGTTCTATCTCTATTTCTGAGTATTTAGAAAGGGTTTTCAAGAAGTCAATAAAGAAGTAATAAAACAAAATCGAGATTATAAGAAATCTACTACACTCTTCATACGTATGGGGTTATTTTTCCAAAAATCTTCAAAATATAGGCAAAACTGCCTACATCACAATGAGCAAGAATGCGCTATTCAAAAGAAATTGACACCTTTATTATTGGTATGTAAAGAAAACAAAGGTATGGACATGACGCAAAACTATCGTGAGGATGTCCATAAAAATAATATCCAAGTTTTTAGATAAAGGAGCAGCAAAATGATGACAGGATTTGGTATGGGATTTGGCGGCATCGGAATAATCGGTATGATTCTCTTCTGGGTCGCCGTGATTGCTGGGATCGTCTGGTTAGTCAGAACTGTAGGCGGCTCAAATGCCCAGTTCCCAATGCTGGTGCAAGGCGGGGCAAATGCCCAAGAGATAATTGATCAACGCTACGCACGCGGTGAACTTGACCGCGAAGAATACGACGCGATGAAACAAGATTTGCAGTAAATAAGTTCTTCTCCTCTTTCAGAAGACACCGAGTGTTTTAGAAACACTCGGTGTCTTTGTTTACCGCCAATCTTCTCAAAAAGAACTAGGGATGAACGAAGATACCCCAATCATCTCTGCTCATCCTATTTATCCCTGGTTTTTATAAGCCAAAATGCCTATTTTTTGCCCCGCCGAATAACGCTGTTGCAAACTCTAGATAGCCTCTATACTCTTTATCGCAAAACCTGAGAACTTACCTAAAGGAAAGAATTATGGACGATAAACACAAACACCACGATACGCGAGAAGAGACAAATGAGTATGCTGCGCATCAGGAACACGATCAGCACGAAGACCATCAGGTGCACGGAGGGCATGAAGGCCATCAGAATCATGCTGACCAAAGCAGCCACAAAGAAGGTCAAGACGAACATGCCGGTCATACCGACCATGGCGGCCACGAGCAGATGTTCCGCCAGCGTTTTTGGATCAGTTCCCTGATTTCCATTCCGGTTTTGCTATACAGCCCTTCCATTCAAAACTGGCTGGGTTTCTCCATGCCCATCTTCCCCGGCAGCGATTTGATCACGCCCCTTCTCGCCGTCATCATTTTCTTCTACGGCGGACTGCCCTTCCTGAAAATGGCAGTCCCTGAAATTAATAATCGCAAACCGGGCATGATGACCCTCATCTCACTAGCAATTGGGGTCGCCTTTATTTACAGCATCGTTGCGCTCTTTCTCCCCACCGAAAGCGGATTTTTCTGGGAATTGGTCACACTGATTGACATTATGCTTTTGGGACATTGGATAGAGATGCGTTCCGTGCGGCAGGCTTCTGGCGCGTTGGACGCTTTAGCCAAACTGCTCCCAGACACTGCCGAACGGATCGAACCGGATGGACGCGTGCGCGAAGTTCCCGTAGCATCTCTGCGGAAAAATGACTTGCTCCTCGTCCGCCCCGGAGCCAGTGCTCCCGCTGATGGCGAAGTCGTTGAGGGGCAATCTGACGTCAACGAATCGATGATTACCGGCGAGTCGCTGCCCGTTTCAAAGAGGCAAGGCGACCAAGTCATCGCCGGAACGATCAACGGAGACGGCAGTCTGCGGGTGCGCGTCAACGCACTTGGAGATGAGACCGCGCTGGCGGGCATAATGCGTCTCGTTGAGCAAGCCCAGCAGAGCAAATCAGATACGCAGATTTTGGCAGACAAAGCCGCGGGCTGGCTCTTCTATGTTGCGCTGGGCGTCGCTGCTCTGACGGCTGTTCTCTGGACGATTGGTGTGGGCTTTAGCGTGGAAGTGGTTGCTCGAGTGGCAACAGTGCTGGTTATTGCATGCCCCCATGCCTTGGGATTGGCTGTTCCGCTGGTTGTGGCAATTACCACCTCGATGGGCGCAGAAAACGGGATTCTCGTCCGCGACCGTCTGGCATTGGAAACCGCCCGCGAGATTAACACCGTTATCTTTGACAAAACCGGCACACTAACACTGGGCGAGTTCGGCGTAGTCGAAATTGCTACAGCGGATGGTTGGAACGAAAGCGATGTCTTAGCCCTTGCCGCCGCCATCGAAGGAGACTCGGAACATACCATCGCGCGCGGCATTCGTCGCACAGCCGAAGTGCGCGGGTTGACACTCCCGAAAGTGAGTGATTTTGAAGCTATCAAGGGGCGCGGCGTAAAAGCTCTCAGCGGTGGAGAAAGCGTCCATATCGGAGGCCCGCGTCTGCTGGAGATGTTACGCACGGAACTCCCTGTTAGCCTGGATGAATTTGAAAAACGCACCTCCACTCGAGGGCAGAGTAGTGTCTATCTATTCCAAAATGAAAAAGCTATTGCCGCTTTTGCCTTGGCGGATGTGATCCGCCCAGAGAGTAAGGAGGCGGTCGCTAAATTGCATGCGATGAATATTCAGGTCGCCATGCTGACGGGTGATAGCCGAGCGGTGGCGCAAACTGTTGCAGATGAACTGGGCATTGACCAGGTTTTTGCAGAAGTGTTGCCAGAAGATAAAGACCAGAAAGTGGCTGAGTTGCAAGCGCAGGGACGTAAGGTTGCGATGGTTGGCGACGGCGTGAACGACGCGCCCGCCCTGACCCGCGCGGATGTGGGCATTGCTATCGGTGGCGGCACGGACGTGGCAATTGAGTCGGCGGGAATCATTCTTGTCAGGAGCAACCCGCTGGACGTGGTCAAGATTTTTGCCCTCAGCCGTGCCAGTTATAGCAAGATGATCCAAAATCTGTGGTGGGCGGCGGGATATAATATCGTCGCGTTGCCGCTTGCAGCGGGCGTCCTGACGCCTTGGGGGATACTGCTCTCACCAGCGGTTGGCGCGGTACTGATGTCGTTGAGTACAGTGGTTGTGGCGGTCAACGCACAATTCCTGCGGCGGAGTAGTTTGTTGGCGTAAAGTTTTACTTATAAAATGTGTCCCGAACCTCTCAGCATCTACAGAGAAATTAGAACTTGACCAGCGAGGTGCAAATTCAACAAAATCATAACCAAAATTGAAATGAAAAGCTACGGTTTTTGTACCAGCATAAACATTGTTGTGCTATAACAAAAGAGCGTGCTGGTCACTGACCAGCACGCTCTTTTGTGTAAATCATTGATTCTTCACCCATTTATAGGAACAACCAGCCTTACTTTCACCATACATTGTGTTCCCTTGTGATTACATCGCCAATATAAAAGACTGGGGAAGGTCTCGCGAGACTCCTCGAATTCATCTACACCATCACAGTTACCTGCTTAGCGCGGTATAAATCAAATATACGGGTATAAATTTCGTCCTCAAGCGTAGGCGGCAACGTAGGCGGCAAAAAAGAAATATTTTGATAGGGATTTTCAATCGAGTTGTGCCTAATAAGAAGCGTTAATTTTAGTCTAGTCTGTTCTTCTTGAGAAAATCGCTGATGAATTAATATGTAGAGATAGAGATTGGAATCGTTTCCAAGGCAATCTCTTCATAAAACCTAAAAAGTCTTGCTTTTCAGCAAGACTTTTTAGGTTAAGCTATTTTGACATGTAGAACCAAGTAAAAATCTAGGTTAGTTCCCCTGTGAAAGCAAGGAAGCAGATCTGTTCCAAACCGCTTTCTTCCTCAAAATATTGCTACAAGGATTAAAACTGCCGTCATTGTATCGGACTCTATGAAGGGGGAATTGTGGTATTAATATTTGCGTACTCATAGCCGAGACGACTCCCCCATAATATCTCGTTCGAGTGTAATCATTGCCACAGTTTTCCCATTAGTAGAAAGTTGCTGGAAAAGTATCAAAATGTCGTCGATGGTTTGCAAGTCGAGATTTCTGCTCAGCTTATCGGCGACCACGATGTGAGGGATTCTCCTGTCAAATTTTGGCTCATCGCTGCATGATGTGGTTGAAGCGGCGTGTAAGCAAAGCCAATATAAACAGCTCAAAGACAAGACCAATACCCCCATAAAACCAGAGACCGGCGTTACCAGCTTGGGCATTCCAAAGAGCCATCGCTGGCCAAAAAGTGGGGAAGATACCAAACAGAATTTGCCAGGGAGCATCGACAAAGTAGGCGATTATAGGAGGAATGAGCATTATGCCCGACACTTTAGTAATGACAAGTCCCTGTACTTTATTCTGAGCCAGACTAGCTAGTAGAAGGGCAAAGATGGGGGCAAGAGGGGCCGCGCAAACAGCCGTTATCAGCAATTGCACAATCCCTATATTGACCACCCCTGACAATGAAGAAGCCACCAATGTCATCACAATGCTCACCAGCATCGGTATCGTCAAACGATAGATTAAATACCCATTTAGCGACAGTGGCGTGACTTGCAGTGCGATCAGCGTGCCGTCGTCGCGTTGATCCAGCAACAAAAACCCAATAACCATTCCTGCCAGGTAGGGTACCAACAGAATGAGCATAAAAGAGCTAAAAGGATCGTAATGCTCCATCAAATCTATACGCAGGATTTCTTCTAAACGGCCTAATAACAAGGAGATAAGCCAGCGAATTGCCAATGCCATCGCTACTGGTGCTACGATAATCCAGCGTAGCAGATTGTCGCGGCGAATATTCTTGGCATCAATCGGGGCAAGTGTTTGCAAAATCGTTAGAATACTCATATTCGTTTACTCCAAAATAACCAATCAACTGATGCCTTACTTCGTGATAACAAAGCGATGAAAAGCGCGTAGGCTAAGGCGGATAAGCCACGCTATCCAGAGGCCAGGATAGATGAGAGCGTAAGCTGTTTTCCACCAGAGCAGGGGTTGCCACGCGCCTTTGAGTAGCATTAACGTTGCTTGCGTGGGATGTAGATAGAGCAGCCAATGCTCCCATCCAGCCAGATACGACACCAGAGGTAGGCAAATGAGCATGGTGTAAAGAATAGACGGCAGCAGATATTCGTTAATGGAATCGTACCGTACCACAATGATGAAGCCGACTAGACAAAAGAAAACGGCTATTTCCACCACACCAGCCAACAAAGCGAGCCAGTTCACATCCAACCCGTATGAAATGATAATAATCAGACCGCTTTCCAGAAGGGCCAGCCCAGAAAGCGTCGCTACTTTAGAAATAATATATTCGATTGGTCGCAACGGAGTAATGACGCGGGCTTCCAGAGAACCTTCGCCTCTTTCCAATAAAACCAACCCGCCTATGAAATAAAATGTACCAATAATCATATTGCCTATGAGCATGAGCGGCAACAGCCAAGTTAGATTATCTTTAGGGATTTGGCTAAAAATGAGCAAGTACATTACCACGATGGCGATGGCGGCGTAGTAAAAACCATTGCGCCATTGCAGGCGCATATCCCATCGCATGGTTGATATAAGTCGAGTCATGACAAGCTCCTACCCGTGATTTGGATAAAAACATCTTCCAGTGTGGCTTCTTGCGTATGGATAGTTTGTACTGGATGCAGCCGTATCAGATTAACGAAACCATTCTGCCCTAAATCGGGCAGCGCAAACTCCTGTTCTACGGGGCGAGAATCGCCATTGTGTAGATATTCCACCCGAACAGTGGGAGAGCCGTGTTGCAGTTTCAGTCGCTTGGGCGCGTCGATAAGTTTGATTTCACCATCAACGATGAAGGCGACGCGGTCACAGAGCGCATCGGCTACAGTCATATCGTGGGTGGTGAGGAAGATGGTTTTGCCAGCGTTTTGCTGCGCTTTGATTAACTCTTTAATGCGTCGTGCATTCATGGGATCAAGACCGGCTGTTGGCTCATCGAGAAAGAGCAGTTCCGGGCTGTGGGTCAACGCGCGGGCAACGGTGAGACGATTTTTCATGCCTTTGGAGTATTGCGAAACCAGTAAATCACCATCATTGCTCAAACCAACCATTTTTAATAGTTCTTGAGGCGAATGAGAAGCACGCTTGTACAAGCTGCCAAAGTAGGCGAGGTTTTCAATGGCCGTTAATTTCAAAAAATGATTGGGCAATTCAAACGAAACGCCGATTCGCTCATAATAATCGCTTCCCCAGCGGTCTAAATCCTTGCCAAAAACAGAGGCTTTACCTTCGTACCCTGTCAACATGCGGATGAGGAGCTTTTGCGTGGTGGATTTACCTGCGCCGCTAGGACCAAGGAAGCCAAATATCTCGCCCTGTTCTATGGTGAAGTTTAGATTTTTGACGGCGGGAATGGTTGCCCGCGTGTAGGTGTACTGCAAATTTTCGACGGTAATCATTAGATTTTCACTTCGATGTAGAAACAAAAAAAACTGACAGAAGGTTCCCCTTCAGCGATCTTCTGTTTGTATGATGAATTAAGGGGATAATAGGCTTTGTAACAGGTTGATCATTTGCCCTGCGGCCGCTTGCAGTGCTTTTTCTGTCATGGTTGGCATCTGGTTGAGCAACCATTTATCATGGGCATCATCCAGTGCCACTACCAAACTGAATAGTAGTTCATCTGGTAAATCGGTACGTACAACGCCCAATGCCATGCCTTGATGCAAAATACTTTCAAGCATACCTTCCGCGTCTTGCGAATAGTCGCCTAGTTGCGTATTAGAGAGAGCATCCCTGTCTATCGGTCTATCGGATTTGACAACGCCAAAGACCCACGGGCGTTCTGCGAACTGGGTGAATTGTTGTTCGTATAGAGTTTGCAGAGCTGGCCAGAAGGTAAGGGCTGTTAACCCTTCAAAATCAACATTCAAGCTCTCTATTAGCTCGGTGGCGTAACGGGTGACGGTTGTCACGTACAAGTCTGTTTTATTATCAAAATAATAGTAAGCTGCACCTTTACTGATTCCCGCTTTTGCCAGAATATTGTTGAGGGAAGCCTCTTTGTAACCGTGAGCGGCAAATTCTTTAGCAGCCGTTTCCAGTATCTGTTCGCGCTTTTCAGGAGATAATTTCTTAAATCGTGGTCGCGGCATAACTTTTTCCTTGTTTTATTACAGCATTAGACCGAATGGTTCGACTGAGCGGTCTAATACTATACTATTACAAATTTTCTGTCAACTATTTTTACCGAGTAGAGCCCTTTGATTCCATCGAATATTTTTTGAAGGGGCATGCTAACTCCTAAAATAGGATGACCCAGTTTGAGGATTAAATTCTGTATATATATCTCCTTTGAAAGACAAACAGAAGTGTGTTCCCAAACAGATATTCGTAAAGCTGTGTTGAGCGAGTGAGACGGGTATCGGTATTGGAACGATAATAAGCAATTGCACTATAATATCCGCATGCCCACCCCTCTCCTCGCCACCAAACTTTACATCCCTCTGCCTCGCTCAGGTATTGTTACCCGCCCGCGTCTGATTGAAAAAGTAAATGTTGGGTTGGCACGCAAGTTGACTCTTATCTCCGCCTCGGCAGGCTTTGGTAAAACCACGCTGGTCAGCGAATGGATTGCTGCCTGTGAGCGACCAGCCGCCTGGTTTTCGCTAGACAAGGGGGATAGCGACCCCACGCGTTTTCTAACTTACCTCGTCGCTGCTTTGCAGACGCTTGCACCGAGTATTGGAGAAGGGGCACTGGGTATGCTTCAATCCCCTCAACCATCATCAACAGAATCAATTCTGACGACCCTGCTCAATGAAATAGCCACTGTCTCGGACAATTTCACCCTTGTCCTTGATGATTATCATGTTGTTGATGCCAAAGCAGTGGACGATGCGCTCGCCTTTCTACTTGAGCACCTACCCAAGCAGATGCACCTCGTCATCATCACCCGCGAAGATCCCCCTCTACCTTTAGCTCGGTACCGTGTCCGAGGCGAATTGACCGAATTACGCACTACCGACTTACGTTTTACCCCTCCCGAAGCTGCCGCATTTCTCGAGGAAATGGGATTAAATCTCTCAGAAGAAGATATTATCGCCTTGGAAACCCGCACCGAGGGTTGGATTGCCGGTTTGCAGTTGGCAGCAATATCCATGCAGGGGCAAGATGCCACCAACTTCATTCAATCTTTTACAGGCAGTCACCGTTTTGTGCTGGACTATCTGATTGAAGAAGTTCTGCAACAACAGCCTGAATATATACAGGACTTTCTATTACGCACATCTATTCTCGACCGCTTATGCGCTCCGCTTTGCGATGCACTTTTGCTTGATTCCGAGATTTCAGGACAAGAAACCCTGGCGTATCTTGAACGGACAAATCTCTTCATTATTCCTCTAGACAACGAGCGGCGTTGGTATCGTTATCATCATCTTTTTGCTGATTTGCTGCGTCAACGCCTGCACCAGAGTGCCTCCCCGCCTACGGGGGGTGACGGGACGAGTGTGGACGAATTGCACTTACGTGCCAGCGCATGGTATGAAGAGAATGGTCTGGAGATTGAAGCTTTTCACCATGCTGTTGCCTCCAATGATATTAAGCACGCCACACGCTTAATGGAAGGAGGCGGAATGCCTCTGCACTTTCGTGGCGCAGTCACCCCTGTATTGAGCTGGCTGGAGTCACTACCAACAAGGGTACTGGATGCCAAGCCATCGTTATGGGTGATGTATGCCTCGGCACTGTCCATGACAGGCCAAATGTCCGGCGTCGAAGAGAAATTGCAAGCTGCTGAAATAGCCCTACAAAGTGCCGAGCAAGACGATATAGCCCGAAATACGATAGGTCATATTGCAGCCATACGAGCCTTGTTGGCTGCTGCCCAACGTCAGATAGAAACCATTATTACACAGTCACAGCGCGCTCTGGAGTATCTACACCCCGACAACCTGCCTGTCCGCACTGCTACTATCTGGAAACTGGGGCTTGCCTATCAGCTTCAGGGAGATCGTGCTGCAGCCAGCCGTGCCTATACCGAAGCCATTTCTATCAGCCAAGCATCAGGGAATACCATCGTCAACATATCAGCTTCAATTGGCTTGGGGCAAGTACAGGAAACAGAAAATCAGCTCCACTTGGCATCCCAGACCTACCGTCGCGTGCTACAGCTGGTAGGTGATCAGCTGCAACCCTCTGCCTGCGAAGCGCATCTTGGCTTAGCCCGTATATTCTACGAATGGAACGATACAGATGCCGCACAAAAATATGCACACAAGGGTCTCCAACTGGCGCAGCAATTAGAAAATATCGACAGAGCCGTTGCCATTGAGGTATTTCTTGCTCGCCTGAAACTTAGTCAAGGAGATGTCGCCAGTGCGACTGCGATTTTAGCCAAAGCCTATCAGTCTGTGCGGCAGCATAATTTTGTGTACCAGATGTCTGAGGTTATTACCACTCAAGTGATTACCTTGCTTAAGCAGGGTAATCTACCGGAAGCTGCTGATCTGGCTGAGAAGCACGAACTTCCTGTCAGCCAAGCACAGGTATATTTGGCACGAGGAGAGGCGTCTGCTGCTCTGGCAGTGTTGCGTCCACTGGGCAAGCAAGTTGAAATCAAGAGCGAAGCGGATAAATATCTCAAGGTTATAATTCTACAGGCGGTCGCCCATCATGAGTGTGGCAAAACAGATGAGGCAATCCAACTCCTAGAAAAAGCAATGGAATTGGCAGAACCGAACGGTTTCATCCGTGTTTTTGTTGATGAAGGATTACCGATGGTGCAATTATTATCCGAAGTAGCTGCTCAGGGGATTATGCCTGACTATGCAAGAAAGTTGCTGGCTGCATTTGAGATTTCTGAGCCACCCCCATCACAAGAATTAGTTGATCCCCTCAGCAAGCGCGAACTAGAAGTTTTGACTCTCATCGCTGCTGGCTTGAAAAATAAAGAGATTGCCGAGCAGTTAGTTATTAGTCTTAACACTGCGCTATACCACACTAAAAATATTTACAGAAAACTAGAGGTTAATAAACGCACGCTGGCTATCGCCAAAGCAAAAGAAATCAATCTGATTTAGAATTCCTGCAATTCCCCCTCCTAAACTACATCTTTTTATCCCTTTAACCACAATTTCATGTGGGGTTTTGTCGCGCCTATTCGTCTATATTATAGGCATGACGAACGAAGGCACTCACTACCACATCAAGATCAAGGGGCATTTAGATAACCGCTGGCAAGATTGGTTTGATGGTTTAACCATCACTCAGACTGATGATAGCAACACCATTTTGAGTGGTGTCATTGTAGATCAGGCAGCGTTGCATGGTGTGTTTCAAAAGATTCGCAATCTGGGATTGACCATCATTTCGGTCAACCCACAAGAAAAAGGAGAAAACACCTTGAAAACCAAAGAAATTAAAAAAACTGCAAGAACGGCTGGATTCCTGTATCTTATTTACTTCGTAATTCACATCTTCGCAGATGTATTTGGTCGTTCTAAAATTATTATATTCGGAGATGCCGCAGCAACAGCCCAAAATATTATGGCTTCTGAGTGGCAATTTCGTATCGGTATTATGAGCGATCTGCTCGCGGCTGTGCTGTTTTTTTTGACGGCTTGGGCTTTATATGGGTTGTTAAAACCGGTTAATAAAGACCTTGCTTTGCTCTTCTTGTTATTAAATCTGGGTGGTGTTGCTATCCAATCTTTCAGTGATCTTTTTCTCTTTGCCAGCCAACTGCTTTTGAATGGCACTGATTACTTGAAAGTGTTCCAGACTGATCAACTGCAAGCCCTGGCAATGTTATTTCTAAATTTATACAAAAATGGGTTCATGATCGCCCAGATATTTTATGGAGCCTGGCTCTTTCCGCTTGGTTATTTGGTTTTCAAGTCGGGCTTCCTTCCCAAAGTTTTGGGCATCGTACTGATGGTTCATTGCGTTACCTGGCTGATGACTTCTCTTCAGTTCTTCCTTTTCCCGGGCTTCAACGCAATAACCTACGTGAGCTATCCGCTTGGATTTATTGCAGAATTTGGACTTACTTTGTGGCTTTTGATTATGGGTGTAAATGTCGAAGCGCGGAATAAACGTACGCTTGAATCTGCCTAAACTAATTAAATCAAATAGAGGAAAAAAATGAATATACTTATCGTTGGAGCAAGTGGAGCAACTGGCCGCTTGCTTACAGAAGAACTTCTTAATCGCGGACAAAGTGTGAAGGTGATCGTGCGATCACCTAAAAAGTTGCCCGCAGCCATCAGGAATCATGAGAACTTGTCTGTGATTCATGCCAGTATCCTGGATCTAAGTGATGCTGAATTAGCCCAGCACGTTCAGGGATGTAATGCGGTGGCGTCATGTCTAGGGCATAACATAGACTTTAAGGGAATGTTTGGTCACCCACGAAAACTTGTAACCGATGTGGCTCGCCGATTATGTGGCGCTATCAAGGCAAATACTCCTCACGAGTCGATTAAATTTGTGCTTATGAATACCACGGCGAACAGCAACCGTGATCTCAATGAACCAGTTTCCTTTGCTCAAAAATGTGTTATTGGACTGATACGCCTTCTATTGCCCCCTCATGTAGACAATGAGCAGGCTGCGGACTACCTGAGAACCCAAATTGGTTCAAAAGATCATTTGGTTGAGTGGGTTGCTGTTCGCCCTGATGGTTTGATTGATGAGACCGAAGTCACTGCATATGACGTACACCCCTCACCTATTCGCAGCGCTGTCTTTGACCCAGGACAGACCAGTCGAATTAATGTTGGTCACTTTATGGCAGACTTGATCACCGAGGATAGTATTTGGCAAAAGTGGAAGGGACAAATGCCTGTCATCTATAACAAGGTTTCGGAGTAATCACAGTTGTCCCCATCTATGCTCTAGAGACTGTTCAATAAAACTTACTATATTATTCAAAAAAGGCGAAACAAAATGAAGACCATGAAAGACACAAAAACTTTACTTTCCACATTATGGATTGTTGTGATGATCAATATGCTGAAGGCAGATATTCTTTCACTATATATCCCCGGCACCTTAGATGAATTGGCGAAATTTGCAGGAGAGACACCCATCACTCAACTTATGTTGGGCGGTGCAATTATGATGGAAATTTCGATTATTATGATTTTCCTATCAGGAATATTGAAATATAAAGCAAATCGCTGGGCTAATATCATCGTAGGCATAATGACTATTTTATTTGTTGTAGGCGGCGGCTCACCATATCCGCACTATATTTTCATCGCGACTATAGAAGTTCTATGCCTGCTGCTCATCATCGGGATTGCGTGGAAATGGCGTAATACTGAAGGCTAGGATAGAGGTGTCATTATGAAGAGAATCCTTTGCCCACTCGGAGTGCGATCTTTGATCTGGGACAGATAAGTCGAATTAATGTTGGCCATTTTATGGCAAGACGCCTGAATTGCGAACATACACTTGTCGAGGCAAAGCTAAGAAAGGGTTCCCTTGTGATTACATCGCCAATATGAAAGATTGGGGCGCGGTTTTTTTCCTTACACCATCACAGTTACCTGCCTAGCGCGGTATAAATCAAATATACGGGTATAAATTTAGACCACGTGTATCAGTAGTAGCCTAAAGCATCATATATAAATACAAAAAAACACTTCCTGCAAAACAGGAAGTGTTTTTTGCTTCATGAAGGAGTTTAAGAAAGCTTTTTGACAGCCTCTGCCAAATTATCAAGCGCACGCTGAAGTATTTCTCGTGGGCAAGCAATTGTCATGCGCGCAAAGCCTGCTCCTTCTCGTCCAAACCAGTATCCCGGGGAAAGGGCAATTTGGGCTTCTTGGGCAAGGAATTTCTGCAGTTCTTTGACATCCAAACCTAGCTCTCTGAAATCCAGCCAGACTAAAAATGATCCTTCAGGCTTGATCAACGAGATATCAATATCGTTGCTTTCTAAAAAGTTTTGAATCAAATCAATATTTCCTTGTAGGTAAACCAACAAGGCGTCCAACCAATCGCCTCCTTCTATATAGGCCGACTCGATTGCAGCCGAAGCAAATACATTAACTTTGTTAATCTGGTAACGATGTGCAAAATTGTGGAAATTATGGCGATGTGTTTCATTAGGGATAATCGTGATTGCATCCACCGCCCCAGCGATATTGAATGTCTTTGCTGGTGAAAGACAAGCAGCAGAATTCTGGGCTGCGTTTTCAGAAATAGTCAGATAGGGCGTATAGCGATAAGGAGGCAGAGCAAAATCACCATGGATTTCATCGGCTATCACAAAAACATTATGGCATTTGCAAATTTCTGCGATTTCTTCCAGTTCAGCTTTTGTCCAAACTCTGCCAACAGGATTATGCGGGTTACATAAAATCAGCACTTTATTCTTGGGGTCGGTAGCTTTGGCTTCTAAATCATCAAAATCAATTTGATATTTTCCATCAACTAACTTAAGAGGATTCTTCGCCACTACCCTATCGTTACTTTTGACCACCATACGGAATTCAAAGAAAACTGGAGATTGTAAAATAACACCATCACCTTCCTCTGAATGTTGATTGATCAAAATCGAAACAGCATTCAAAATAGACGGGCACGGTTCAATATGCTCTCGAGCAATTCTCCATCCGTGCCGATTTTGATACCATTCTTCTAAGGCGGTGAAATAACTCTCTGGTTTCCCTTCGTAACCGTAAATGCCATGCTCAACGCGCTTTTTCAGGCTTTCTATCACAGTCGCAGGTGCCTTGAAATCCATATCCGCCACCGACATAGGGATCGCATCTGCATTACCAAAATGTTCTGTCAAGAAATCCTTGCTCCACTTCATGGTTGGGTATTCGTTTCGGTCAATATATTTGTCAAAGTTCATAATATTTTCTCCAATTCTAATTACCACACAGAAAACATGAAAAGAAACTCATTATTAGAAGTTTAGTATACCCTGCCCTTAACAGTAAGCACTAATTTTAGATTAATCGGAATTGTGAATCACCCGTGATTTGGGCTTGCCTGCCA
Source organism: Anaerolineae bacterium (assembly GCA_018645405.1). GTDB lineage: Bacteria > Chloroflexota > Anaerolineae > Anaerolineales > Villigracilaceae > Desulfolinea. The sequence goes on along the minus strand of JABGOQ010000044.1, from coordinate 35,992 downwards.
TTTTCCAGCATCATTTCTCCCCAAATTCTTTACCGTTAAAACATCACCCCTTCTACCCACATAGACTGTGTAACGCCTCCGCCAAATGAATGGATTGGGGGTCCTCATCCCCCTATTTCATGTGAAATAGGGGGCTAAAACTCACGCTAACACAATCGCTTGACAAGCCTATATCTCTATGTTATCTTGGTCTAGACCAATTCGGTCTAGACCGTTTTTTGTTAGCGACAAAGCAACTCTAAGAGCCCAAAATGACTATTCCCGCTTATATCCAAATCGCAGAGAATTTGCTCGAGAGGATTACAACAGGTGATTTATCACCCAACGAACGTTTGCCTTCCGAACGAGAGTTAAGCAAAACACTAAAGGTCAGTAGAATGACATTGCGGGCAGCTTTGCGCGTACTTGATAATAAAGGTCTGCTGATTCGACGCCCAGGGGATGGAACCTATATTGCTCAACCCAAGATCGAACGACAGGCGGGAAAACTAGTTCCCTTCACAGAAGGCATGCACCTTCGCGGTTACCAAACGGGCGCAAAAATCATTGCATTTGAAGAACGGGAGGCTAAGAAGTCAGCTGCGAGCCAGTTAAAAATCGCCATTTCAACACCTGTTTATCATATTCAACGTTTACGTTTTATCAAAAAAGACCCCGTAATGCTAGAGGAATTCATTGTGCCTATTTATCGTTTTCCTAATCTTGAAAGATACGATTTAGAGATACGTTCATTTTACGAAATAGCGGAAAATGAATATGGCATCCGAATATATCAAGCGCAACAAAGCTTAGAAGCTGTATCGGCTACAGAATTTGAAGCAGAGTTGTTAAAAGTTCTTTTGGGCGCGCCTCTAATGTTAGAGCGTCGCCAAGCTTTTGACTTAGATAGTCACCCTATAGAATATGGACAAGACTTATATAGGGGAGATCGTTTTCGTTTCATCACGGAAATTGCTCCAAAGGAGAATTTATTGTGAAGAATCAAGCGCAAGTTGTTGTCATCGGTGGCGGCATCACAGGGTGCAGTATTGCCTATCATCTGGCTGAAATGGGCTGGACAGATGTAGTGCTCTTGGACAAAGGGGAATTAACCAGCGGCACTACCTTTCACTCTGTTGGCTTGGTGAGCCAGTTTCGGACATCGCCAGCGCAAATGCTGCTGATGAATTACAGTATTCAACTATATAATCAGTTTAAAGCAGAGGTTGGAAAAACATTAGGATGGCACCAAGTGGGAAGTTTGCGCTTGGCTTCCAGCCCAGACCAACTCAAGGCATTACAACGTAATGTTAGTCAAACTAAAGCACTTGGTTTGGATGCGGGCATCATTTCCCCGGCTGAGGCACTCCGTATCTTCCCGCCAATGACCGATAAAAGCCTCTACGGGGCTGTCTATATTCCAGATGATGGCTATCTCGACCCAAATGGGATTACTTACGAGTTTGCTCGGCGGGCAAAAAAGATGGGGGTGCAGATTCACACGGGAGTACGTGTAACGGGAATTGATTTATCTCCAAAAGGTGAAGTTAGCCAAGTGAACACCACGTATGGGTCTATCAAGACGCAGATTATCGTGAACGCTGCTGGAGAATGGGCTCCACGTATCGGTGAGATGGTTGGGGCAACTATTCCCATGACTGCGATTATGCACCAATTCCTGACAACTAAACCCATTCCGGGGTATGAGTTACCTTTAGAAACCCCCGTTGTGCGTGATCCAGATAATTTAGTCTATATTCGTGAAGAAGTACGCGGATTTCTTGTTGGTGGTTTTGAGCTTAATCCCAAAGCTTGGGAAGTTGATGGCGTTCCCTGGGAGTTTACTCAGAGTCTCTTAGCCCCAGAATGGGATTTATTTGACTCATTGATGGAAGGTGCGATGCGCCGAGTTCCTATTCTTGAGAAATCAGAAGTTATCGGATTAATCAACGGACCAGATGCTGTCACCCCAGATGGGCAATACTGTTTGGGACCACTGCCCGACATACGAGGCTTTTATGTGGCAGCCGGCATGTCCCTTAACGGGATTGCTGGCGCGGGGGGCGTGGGCAAAATCATGGCTGAGTGGATTATTGATGGCTATCCCTCAATTGATGTTCACGAGATGAATGTTCGGCGTTTTGGCTCTTATTATTCAGACCTTCGCTACACTGCTGAACGCGCTCGTGAAGTTTACAAACATTATTACTATTTGCATTATCCAAATGATGAAGGTGAGTGGGGGCGACCCAAGCGTCTTGGTGCGCTCTATCCCCGCTTACAGGAATTAGGTGCGGTCTTTGGTGTGAAAAATGGTTGGGAGCGAGCTAATTATTTCGAATTAGATAAATCTTGGCGAAGCGCAGGTGCTGAACAGCGAAAATGGGGTTGGGGACACCCTCCCCATTTCGATCTAATAGGAGAGGAACATAAGGCTGTGCGCGAGCGAGTCGGTTTGCTGGATATGACCTCCTTTGGAAAAATTGAAGTACGCGGTTCTGGCGCATTGGATTTACTCCAGCGATTGGCTTGCAATAACATCGATAAGCCAGTGGGCAGCCTAACTTATACTCAATTCCTCAATGAGCGCGGTGGTATTGAGAGCGATTTGACCATCGCTCGGCTGGGCAAAGAGCATTTTCGAGTAGTTACTGGTACTTCTTTTGCAACCAGTGATTTTGGATGGATCAGATTACATATGCCCGAAGATGGATCGGTTGAGATAAAAGATGTCAGTAACGATTGGGTTGTTCTGAGCATGTGGGGACCACGCGCTCGTGATGTGTTGCAAACTGTCACTGAAAATAATGTTTCAAATGAAGCCTTCCCCTATATGACTGCTCAGGCAATTAAGATAGGTGATGTAGATGTGTGGGCGCAACGAGTCAGTTACGCTGGTGAGTTGGGCTGGGAAATGTATATAGCCCCAGAGCAAGCCGTGAGTGCTTGGGATACGCTGATGGAAGCTGGTCAGGAATTCGGCATTCAGCCTGTCGGCTACAAAGCATTGGATTCATTGCGTTTGGAAAAGGGCTACCGCTACTGGAGTGCTGATATCACCCCAAGTGAAAATTCTTACGAAGCTGGGATGGGTTTTGTTGTGCGGATGAAATCGGGTGGTGATTTTATCGGTCGTCAGGCTCTACTAAAAGTCAAAGAAGAAGGTATCCAACGGCGATTATGCACCCTGACGCTGGATGACAAGAGTTGTGTCATTTACGGCGGAGAAGCGGTTTATTGCAAAGATAAACTCGTAGGGCGTGTGACTAGCGGTGGCTTTGGATACACGGTTGGCAAAAATATAGCAATATCTTATCTGCCGCTCGATTTGGCAGTTCAAGGAACTTCGGTAGAAATAGAGATATTTGGTGAGTATTTCCAAGCAGATGTTGCTGAAGATGCTTTATATGACCCCACAAGCGCACGTCTGCGTGGATAAGGAGATTCCGCTCCGCGCTTGATTTTGACTTGGGTGTCGCACCCCAGCAGATTCTTGGCGTGAGCAGGAGAACGCTCACGCCAAGAAAATGGTGATTAATCTCACCCAAGTTGAAAACAAGTGCGCTCTCGGCTTTTCATCCTATATATAGAGAAAAAACATGAATACAGCAGAAAACAATCCTGAAGATTTCAGTAAATCACAACAGAAACACCTGATGCAGTGTTGGAGTGCTCAGGGGAGTTATGAGCCAATTGCGGTAGAAAAAACTGAGGGATGCTGGATTCACACCGCTGAGGGGAGAAAAATTTTCGACCTTCGCAGCGCGCATGAATGTATCAACTTGGGATTTAACCACCCGAAGGTTTTGCAAGCCATGCGCGAGCAAATGGAAAAGGTGGTTTACGTTACAGATGATTTTGCAACCGAGCCAACAGCCAAATTAGCCAAAACCCTAGCAGAAATTACGCCCGGCGACCCAAATAAACGCGTTTGGTTTGCGCAAAGTGGCGCGGCGGCGGTCGAAGCCGCGATTAAAGCAGCCCGTTTTTATAAATATAATCAGATGGTTAAAAAAGGATTATCGACTACATCTGAGCCCCACCTATACCCCTATCCATACAAAATCATTTCCCGCTACAGGTCATATCACGGAGCTACTGCAGGTGCGATGAGTGTCAGCGGTGATCCGCGGCGTTGGTTACAAGAACCATTTGTTGTACCCGGAGTTGTTCACGCACCAGACGCATATTGTTATCGCTGCCCATTCAATCACACATTTCCTGATTGCGACCTTGCCTGTGCGGACTATATTGACCAGATGATCGAGTTGGAAGGCGGCTCGGCAAAAGTTGCCGCTGTAATTATCGAACCTATCGTGGGATCCAACGGCATCATCCCACCGCCACCAGGCTATCTCCCCAGATTGCGAGAGATTTGTGATAAGTGGGATATTTTGTTAATTATTGACGAAACGATGACCGGCTTCGGGCGAACGGGGAAATTCTTTGCAACCGAACACTACGACATCGTCCCCGACATCATGGTGGTGGGCAAAGCCTTGGGCGTGTATGTTCCCCTTACGGCTGCGATATTTAGTCATAAGGTTGCGAAATCCTTTGATGAGAATTTATTCGGCCATGGGCAGAGTTATTCAGGGCATGCGCTGGCATGTGCCGCCGCTTTGGCTGGCATAAAAATCTTGCAAGAAGATGGGATTGTAGATCATGCTAGAGAGATGGGAGAGTATTTAGGTCATAAGTTGGCCGCTCTCGCTGAAAAACATTCTTCTGTCGGAGACGTTCGCGGAATTGGACTTTTCTGGACGATTGAACTCATAAAGGACAAGGGCACAAAAGAACCTTTGCGCCGAGCTACTGAGAAATATAGTTATACAGTTGTGAGCAAAATAGCCGAATATCTATTGCGGGAAAAGAATATATATATCCCCGCAGATAAATTTGGAATCTGGGTTGTGCCCCCATTAATCGTCACTCAAGAAGAGATAGATTTTCTAGTGGACGCGATAGATGAAGCATTAGTCATTGCAGATAACGAGGTAAATTAAGCATGAAACAAGATACACAGAAAGAATCTCGACCACAATCTGAAGGTGATGTTAATCTCTCGCCTCGTCGAGATGAGTGGCAAGCCGCCAATATTAACGCTGAAACCCGCGCCCTACTCGATGAAGATGCACGCTACTTTTTGCATCAGTCGCTCTCTACACCTTGTCTCAACGCTCTGCAAGCCTGTGAAGGAATTTATATCGAAGACTTGCAAGGTCGCCGATATATGGACTTTCATGGGAATAATGTACATCAGGTTGGCTTTTCAAATCCGGCGGTCATTGATGCCATTAAAGCACAACTCGACGAGTTATCTTTTAGTCCTCGGCGTTATACCAATCGCGTGGCTGTAGATTTGGCGAAGAAGTTGGCAGAACTAGCTCCCGATGACTTGAACAAAGTGCTTTTCTGCCCCGGCGGCACTGAGGCGATAGGAATCGCGCTCAAGTTGGCACGATTAGCGACCGGACGGCATAAAACGATCTCAATGTGGGATTCTTTCCATGGGGCTTCATTAGATGCGATTTCTGTTGGGGGAGAATCTCTCTTTCGGCAGGGGATTGGACCTTTGCTCCCCGGTACAGAACACGTCCCGCCACCAGATGAGTACCGCTGCATGTGGGGCAGGGATAAATGTGAGGGTTGCGATCAGATCTGCGCTGACTATATCGAATATGTGCTTGAGAAAGAAGGTGATGTTGCCGCTGTGATTGCGGAGCCAGTTCGTAGTACCCCTTATGTTCCGCAGCCTGCATATTGGAAAAAAGTTCGGGAGGCTTGTGACCGTCATGGTGCGCTGTTGATTTTCGATGAAATTCCCCATGCGCTAGGTCGGACTGGCGAAATGTTCACCTGCGAGAATTTTGGGGTGGTTCCTGATATTCTAGTCATCGGCAAGGGGCTGGGCGGCGGAGTATTTCCTTTAGCAGCAGTCATTGCCCGTGAAAGTCTGGACATAGCCCCCGATATTGCTCTGGGGCATTACACTCACGAGAAAAGCCCCGCCGCCTGTGCAGCCGCATTGGCAACGATTGCCTATATTGAAGAAAATAAGCTCGCAGAACATGCCAAAGAATTGGGTCTCTATGCAAAGGAACGGATGAAAGCGATGATGGAGAATCATTCCCTCATCGGTGATGTACGAGGATTAGGTTTATTGATGGGTATGGAGCTTGTTCAAGATCGAACTACCCGCGAACGCGCCACAGATGAAGCCGAAGCGGTTATGTACAGCGCGTTGAGCAAAGGTTTAAGCTTCAAGACAACCATGGGTAATATCCTAACGCTCACGCCGCCGCTGACAATCACACGCGCTGAGATGAATAAAGCCTTAGATATTCTTGAAGAAAGTTTGACAGAAGTGCAAGATACGTTGAATCATAAGACTTAAAACATTTTAAACACAAAGCACACAAAGGTTCTCTAAGAAAAACAAAAAAAATCCCTTTGTGCTTGCTTCGTGACCATAGTGTTTAAATTTTCTTTTTTTGTACAAGTATAAGGAGAAATATGGCAATTAATTCAGCATTACCAAACTGGAAAGACAAAATTCTCTTCACCCCGGGACCATTGACCACCAGCAGAACAGTCAAGCAATCCCTGCTACGCGACTTGGGTTCGCGTGATTATGAATTCAACAGTCTCGTGACCGATATCCGTAAGCGATTATTGGATGCCGGCGGAGTCGCGGATAGCGGATACGAAGCGATCATCATGCAAGGCAGTGGCACTTTCAGCATGGAATCTGTCATCTCGTCCACGATCCCGGCTGATGGGAAGTTCTTAGTAATCATCAACGGGGCTTATGGGCGGCGCGTTGCCCAAATCGCAGAAGCGCATCATATAGCTGTTGTGCCGCTGATTTATCCCGAAAATAGCAAACCCGATTTAGCAGAGATTGAAGCCGCGCTCGAAGCTGATGATGCCATCACCAGCGTGGCAGTGATCCACTGCGAAACCACAACAGGAATCATGAATCCCATCAAAGAAATTGGAGCCATCGTCAAGCGTTTTGGCAAAGATTATTTTGTGGATGCCATGAGCAGTTTTGGCGGTGTTCCCTTCAATCTGGCCGAATGTGAAATCGACTATATGGTCTCTTCAGCCAATAAATGTATCGAAGGCATTCCAGGCTTTGGCATTATTTTGGCAAAACGCGAAACACTCCTGAAAACCGAAGCTTACGCCCGCACCTTTAGCCTAGATTTGCTCGCTCAATTACAACGCTTCGATATAGACGGTCAATTCCGCTTTACGCCGCCAACCCATTCCCTGCTCGCCTATCATCAAGCTCTCGTCGAGTTGGAGATGGAAGGCGGTGTTGAAGGCAGAGCCGCTCGTTATAAAGCCAATTACGATACGCTCGTCGCTGGTATGCGCGAGATGGGCTTCAAAGAATATCTCGCCGCCGAAGATCAGGGCTTCATTATCACTTCCTTCCCCTACCCCAAACATCCGAACTTTGATTTTGAAGAATTCTATCGGGCGTTAAATGAGCGGGATTATGTCATCTACCCGGGCAAAGTTAGCGAAGCGGATTGTTTTCGGATTGGCAGTATCGGGCGTATTCTTCCGGCGGATATGATGGCTTTGTTGGCGGCTATTCGGGAGGTGCTGGTTGAGATGGAAGTTGAGTTGTAGATTCGCATCGCTCTTGATTTGGGCTTGAGTACCACACCCTAGCAGATTCGCGGCGTAAACGGTATTCTGCCCACGCCAAGAAAATATTGACAAATAGTAGCAAGTTGAGGCTGAGAGCGACGCGGCTCTTCATCCCATTAAAAAGCGACACAAATGTCGCGCCACGGTTGTAACGCAAGATTTATCTTGCTGAATTCAGTTCTAAAAAAAGGAGATTTTGATTATGCAAAGAAAACCACTATTTGAACGAAAAACAGCTATCGCATATAAAACAGAAGAAAAGACCGTTTTGCGAGGCTACGATTTAAGTGAACTCGCCGAGGAGGGATATTCCTTCTTTGATGCAATGTTCATTTTATTTCAGGGGAGAATTCCTTCTCCACCAGAAGAGAAAATGTTGAAGTATGAGATGGGTGAATTTATGGAACATTCCATGTCTCCGTCTGCGGCTTCGGCTATTTCTGTGATTGCGGGCAGACCGAATTTACCCGTTGCTGTGGCAGCATCTATCATGACTTTTGGTGGCGTGCATGGACCCGGCGCGGCGCACGGATATATGATGAATAAATATCTGGAGCAAGGGCTAGAAGAGGACAAAACCCCCGAAGAAATGGGCAAAAAGCTAGTAGACGATTATATGGACGCTGGCGAGAAAGTGATGGGGATGGGGCAACCACAGCACACCGATGGCGACCCTCGCGCAGAACCTACGCATCTCAAACAGGAGGAGCTAGAGATTGACGGTGTTTATCTTAAACTTCAGCGTTCAGTCGAAAAACACTTCCATGAGAGACGCGCAAAGGATGGGCGGCGTTATGTGGGCGTGAATGTCGTTGGAGCAGGGAATACCGCGCTGATGGACATCGGTTTTTCACCCAATGCGGGATGGTGCATCGGGAGCGTTAGCCGCGGCTATAGTTGTGCCGCACATGCTCTTTATAATATGAAAAAGGGACGTGCCTGGGCGGCATCCAAAAACGAGCCGATGGTACAGATGTTAGACCTTTCGATGATTAAATATATCGGACCCGATGATAGAGAAGTTCCTAGCCAAGAAGAACGTCAGGAATATGCACAGGCACAAAAAGACGAAGGAGAATATAAAAAATGGGTGATCTAAAGAAGAAGGTGATTGGCAATTTAGGCGATCCCAAATTGCCTTACGATTATATGAACAGACCCTACGGCACCGTGCCCAAAGATACAAGCCGCCCGGGTTTTCAATGGCTATCGGAAGTGGCTTATAAAAACAAACATCGTATTGTAGCGCGTGGATACGACACAACCGAATTAATGGAAGAAGGCTACGGACTCGTAGATTTGCTTTTCATTGATTTTCAATCCAGAATCCCATTGATCGAAGAAGAAAAGATGTTGAATTACATCATGATTCTCTCTCTGGAAGATGGATTATCCCTGCCCGCTATCTTATCCCGAACCGTTGCTCGCTCGAAGACCTTTTTGACGCAAGCGTGCGGCGCATCCATTTTGGCTTTCGGTCATGCATATGGTGCGTATTCAGCCTTTGGGAATATGCTGATTGATGCACTGGACGAAGTTGAGCAAGATGGCGTGCCCATGGAAAAAGTAGCGATGGAATACGCCAAAGAATATCTCGGCGATCCCGCGCTGGGCGTTTCTGGTTTGATGCTCAAAGACCCTGCCGCCAAACGCATGTTGGCGCGCGCCGAGAAACTTGGTGTATCTGGGAAGCATATTGCTTTTATGAAAGAAATCGTCAAAGCGGCACAAAAACTCAGCGATGAACCCGTAGATTTGGATATGCTTGGCGCAATCGGTGCCACCATGATGGATCTCGGATTTACGCCCGAAGCAACTTGGGCGATTTTGGCAATCACACGTTCCTTTGGGGCTGGCGCACACTATATCGAAGAAGTCGAACGCGAAGAAATGACAGCGATGAGTCAAGAACTCACATCCAAAGATTTCTACGATGGACCCGAAGACCGCGCCGTTCCCTCCTTGGCAGATAGAGATAAAAATGCCAAGACCGCGCAGACTTTCAATATCGCTGAGTGGAAAAAGGCGTTTGAAGAACGAATGAAATTGCATGGCAGTGGCTTTGCTATTGCCGAAGAAGTTGATGACCCCAGCGAGAAAACTTAACCTAGGTTTGGTCATAAAAAAATTCATTCACCACGAAGAACACAAAGAGACACAAAGGAAAAATTTGTACATTTATTCATTATGATAGCGGCGGTTGAGTGGCGAAGGCGCAGCATTTCCGTGCGTAGCGTATCGAAACCATAGCGGATTTATGGGAAGAATACTCTTTTGCTAACCCGCTCCAGTTTCGATACGAATGACGGTAGTGCTGTCATTCTACTCAACCTCCGCTATCGCCTAGCTTTGAAATGGACGAGTTATTCAATACAACTCCTTCGTGCTCCTTAGTGGTAAAAAACTAATATAAAGGAAAAAAATGTCAAAATCAAAAGAACTAACCCCCGCAGAAATGCAAGAAGTAGAAGAACTCTATCAACGTTCACGAAAAGCTTTTGAAGAAATCGAATTCTGGCCCCAAGAAAAAGTAGACGAGATGGTCGCCGCTGTAGGTTGGGAGTGGCAAAAACCAGAAGTCGCTCGTGAACTCGCTCGTCTCGCTGTAGACGAATCAGGGATTGGCATATATGAAGATAAAGTTGCCAAAATTCAAAGTAAAACCAAAGGCACACTCTGGGATATGAAAGATGTCGCCACCTGCGGTCTGGTTGAAGAAGATAAAGAACGCGGTCTGCGAATCTACGCCAAGCCAATGGGCGTAGTCGCCAACGTGGTGCCCTCCACAAATCCTGAGTCTACGGTTTCTTGTATCGGCTTGAGTCTCCTGAAAACTCGCAACTCCATGATCGTTTCACCCCATCCCAGCACGCAGGGCAGCTCTGCGCTGACGGTCGAATATGGTCGCAAAGCACTGCGTAAAATTGGTGCACCAGAAGATTTAATGCTCTGCATGAAAAATACCAGCCGTCTCAAAGCCCGCGAATTAATGTCCAAATGCGACTTTGTAGTCGCAACAGGTGGTGCGGCATTGGTGCAGGTCGTTTATGCTGCCGGAAAACCAGCCCACACCGTCAGTTCAGGAAATGTAATTTCCATCATTGACGAAACAGCCGATTTCAAAGCTGTCGCCGATAAAATTGTCCGCTCAAAAGTGGCGAATAACTCTGCATCCTGTTCATCCGAAAACGCAGTCGCGCTCGAAGCCAGCATCTTCGATGAAATGCTCGATGCCCTAAAATCCGAAGGCGGCTATATGTGCAATACAGAAGAGCGCGAAAAACTACGCACACTCATGTGGCCCGATGGTGAAATGCTAAATCGAAAAATCGTTGCCCGCACCGCTACCCATATCGCAGAACTGGCAGGCCTAGATGTCCCCGAAGATACCCGCTTCCTGATGGTATTGGGCACAAAAGCCGGTTCCGAAGATCGCTTCTCTGGCGAGAAAATCTCCCCCGTACTCACCGTCTGGAAATGGGATGATTTCAGCGAGATGGTCGAACGCATGAAAGAAATGCACCGCTTCTCCGGCGAAGGTCACTCTGCCTCCATCCACTCCGAGCGTGATGACCGCAAAATCGAACTCGCCATCAAAGCCAATGTCGGCAGGGTCAATTGCAATATGCCCCACGCCATGGCAAATAGCGGCTCTTGGTTCAACGCCAACCCCTTCACCGACACCCTCGGTGGCGGCAGTTGGGCAGGCAATATGACCAGCGAAAACGTCAACTACAAACACTTTATGAACTACACTTGGCTCTCATTACCCTTCCCCGAATACGTCCCCACCGATGAAGACCTCTTTGGCGATTATTTCGCCAAATGGGGCAAAGAATAGAATTTGAGAAAATACCTGACAGGTCTTTAAGACCTGTCAGGTATTTATATTTAATGGGATGAAGTGCCGCGTAGCGCGTGATTTTGGCTTGCGTGCCTTCGGTCAACATTGTCGCTGGCGTAGACATCTTCCTTTCTACTCGCGCTGCTCATTATCATCTATTCATAAGCCAAGACCTCATTAATCGTCAACTTCGCCGCGTTTCTAGCGGGCATGATGCTGGCGATAATCGAGAGAATAATCACGATACCCAGCCAGAGAAAGATACCGAAGGGAGTGAATTCTGCCGTCATTTCTGAGCCCATCATTGTTTCACCGATGATTTTGAGTAGAACGGTGCTAATGGGGAAGGATAAGACGATTGCCAGCACCCAAGTAATTAGCGCGATAACCTGCCCCTCGATGATGACCGAGAGCATGACAACGTTATCTACCGCGCCGATGGTGCGCATCACGCCGATTTCACGCGTGCGTTCCAAAACATTCATACTCATCGTGCCCATCAGTCCGATGCTTCCTACAATTGCGGTTAGGATTGCCATCACAAGTAAAAACATGATGATCACATTCACACCTATAGAAGCACTTTCCCGTAATTCAGCTCCCGTTTGAATGCTCAGCACATCAAAATTAAGCTCATTTAATGCTTTGTCTACGCGTTCGGCTATTTTAGCTTGCGATTCTATATCATGCTCAGTCGTGACAATGCGAAATGAACTTGCCTGCGCGGGCAAATGGGTTTTTTGAGCAATAAAATCAAAGTTGGCATAGCCTATTGGGTCGCCGAGCATATCCACAAAACGGAAGATACCCACAACCTCCCATTCTTCGGCACGCCCTCCATTGAGTTCGAGCCTAAGGGTATCGCCCGGCTCAATATCAGGATAAAAGTTATAAATCGTGTCTGCAACGACCAGCTTCTTTTCTTCACCAGGCAAAAGCCAACGCCCTGCCAAGAATTCGGGAGAAAGCAATTGGGTATCGTAGGGTGGCGCAGAAAGTCCAAGGTCAGAAACCACTTCGCCATTTTCATCCACAATCTCGCCTGCCGCCCCACCCCAGGCTTCCAGTGCTTCTACACCGGGAATTTCCAGCAGAGCTTGTTCTACTTCGTTAACTCGATAAGGGTGGGTGAAATTAACCGTTACATCGCTTAAAAAGTGAGCCAGAAGATTATCCATTAGACTATCCATTGACGCACGCACATTGAAAACGCCAATGAAGACCGCCCCCGCCATAGTGAGCGTGAAAATTGTCAAAAGCAAACGCCCCTTTTTACGGAAAGTATTACGAATGGAGAGCAGAACGGGGCGTGAAAAATTTCTCATCCACTTGGCATTGGCACTCAAAAATGATTTCTTTTTAGGAGTAGCCCCGGGTGTTAAATCGCTGATCGCGCGTACTACGCTGGTTTTCGCACCACTATTGACGGGCAAATATCCAGACACCAAAGGAATTGCAAATGCAATCACAACCTGTGTAATAATCGCCGCTGGCACAAAGCGAAATCCTTGCAAAACCGCACCCAAGATTGTTGAGATAACCAAAGACAACCCATATCCCGCCGCCGCGCCCAAAGGCACTGCAAAAATTAGCGCAATCACACTATAAAAGACAATTAATTTCAAATACATGCCTAAAATCTGTTTACTGCGCCCACCGATTAATTTCATGATCCCAATTTGGCGTAATTGTTGCGCCATAAGCGCGTTAAGCGTATTAATAATCAGCGAAGAACTCAAGACAGCAAGCAAAACACCTAATATACCGAGTAGGCCAATAATAGCCAAGATATTATCGTTCATAGGATGTTCGTTAGAAAGCATCCCCTCATTTATTTTGCGGACATAGCGACCACTACGTTCTACTTGTTCTTCCACAGCATCAGCAACTTCGGTAATAAAATCAACATCTGTGCCATCACCAGTAACAGTAATATAAAAATGGTTATAACTATAATCTATGCCAAAAGAATCGAGGGTCTTCATTGACACATAAGCATAAACCAACTGCCCCGGTGTAGGCTGTGAGGTGATTTGGTCGGTAACAAGCCCAACCACTTTCAATTCCCGTATTTTTTTATCCGGAAATTCAACCTTGATTATATCGCCAGGATGATAGCCACTGCTGTGCATCCTATCTTCACTGAGAACAACCTCACCCTCTTTGGCATATTGCGTCCCTTCGATAGGTCTCAAAAGATTGACATCACTATTAAATTCAGACATGCCTAAAAGCTGTAGACTTTGTGGAGCTTCATCACCAATGCTGGCACGCACAATCATTAAGCGATGCGCAACCACATCTTCCACCCCCTCTGTTTTCTCCAAACTATGCACAAGATTATCGTCAAAGGGGTCTGTCCAAATTTCGATATTTGGTGGGTTTATCGAAGCGTAGCTATGGCCAACATCTGTGTCCAAGATGGAATACGCGCTAATCACCATCCCCAGAGCAAAAACGCCCACCGAAATCGAAGCCACCACCAAAGTGGTACGCATCTTATCATCCCATAAATCAGAAAAAATCTTACTCAAGCGTGGTTTTAGTTTATCGGCTTTAGTACTCATCGGTCAGTTTTCCTTTTTTTATTTTCAGATTTACGGCTATTTGCAACTTCTTCAAGAGAGCTTCTGGTCAGCGAAGAGTCATTAATCAACTCATTAAAAATCTTCTTGGGCAACAACGCCAACTCAGCCCCCTCGCTCGCACCCCGCACCTCCGCAATTGCCCCCCCGCCTAGCGTTAGTTCTGTTTCACCAAAAAACTGCCCCGCGCCCAACTGTGCCAATGGCACCTCTTTACCTCGCTTTTCTTTGACGATGATATCCACCGCACCCGACTTAATCATAAAGAAATGTTCCACTTCTTTGCCTTTTTCTAGGATGACGGAATCCGCCGAGACGCTCTTGTGTTCGGCTTGGTGCGTGGCAATCATCATTTGTGTGTGGGACAGGAGCGGGAGCGCGCGTGCTATAGCTTGGTTTATAATCTCCCCATCAGAGAGAATAATTGTCTGATCTGTTCGCCGCGTTATGGATGAATCATGCGTAACGATAATAACTGTCTTGCCTTCCTCTGCCAAACGCTCGAATAAATTAAGGATATTATTTGCCGATTTAGAATCCAAATTGCCAGTCGGCTCATCTGCCACAATAATAGAAGGGTCTGTTGCCAAAGCTCGTGCAATTGCGGCTCCCTGTTGTTGACCGCTAGAAACAGCAGTCGGGAATTTATCCGCTTGTTCTTCCAGACCAACCATTGTGAGCAATTCCATCGCTCGCTTGGGTCGCTCCTTAGAAGAATAAAGATTACAATAATCCATCGGGAGCATGATATTTTCCAGCAAAGTCAGGGTTGGTAATAATTGAAAAAACTGAAAAACAACGCCCAAGTTATTTCCTCGCCAAAGAGCGCGCTCGCTTTTTTTCATGCTGTAAATATCTTTATTATCTACAAGCACCTCTCCGCCGGTGGGATGGTCAATGCCTGTAATCATATTCAGCAAGGTAGATTTTCCACATCCCGATTTACCCACGATGGAGATGAACTGTCCATAATCCAATTGCAAATCAACCGATTCCAACGCCACAAAATCCCCCGCTGGCGTTTCGTAAACTTTATCCACGCCGCGCAGAATAACAGCCGGTGTTTCGCCTTCTTTGGCTTTTCTTCCTTTTTTCTCCGTCCCCAATACTTCATCGGTCACTTTTGTTATTTTTGTGCCTTTTGCTTCACTGACAACGCCGTCTGTAATTCTTAAATGGCGAGAAAATCGTGGCGCAAAACTTTCATCGTGCGTAACCATAACGACTGTTTTCCCCTGCGCTACCAACTTCTCGAAAATCTGGAAAATGGTTTCAGCGGTGACGCTATCTAAATTACCCGTTGGCTCATCGGCGATAATAATCTGAGGGTCGTTAACCAGCGCACGCGCTATCGCCACGCGTTGCTTCTGCCCGCCAGAAATATGCGCGGGGATTTTATACGCATGGTCTGCAATCTCGACCAAATCCAATAATTCGAGCGCGTGTTTTTTGCTGGTGGTGGGACGATAGGTGCCTAAGAAGTCGGGGGGCAACATCACATTTTTGACCAGATTAAGAGTCGGCATCAATTCAAAGGATTGATAGATAATGCCGATATTTTCGCCTCGCCATTGTGCAAGCTGATCTTCGCTGAGCGCATGAATGGGGAGAGAAGATTCTGATGATTGAAAGAGAATCTCCCCAGAAGTCGCGTTGTCCACCCCCGCGATCATATTCAGCAAAGTCGTCTTCCCCGCGCCCGATTTGCCCGTGATGCCAAGAAACTCGCCTTTTTGAATATCCAGAGTGATATTTTTAAGCGCAGTAAAGGGAACTTCGCCTGTGTTAAAGGTTTTTGTAATATCTTGTAGATGGATGATATTTTTAGTTGTATTCATTTTTTTTTATGGAGTAGGGAGTAAGGGAGTAGGAGAGTAGCTCCGCCCTAATTCACTACTCTCTACTCCCTCTTTTCCTAATCACCTGATTCCTGATTGACTGTTTTTTACCCTACTCACCCAAGAACATAGCTTCTACCGTCATGCCCCACATTAAGTTGGGATCAGTCTCTACCAAATCAATGGTTACGGCATAAACAACATCTCCTGCTTGGGTCTGGAAGGATTGGGAAATATTTGTAACGCGCCCCAGCAAGAGTAAATCGAGTAATGCGTCTGGGACAATTTCTACTATTTGACCTTCACTGATTTTGACTACTTCTAACTCAGTCAGGTCGCTGGTTTCAACGTGGAATTTGCTTAAATCGGCCAGTTGAACGACCCATTTTTCAGCACCTACTAATTGACCAACTTCTACATTAATATCAGTTACTGTGCCTTCAAAGGGGGCTTTTAGTTCGTAGCCATCGAGAGCATTCTGTGCCGCGGCAAGATGCGCTTTGGCAGTGGAAAGTCTACTTTCAAAGAATGCTTTTTGGTCAGTAGCAAGTCCACCATCCACGCGTGTTTCGTAGAAGTATTTCGCTTCTGCCTCTGTTCCAAGCGCGGCATCCAGTTCAATGCGGGCATCATCCAACTCACGAATGGTTTCTTCCAAATCGCGTTTTGCTTCATTAAAATCTTCTTGGGCATCTTCGAGATCGTTTTCGGCATCTTCACGTTTTGAATTATCTTCGTCTAGATCGGCATATTTGTCGAATTCTTCTTGTGCGTCGTCCAAATCTTCCTGCTTATCACGAAGTTCAGACTCGGCATCATCTATATCGTCTTTGAGGTTATCTTCGTCAATTTTTTCCCATTCACGTTCGGCTTCAGCGCGAATAATTTGCGCGTTTTGGTAGGCTTTCCGCGCATTTGCTTGCGATAACTCACCTGTGCGTAGAAATTCATCGTAGCTATCTTGGGCGGTGATTAGCTCAAGCTCGGCGGCACGGAGGGATGCTTCGGCTTGCTGAAAATCGGCAAGACGAATGATGACCGTGTCTTTGGCAACCATCTCGCCTTCGGCTACCAAAATCTCGGCAACTCTGCCGCGTACAGTAAAGTTGAGCTGTACATTTTGTGCAGGGAAAATATGCCCCTCGGCGATAACAGCACTCGTACTCACAGTTTCGACAGGTTCAGGGGTGGGTTTTTCCTCTGCGCCACAAGCACTAAGCGCAAAGGTGAAAATGATGATTAGGATATAAAGTGTTTTTTTAGTATTCATGTTTTCCTCTTTTATAGGGTTGGGATTTTTGTAGTGGTGAATTTTGACCAATACAGAAATTTTACGTCTTGCACTCCAGCCCCCATTCTAACCTTCTCCCGAGGGGGGAAGGGATAGAGGGGGCAAGTGCCAGTCTAATTTTAGTCATTAGATAGAGACAGTATTTCCATTTATTCTTATAATTTAACCGTTCCTTTTACAAAAATGTGAATAAATTGTTCTACGATTTCATCGAGCGATATTTCTGTAGAAAGTGGTTCGGTGAGCGTATCTAGCCCAATTGCGTAGCCAAAGAGCATCGCAAAAAAAGCGCGTGCCATCACTTTGGGATTGAGATTTTGCACTTTCCCTTCTTCTATCTGCTTTTGAAAGTATTCGCTCAATGTCTGGCGCAACTCACGCGGGCTTTTCGTGACCGCTTCTTGCACTTCGGGGAAATGGGAGGCTTCAAACATCAATAAGCGAATTGTCTCGCGCTGTGCAATTAATCCCGATAAAACGTGTTGACCAATGAGCAGTAAATCTGCGTGATAGTCACCGCTTAATTGAGTTTCGATACTTGTCAGCATATCTGAGCCGCCAAGTCCTTGCGCCACAGTCTGAAAAAGTTTTTCTTTATTCCCAAAATGCCGAAAAAGTGTCATTTCAGCGACACCAGCTTGCGTTGCGATTTCGTACGTGGTCGTTCGGGCATAACCTTGCGTCTTAAAAAGATAGGCGGCTTTTTCGAGGATATGTTGTCGTGTTTGTTCTTTGGTTGTAGGTGACATTATTTTTTCTCCGTGTGGGTGTGAGTACTCACTCACATCCAGAAGCGATATTATCGCAGGAAAATATATTTGTCAAGGAGGTATTTAATTGTTTTTTGTACTGGATATTGAGAGCTAGAAGAATAATGACTTCGTACGGAAGATAAATATGTCAAGCCTCCTGCCTCACGATAAGCCGCCCTGCCTTCGGGTTTGGTATGCAAAACAATGTTTGCTTAATTTCTTTCTGGTAAAATTTGGTTGCCTAAACCCTCACCACCTCCGAGAATCCCGCAAGAGAAAGAAATGCTGGCATGGACAGAAAAATGATAAAAGCAATCCTCTTCGATTTTGGGCCAAAACCAAACAAACATAAACTGATGACACCGAAGAATAGAAGCAAAGTGATTTAAAAGGAAAAGGAATGCACCGAGAGATAAGAAAGGAAGATTTCGATCAAGTCTATGAGATTTACATGGATGAAACGGTAAATCCATACGTCAACTTTGAAATCATTAGCGAGGAAGCGTTCCGTCCAATCTACAATGAGATGATCGAATACGGTGGTTTACAGGTTTATGAATTAGAAGGAGAAGTAATTTCAGCGCTGGTTCTAAGCCGTTTTCAGCATCGCCTGAAACATCTTGCATATATTGGAGCGTTCGGCATAAAGCGACAATATCAAGGTAGGGGCATTGGTACAAAAATCATGCAGGAATTGATAAGAGATTTGCGAGCAGACGGAGTGAGAAGAATTGAGTTGAGAGTTGAAGCAGATAATCAGAGGGCGATTCACTTTTACAAGAAGTTGGGGTTTGAAGCAGAAGGGACGCTTCAAAAGTACATGAAAAGGAAAAATGATGCTGATTATGTGGATGTGCATCTAATGGGCTTGCTGCTGGAGTGAAGATAGATAATTAGATATGCCTCAAAAGCATTTCCTCTCAACTCAGCGTTAACCGGATCTGGAGTACGCGGAGCAAAAAGTACAATGATAAAAGCAATCCTCTTCGATTTTAGCCAAACCCTCGTCGATTCGGCTGAGGGTTTTCGCTTGGCAGAAAAACAAGCTGAGACCAAAATTTTCAATGATCTAGGGCTGAAACCCTGGTCAGATTTCATGACAGATTACCGCCGACTGCGTAAAGATTTTCACGCAAAAGCTAATTTTTCCAGAAAGGCTCTTTGGGAAGCAATCTATCAGAATTATAAGCAAGAGCCGAACGAAAACCTCATCTCAAGCGAAGAAAATAATTATTGGGAAACGATTATTGCCAATACCAAAATTTTCCCGGAAACTAAGGAAGTTTTGGCGCAACTATCTCTTAAATATCGGCTGGCTCTCATTACCAATAATCATAGGCAAAAAAAATCGGGGAGATATCGCATTAGTCGCTTTCCAGACCTTGAAAGTCTTTTTGAAGTCATCATCGTAGCTGGGGAGAATGACATCCCTCCTAAACCAGACCCAAAGCCTTTCCTCACCTGTTTAGAAAATCTAGAAATCAAAGCATCCGAAGCCGTTTACGTTGGGGACGATTTTAAAAACGACATTCTCGGTGCAAAAGCGGTAGGGATAAAACCTGTATGGCTCAAGCACCATTCGATATCCCGTAATTGGCATTCAATGGAAACGACAGTCCTGACGATAACCAGTCTCAAAGCCTTGCTTGATTTGGTGTAGTCGTCAGATTCTTTCTCAACGCGAATGCCGCTACGATAAAAGCTAATGAGCAAATTTCGCGAATGATTAAAAAGATTTTATTCGTGTCATTCACGTTAAAAAAACCAAAGACACTATTATTTTCGTGCACTCCCATAAATTTTAAAAATATAGGGATTCCATTTTATGAGTGATATAATGCTCGGCTAACAGGCTAGAATATGAAAGGCTATGAAATGGTAGAAAAAATAAAAACACGCATCACGGGGGCCGATTGGAAAAAGATTCTCAAAGAATATCTGATTATCACCATCGGCGCGCTTGCATTGATCGTCAGCATTGACGTCTTTTTCGTGCCCTCGAAAATCTCGCCAGGCGGCGGGGTGACAGGCTCGGCGATCATCATCAATGAGTTTACGGGGTGGTCGATTGGCTTGCTCATGCTTATTTTGAATATTCCCATGCTTATTCTAGGATTTTATTCTTTAGGACGTTTCAACTTTCTTGTTCGGACACTCTATACTGTGCTAATCTACAATCTGGGCGTAGATTTTTTTGCCAGCATCCTCCCCACAGGCATCACCGATGATTTACTGCTCAACGCTTTATATGGCGGCATTCTTGGCGGGGTAGGCACAGGGCTGATTTTTCGGGGGCGCAGTACAACGGCAGGGCTAGGCGTTGCTTCGCGTGTTTTGCAATTAAAAACAGGCATTCCCATTAGCCAAGTTTATATTCTCACAGATGGCGCGGTCTTGCTACTCTTTGGTCAAATTTTCGGCTGGGACAGAGCACTCTATTCTCTCTTGTCATTATTCATCTTTGGCTTGGCAACAGATTATGTTCTCGAAGGTCCCAGTGTAATTCGGACAGTTTTCATCGTTACAAATTCGCCGGAGGCTATTTCCCAAGGACTGTTCACCCGTCTCGGCGTGGGTGTTACGTCCTGGTCTGCACAAGGAATGTTCACTAAAGATGAGCGCTCAATTTTATTTTGTACAGTCATCCGCTCCGATGCAAATACATTAAAAAGCATCATTTCTGATATTGATGCAGATGCCTTTATTGTTATTGGCCAAGGACATCAAGCCAGAGGCGGTATGCTTCGAAAAATCTCAAGCGATAAGGAAAATGGCATTAGAGATGAATAACGACAATGATGTTCTGATTATTGGTGGCGGTATTATCGGGGTCTCCGCAGCCTATTTTTTATCCCAACAGGGAGTAAAAGTAACGCTAATAGAAAAAGGAGATATTTGTGCGGGTAGTTCCTATGGGAACGCCGGGTTGATATGCCCTTGTCTCTCAACGCCCATGCCTGCACCCGGTGTCCTAACGCAAGGATTAAAATGGTTGCTCAACCCGGAAAGCCCATTCTATATCAAACCTCGTCTAGACCCAGATTTGCTTCGCTGGCTATGGCATTTTCAGGCGCATAGCAACAAAGCATTTGTTCAGCGAGCAACTCCTATACTGCGCGACATGCAGCGAAGTAGCTTGCAATTATTTCGTGATTTAATTGAGCAGGAGAAAATATCTTGCGATTTTGAGCAAGCGGGTGGTCTGGCTTTATTCAGAACGGAGCGCGGCTTCGCTCATGGGCAAGATGAAGTCGAGGAGATGCAAGATTTTGGCTTGGAGATGGAGCTTCTGAATGGGGATGCTGTCCGAGAATTGGAACCACTTGTCCATCCAGATATTATTGGGGGAATCTATTATCAGGAAGATGCTCATATTAATCCAGCTTTATTTGTTGATGGTTTGGCAGAAGCAGCGCAAACATACGGTGCTGAACTATTTACGCAAACAGAAGTTTTAGGACTCGAAACTGTTGGGGCACACGTAGCAACTGTCCACACCACGCGCGGTACTTTCCATCCTAAAGAAATAGTTTTGGCTGCTGGAGCATGGTCATCGCCTATCGCCCAAGAATTAGGGATTAAATTCCTGATGCAGCCAGCAAAGGGATATAGCATCACGATGAAAAAACATGCCAAGATGCCAAAAAGGTATCTTTATCTCGGTGAAGCCAAAGTAGCAGTAACACCAATGGGTTCAGATTTGCGTATTGCGGGAACATTGGAATTGACCGGGCTAGATTTGTCCGTTAATCAGCGGCGCGTCAATGCCATCTTGCGAGCGGGGGGAAACTATTTAAGTGAATTTACAGCTAACGATGCCCCCGAAATATGGAGTGGGCTGCGACCTACCTCAGCGGATAGCTTGCCTTATATCGGTCGCTCTCGCACAATCAACAATGTAATTGTAGCGACTGGTCACGCGACCCTAGGGCTTTCTATGGGACCAGTTACCGGTAAGTTGGTTGCTCAGATTGTGAGCGAAGAAAAGCCAATGCTTGATTTAGCCGCGTTTGATGTAGATCGATTTGCACATTAGTCTTTTGCTTGAAATAAGAACAAAAAAACAGCTCCTGCTGAATATCGCAGGAGCTGTTCTAGTATCTCTGTTTTTTTTACAGATTCAGTATATCCACAACACTTTCCAAGATAAAGTCTGGTTGAACACTTGACTGGGGAATATCTTCTCGCTTGGTAACTCCAGTGAGCACCAGCGCAGTTGCCATGCCTGCTTCTACCCCCATCAGCATATCGGTCTCAAGGCGATCTCCGACCATCAGACAATCTTCCGCTTTTAGACCGAGACCTTCGAGAACCGTTTCTACCATCAAAGGCGAGGGTTTCCCCGCGACCAACTCCAGCTTTCGCCCGCTACACCCTTCCAATGCGCCAATCACAGCGGCAGCATCTGGAATTTCTCCCCCAGCTACAGGACAAGTGCGGTCAGCGTTGGTTGCGAAAAAGCGCGCGCCCAAGCGAAGTGACTGATAACCTATATCCAGTTTTCGATATTCAAAGGTGCGGTCGAAACTAGCGATAACGACATCTATTTCTGCCGGGTTCTCGCTTAAGGACACACCCGCAGCGGAGAATTCATCCCATAAGGGTTTTTCTCCAATTGGAAAAACTGTGGCAGTAGGCATCTCTTTGAGAAGGTATTGGATCATGACCTGAGATGAATTAATTACATCTTCTGTAGGCGTCAGGATGCCCAGTTTTGTTAGTTTTTTTGCATAGTTTTCACGCGGCTCTAAGGGTTTATTGGAAAGGAAAATCACACCGCAACCCTCTTCTCTTAACTTGGCAATTGTTTTCGGCGCACCGGGAATAGCCTCTTCTCCCAGATAAATGGTACCATCCAGATCGAAGATATAGCCACGATAATAATTATTTTTACTCATTCGTATTGTCCATATTTGTGAATAGCTTTAATAGCCGCTCTGACATTTTCTGGTGGGGTTTCAGCACTCAGATTGCAAAGATAAAGTGCAAAACGTCCCTTCTTTTTTCCAACTTCAACATAATGCTTCACCCGCTGATAAACTTCTTCTGCTGTACTGGTGTCCATAAAGCTGGCACCCACACCCAAGACCAATGGGATATCATTTTTTTCAGCATAAGCTTTGTAGAACTCTGGTCCAAGAGCAGCGACATCGGGGTCTTGTCCCTCCAGAAAACTTGGGGAAACTTGTAATTTGAGAGCCAACATATCCTCTGGTTTCTTGAGGCGTTTTTCTCCCACCCAATTAGGCACATATACTTCTGGGCCACAGATTTCTCGCAAACGCAGGATATAAGGAAGTACCCATTCTTCAAAAATTTTCATATTTATGATCGGTAGTGAAGCAAATGCATCAGAACCTCCAATACTCTTTACATGCGGGAAATACTTTTTCTGATACAAAATCCAGGGTGCGAGTACTTCTTCAACGATCGCATCAAAAAGACCTCGGGCAAAGTCTGGTGCCAGAAGAATATCTCGAATCAAATTCTCAATTCCCCGAATATTAGCAGCCAAACTAAATGGCGCACAAAATTGAAGCGAGGGTGTTACACCGGTCATTTTTTCAAAGATGGAGTGCATCTCTATAATTTTTGTAAAACGCCCGGCAGTCTCAAAGTCTGGCGTGCGTATTTTTTTCAGATCAGCGGGGCCTGTGATCAAGGGAACGCTGCGGTCAACATCAGGAATATCATTCTCGAAATAGATCACTTTTTGCCCCAGTGCTTCCACCTCGATATTATAAACATCATAATCTACAAGACCAACATCAATCCCATATCGTTTTGCGATCTCCAGGATGGCGGGGACAAGGATTTTGGGCATAGTATAGAAGGTATTTGCCTGAAAGCCCAGTTCGCCCATCGCAAATTCGTGCATTTGGGCATAAACTGGCACTCGGTCAGGAACGCCTTTCATGGCCTCATCCAATCGTTTCGCACCTTCCTGAAAGCTGGAATAGTCTTTTTTGAAATCTACTATAGTCATTTTTTTTACCTTCTCCCAGATAAAACCAGGGATTTCATCTCAGATAGATGCATCTGTGAGGGCGATTGCGGGACACGCTTCGCGCCGCGACGCACGTGATTTGGGTTTGGGTACCGTACCCAAGCAGATTCGCGACCTAAGCAGAAAATGTTCATGCCGAGAAGATGTTGATTTACGGCACGCAAATTTAGGGCACGCACGTCGCGGTATCACATCCAAGAGCTATTATTTTTTCTCTAATTCCTCTTGGATCAACTTATCCATTGCCGAAATCAATGCTTCTTCCTTTCCAATATCCACAATGGTGGCGGCGGTGTAATCATGGCAGGCATCAATAGATCCGCCCACCTGCCGCGCGGCTTCGGGGACGAGATAGGACAAGCCCGGCATGGTTTTATCAACGAGAATTTTCTGCTCCAAGGGCGTGGGAAGGCGCATGGAAACTTTGGTTTGCGACCAATCGAAGGTGCCCAAGTTCGGAATTTTCGGAGACATATTTTGGAAGCCAACGATATATTTTTCGGGGTCAATAAAATCTTCGTTGCGGATATCCCAACAATATTCGCCGATAATTTTGACCCCCATCGGAGAGAAATCTTCTCCGACTGTGAACCATTGAATATGTTTTGTCTCGTAGAATCCATCTCGTTTCAGTCGCTCGGTCGTTTCTTCATAGGCTTTTTGCTGAATTTTGCGAAGTTCTTCTAGTCTTTTTTGCGCTTCGGGGAAAAGCCCTTCGAGGCAAACACGCACGCCTAAATCGGGACCATCAGAATAATAGCCGACGCCACCCAGCGTTGTGATAGAGATTGCCAAAGGTGCCATCGGGATTGGATCGCCAAAACGTGTCAGTGAATATTCTTCTTTTCCATCTGCATTTACTTCAATTTTCACATGCCCCTGCTCTACAGCATCCATGAGGGCATCGCGGTTTTCTTTGATAAGCGCGCCTTCTCTATCATGCTCATCGCCTACCGCGCCAAGCACGCCGATATACGCCAAATCTTGATTTTTAGCATCCAATTCAAGAGCAAAGAAATAGGCGGCGGTGGAAGCGGAGATATCCATATCGCCAGATAAGCCAAAGTTTTCTGTGGCGATATTAAGCACTTTCGGGTCAGTAGGCTCGTTCGGATGATGATGGTCGAGAATGAGCGTGGTGCGCCTACCCTGATTGGCTACCGAAATTTCAGGCGCCGCCTGCGCGCCCAAATCTACATAAAGGATGGGGGTGGTAAAGTCATCATGGATTCGGGTAATCGTAGGCGGATGCACGCGCTCGATGCAAATTCGCTGAACAGAAAAATTTGCTCGTGTGAGGGCAGTTTCTAGTACAGCCGCAGAGGTCAACCCATCGGCATCGTTGTGATGAACAAGGGTAATTTCTGAACCAGCGGCACGGATGCGATCGATACCTTTGCGAATTTCTTTAAGGAAGTTTTCTTTGCTCATTATTTCTCCGTAAAGCGTAAAAAGTGATGCGTGAAAAAAAACTTACGCATCACTTTTTATTTATTTTTTGCCTATTGTGGTCGTAATCACTTTGTATCCCTTAGCTTCCATAGCCTCTGCAATTTCTTTCTGCACTTCTTTGCTGGGAGTTAGGGCATTCATATAGCCACCTCTACCACCACCGGTAACTTTTGCGCCGAGTGCGCCCATCTCAATTGCCATATCACATAATTCAATCAAAATCTCATGGGAAAGTTTCATATCGATGAGTATTTTGTGATTAGCAGTCATGATGGCACCTACTTTTTCAAGGTCGCCAGTTTCAAGGGCGGGTTTCATCTCTTCTACTTGGGCCGTGATGGCATTCATGCGAGATTTGAAAAGGGCAGGGCCTTCTGCTTTTAATTCATCTATATAGTCATCCAGCAACGCCGTATTTGCGGTGATGCCACTATTACCTAAAACAATATGAAGCGGTTTTTTAACATCAATTTGCTCGAAATGCTTTTCGCCATCTTTAATCCAATAACGGATCAGCCCGCCGTAGGTCGAAGCGGTATTATCTACGCCGCTGGGGATGCCGTGATAGGCAAATTCGCCCTCCCAGCCGACATGGTTGATTTGCTCGATGGAGTAGCCCAAGTCAAATTCATCGCTCAATGCTCTGGCTAGGGAAACACAACTCGCCGCGCTGGCACCAACTCCGCTCCCTGCCAATAAGTCACCACCATAAATGATTTTGAGCGGCGTTTTCTTGGCATCAACTCCCATGACTTCAAGAATTCTGTTGATAGAAACAACCTGTTGGTCTTTTTTCTTGTTTTTATAGCCCGGGACTTCGGTGCGATTATCTTCCAAGACCCAGCCTTCACCTTCAATTCTCTCCACCTCTACTTCAGTTTCGAAGGGGATTGCCGAGACAATTGCGGGGACTTCTTCAAGCACGAATTGGTCACCGATTAAAATAGATTTTCCAAAAGCTGATCCTTTTGACATAGTATTCTCCTTAAATGATAAGTTTGCAGATAAACAATTTTTGCCTTGTTTTTTTAAATAACAGAGGGGGATTTCATTGTTTTGGGAATGGGGATATCTAATAGCTTACACACGGTAGGCGCAATTTGAAGTTGAGAAAGTACTTCTCCTGCATCTCCTTCCCCCGACACTCCAGGTCGAATGAAAAATAGCGGGACTTCACGCACTTCCGGTGTAGTACCTCCGTGATTCTTATCCACATTCATACCATGATCACCGGTAACAAGGATGCTATAACCGCGTTCCATCCATTCGGGAATTAGATTTGCGAGTATCACATCTTGGTGAATGGCATGGCCGCGATATTCAGCAGAATCAGACCCGTATTTATGCCCGATATCATCCATACCCATTGGGTGAATGAGCAAATAATCGGGGCTGAATTTATGTACCAGCATCCCGGCAGCAGTGAAGACTTCAACGTCGGGGATGGCATCGTTATAATAAAAACGCCCGTGCTGAATGGACAGGGAATCATCGTCCACTTCTCGGTCATCTAGCATATCGTAAGGCACACGATTATAAAGTTCTGAAAACCAAAAAGCGGCTGATGCGGCAGTAATTTTTCCCGCATCTACCGCAGATTGAAAGATATTCGGCATTTTGGAGCGGCGGACGACCCGATTGGAGACTATGCCATGTTCTATAACAGGCACTCCTGTATGCACCGTTTCGTACATCGGGCGCGACATGGTAGGTAACTCGCCAATTACTTTATAAAGGCTGGCAAGTTTCTGTTCGACAAGATGCCCCAAGAAACCCATCTGTTCAATTGCGGTGTCATATCGCAAACCATCAGATAACACTAAAATAACTTTGTTCATTATTTAGCCTTTTATTCTCTGTTTTCAGTTTTCTAAATACGAAACTGCTAGCCAGCGCATTTTCGCTAGCAAGCTCCTGATAAAATATACTTGGTTGCTCGCCCAACGTCTTTCATCCAGCAATATCCTATCAGCACCCGCTTTATCAAAAGGGGTTTCGCTTGGGTCTTTAAACGGGATAAAGGGATTGTCGCCCTCATCTGCATGACGATAAGCTGGTGCGTAGTAACTTACCTCTTGCTCCAACGCGAAAGAAATCACTTGCGGTTCTACCTCCCCCAACATCAGCAATTCATATAGCATACGTGCATAGGGCATTTCGTCTTCAGGTGCACCCTGCACAACCCCCCTTTGCCCGTAACCTTTGTCTTCTTGGATTATTCTCGCACCTTTTAGATGCACCTGACGGATAAAGGGAGCCATTGATTTCAAGGCGGGCAAGGGTTTTTCATAAGCGTTGAGCATATTCGTGAAATCGAACAAAGCATTGATACGGAGATGATTAACTTCTTTTAGCATCTCTACGATTTCGATAGATTTGAACTCTTCGTGCTGTTCAAAATCAAAGAACAAATCGTACATATCTGCCTGTTCCGCCATATAAACCAAGTCGGCAACTGTCTGTGCCATGACACTAACCAAAGTCCCCTCATAGCGTGAATAGACCCGAATATTTTTCACTTCTAGAGCTCGTGCTATATGAATAACCTTGTCAATTTCCCTTTTCTGGGTGCTACTTGTTTCCAAATGAACGGCTACCTTAAGCTCCTGGGCATAAGATTTAAACTGGGTTAATTCTTTTGGTGTCTTATTGGCAAGACTATGTTCTCCCCCATCGTCCACATGGATATTGAGACCATGCAATTCATGCTGATATGCAAACTCAAGCGCATCTGCTGGTTTGAACGAACCATGCGTCAGATTGTGGATAAATGAATAAGTATGAGCATGCAACCGAATACCATCAATACGATCACATAATTTGCGTGCATTTACTGCATCAAAAACTATGCCATCGGTTTTTGGTAAATTGATGTTCAAAAGCAGTGAAAATTGGTCCGACAGACTAGAGTGCATATGACAGGTTGGTCATGTTCATGGGGAGTGCTAAACTCAATGTGAAACACACGCAATGCACATCTCCCAACTATCGTAACTAAACGGAAGCAAGCCAAAATTTGGGGGCGTGTCTCCTAATCCTATTTATCTTTGGGGTGAATCAGCAACACAGGAATATCCACCCGCTCGAGAACTTTCTCCGCAATATTCGAGAAAAAGAAATGTTGTACTCCTGTGCGCGCTCGTGTGGACATGGCAATCAGGTTAATTTTGTCACGTTTAACAATGCGTACCATCTCACTGACAATCTCGTTCACAAAGCAAATCTGGATGGATACATCAAATCCTTTTTCTTTCAAGCTATTCGTCACCGAAAGCAGAGCAACCTCAACTTCAGATTGAATGCTATCTTCTTCCTGACTGGCAAAAACAGGATGCGCCTTTGGCCCCATTGGTTCACCATCAGCTTCAAGTGCATAGCCAGAGCGATAATCGGTTGCGGCAAACCCCGAGCCTTTCGGCGGTCTGGTTATATAATACAGAATTAGCTTGCTCTTTTCGGGCTGACAAAACTTCTCGATTTCTGTCAGTATTTTATGGCTGAATAGCGACTTTGTTAGAGGGATTAGAATTTTTTTTGTCATCGGGACGCTCTCCTTTTTGGCTTGCTGACCGTTTAATCAGCATCAACCGAATTTGGCATCTCTGCGCCCTTTAGCGTGAGCGTATCTGCAAAATGACAGGCAACAAAATGATTGTCTTCAATTTCTTCCCATTTTGGCACATCGGTCTTGCAAACATCTTTAACATAAGGGCAACGGGTGTGGAAGCGGCAACCAGAGGGGGGATTAATGGGGCTTGGGATTTCACCTGCCAAATGCACAGGTGCCATTTCTATATCTGGGTCTACTTCTGGGATGGCAGACATCAGGGCTTCCGTATAGGGGTGCTTTGGTGCGTAAAAAAGAGTTTCGGTAGGTGCTAATTCAACAAATTGCCCCAAATACATAACGGCTACACGCTTTGAAATATGTGCCACAACGCTTAAATCGTGAGCAATAAAAAGATAGGTGAAGCCAAGTTTTTCTTGCAAATCCATCAACAGGTTAAGAATTTCTGCCTGAATGGACACATCAAGAGCAGAGACAGATTCATCGCAAACGATAAACTGCGGGTTAGAAACAAGCGCGCGAGCAATGCCAATACGCTGTCGTTGCCCACCACTAAAAGCGTGCGGAAAACGGCGCAGGTATTCAAGGTTGAGCTTGCAAAGACCGGCGGCTTCACGAACACGTTCGTCAACTTCTTTACCTGTAGCTAAGTTTTGGGCAACGAGGGGTTCGGCGATAATATCGCGCACCGTCATGCGTGGGTTTAGCGAAGAGTAGGGGTCTTGAAAAATGAGTTGCATATGTTTACGAAATACCCGCATCTCTTTATCGGTAAGTTGAGATAAATCGAAACTTTCATCGTCTACATTAAAGGTAACTTTTCCATCTGTCGGTTCAATGGCGCGCAGAATAGAACGCCCCACTGTGGTTTTTCCTGAGCCACTTTCACCAACAAGACCTAAAGTTTCACCTTTTTCAATATGGAAGCTGACACCATCAACAGCTTTTACATATTTTGTAACCCCGCCAAATAACTGGTTGCTACGAATAGGGAAATGGACTTTTAAGTCCTTAATTTCTAATAAGGTATCAGTCATCTTTTTCCTCGTGTAAGAAGCAATATACGGTATGGGTATCGCTGAGCTGAGTAGGTTCTGGCATTTTTACATCACATACGCCAGAGATCACATCATCGCAACGGGTATAGAAGGGGCAGCCAACGGGTCGAGAGAGAGGGCTAGGAATATCGCCCTGAATTGCGGTTAATCGCTCACCTAGATGGTCAAGACGCGGAATGGCTTTTAATAAAGCTTGAGTATAGGGATGCTCTGGCTGTTTAATAATATCTTTGGTTGTACCACGTTCCAAAATTTTCCCTAAATACATTACTTCGATTTCATCAGCTACTTGGGCAATTACGCCTAAGTTATGGGTGATGAAGATGATTGACATTCCCAAATCTTCCTGGAGTTCATTCATCAACTCCAAAATTTGCGCCTGAATGGTCACATCCAGCGATGTGGTTGGCTCATCGGCTATCAGCAGAGAGGGATTCATGGATAAAGCTACCGCAATCATCGCTCGTTGCCGCATCCCGCCGGAGAGTTCAAATGGATATTGCTTAAAACGCTGGCGTGGATTTGAGATACCCACACGGTCTAGCATATCAACGGCAATTTCTTCGGCTTCTTCTTTTGTTACATCTCGATGATGAAGAACTGCCTCCATAATTTGGTTGCCGATGGTATAGACAGGGGAGAAAGAGCTCATCGGTTCCTGGAAAATGAGTGCAACTTCTCCACCCCGAATTTTACGCAATTCACGGCTATTTGCCTTGAGTTTGGTAATTTCAACAGTCTTCCCACTTTTGCGTTGGAATCGAATGGAAGAACCTTTATCTATAATCGAATTTTTTGGTAAAAGGCGCATAATAGACCAAGTACTTACGCTTTTGCCCGATCCGCTTTCACCTACAATGCCTAATGTTTGCCCATGTTTGACAGAGAAATCAATCCCGTCAACGGCGGTGACAATCCCTTCATCTGTTTTAAAAGAGATCTTAAGGTTTTTTACTTCTAAGAGATTATCTTGAGAGCCTTCTTTTCTTTTTTCCATGAAATTATCTCCAAATGCAATTATTCGCGTCCGCCCCCCTCTTTAATCTTCGCCCTATAGGGGAAGATTTTGCCTCATTCTTCACAAAGCATCGTTATCCACTCACTTGGTAAGGATCTGCGGCATCGCGCAAACCATCGCCAAGGACGGTAAAGGATAAAACAGCAACAACAACAAAGGCCGCTGGAATAAAGAGCCAAGGAGCTTGCTCTATAGCGCGAACTGTTTGTGCATCTTGTAAAAGAACACCCCAGCTAATGCTTGGTGGGCGCAATCCCAAGCCTACAAAACTTAGCGCAGTTTCGCTCAAAAGCATATAGGGGAAGGATATAACCAGATCTACGATGATATAGCTGGTGAAAGCAGGGAGAAGATGTCGCCCAATAATTCGGCTGGGACTAGCCCCAGACAAACTCGCGGCAACAACATAATCTTCGCCACGTAGGCTTAATAATTTTCCGCGAATACGGCGGGCCAGGGTGGGCCAGCCGACGAGTGCTAAAATCAACGTCATCGCAAAATAGACTTGAGAAGATGACCATTCGACGGGGAAGGCTGCCGCCAAACCCATGTACAGTGGAATTACAGGAATAACACGTACAATTTCGGTCAGACGTTGAATGCCATAGTCAAGCGCACCGCCAAAATAACCTGCCGCGCCACCGATAATCAAAGCCAAGAAAAAGGCGATGATAACGCCAATCACACCAATAGATAAGGATGTTCGAGTAGCGAGAAGAACACGAGTAAAAACATCTCTTCCCAGACTATCCGTTCCAAAGAGATGAACAGAGCCTTCTTCTACACCAAAGAGATGTGTGTTCATCTCAAAAATTCCCAGTAACTTATAGGGTTCACCTTCAACAAAAAAGAGAATATCCCGCCGAATGGATGGATCAATCTTAATTTCCATTCGCAAGGTCTCTGGGTTACGTTCTGATGTAACACCGGGCAGGAAAGGGCGTAAGCTACAGCCATCATCATTACAAAAACGAGGGGCTTGCGGACTTACCAAGACAGCTTCGGAGTCTCGGGTTATCCCGGTATAGGGTCCAAAAAATTCGGCAAAAAGTCCCATCAATGCCATCGTAATCAGAATAAGAGCACCTATTTTAGCGACAGTGTGTTTTTGAAAACGCCACCAAATGAGTTGAAATTGGGTGGCTGAGTAATAACGCAGTACCTCTTCTGATTCTTTAGTAACAGCAGGGGACTGAGTTTCAATTGGGGATAATTTAGTAGTTGTCATTTCCCTAACCTTCTATTAGCTTGACGCGTGGGTCAAGAATCGAGAGTGCAATATCGGCAAGAAAATTCATAAAGACAATCATAAAGGTCAAAATGAGCAAAATTGCACCTGCTACAAACATATCCAGATCAAGATATGATTTAAGCAAGAGTTCTCCCAGTTCTGGTAGCCCTAAAACAAGAGCTACAATCGGTAGTTCCGAGAAGATACGATTTGCGTCAAAGCTCATCGTACTAACCACAGGATTGACTGCCAGACGAGCCGGGTATTTGAGCAGCAGTTTCCACTCGGGGACACCGCGGGCACGAGCCGCAGTGACAGAGAGGGTATTAAGCTCATCAAGCATGGTGGCTCGTACTGTTTGTAGTTGAAAGGCGGTAGCAGACCAAGCCAGGACAATCGCCGGAATGACAAGATGGCTGAGAAGGTCTAACGCTTTCTCAACACTCCAAGGGGCATCAGCATATTCAGGTGAAAAAAGACCGCCAACAGTGGAGTCGAAAAAAGTAATTGAAACATATAATAAAATCAGAGCCAGCAAAAAGTTGGGCAGAGCAAAGCCCAAATAGCTAAACACAGTCAACGCATAATCTTCAACCGAATTTCGCCTGACGGCGGCGTAAATACCAACCGGTATAGCAACCAGATAAGTAATAATCAATGTGGAAAAAAGAATTGCGAGAGTTAGCCAGATTTTTTGCCCAATGACAACGTTGACCGAGGTTTGAAAGGCAAAGGCTTCACCAAAATCGCCGTGCAGGACAATATCGCTAATCCATTTAAAATAGCGTTCCGGAGCTGGACGATCAAGCCCGAAGTCTGCACGAATATTATCGATGTCTGCTTCGGTGATCTGGGTTCCTGTCCCCGAAAATTTACGGAAAGCCCATCGCTCAGCATAGTCGCCAGGAGGAAGCTCCATGATAATAAATACCATGATCGATACGAAAAACATGGTTACAGCCATGCCAATGGTACGTTGAACTAGAAATTTGATCATATTTTCTTCTCCCTTACTACGAACGTGGGGGTGTGAAAAACGCTAAATTTGTTATGGGATGAAAAGCCGAGTCGTGCGTGGTTTTAGCTTGCTTGCCGTATGTCAATATTTTCTTAACGTAGATATTTTTCCCTTCACGTCGCGAATCTGTTTGGAATTCAGCACCCCAGCCCAAAACGTGGACGACGCGGGTGTCCAAAATCCAAGAGAAGCATCCCTAAATATCCAAAAAACCTGACAGGTCTTTGAGACCTGTCAGGTTTAATCTAAATCTATTACTCAGTAAAGTACCACTGAGCGGGGATCATGGGGTAAGGACGATAGTAATCATAGCTCACTATCGTATAAGGGCCCCAATTGCCCAAAGTATTGTGATGGATAATCGGTGCCTTAATATCACCGGCAATCCCGATCTTCCACATATTATCAACATGAATATCAACAATCTGTGCACCTACGGCACTGTTTTCCGCTGAACCGAGGGGGTGTTGCTGGAATTTTGCAGAAAGATCATAGAGTTCGAGGGCATCGGCTGGCGGCTCAACGCCTGAAGCGCCGTCCGATTCTACCCATTCTGCCCACAGGTAAGCCACACCAGGATTAAATGGTTCGCCAAAGGGCGGCACCAGCATCTCGTCGTTAGCTATGATGGTTACACCAGATGTGCCATCAAATTTCCAGGTGAGAACATCAGCCAGATTTGCATTGGCTCGCTCACGATATTCGTCAGAGGAGACTTCTTTAACATTGCTGGCAACGCCAACAGCAGCCCAATAACTATTGACCAACTCGTGCATAGCAGCGGGACCACCTTGATTGGAGAATTGAAGATCAAGGGTAAGATTTGATCCATCCAAACGATCACGGAAGCCGTCGCCGTCAACATCAACCAAGCCCATCTCGTCGAGGAGAACGTTGGCAGCATCAACATCATAGTCGATGAAAGCTGTTTTTTGCGCCTCTGTGACGAAATTAACGGTATTTGGATCTGCGGGGGTGGCTTGGACTGGGCTAGCCTGACCAAGATAAATCAATTCGACGATCTCATCCCGATTTATGGCTAAAGACATAGCCTGTCGGAAGCGAAGGTCATTAAAAATTTCACGCAAGCCTTCGTCTGGGTGAGTCAAGTTGAAACCATAAAAAATGGTAAGACCAACACCTGCGCCTAGGTCAACGGTGTAGTTACCGTCTGCTTCATGCTCTTTGTAGAGCGTGAAATCTTCGATACCGATCGCCTGAACTTTGTAGCTGACTTCACCATTGGTGATTTTCAAATTGCGAACTTCTGCTTCGGGGACGTACAACTCGCTTTGTTCGTTAATATAGGGCAATTGATTTCCTGCTGTGTCAACCGCGAAATAGTAGGGGTTTGCAACCAAGCGACGTCCTTCGGTGGTTTCTTCAACCAAGATATGAGACTCAAGCGTGGGGATCACATCGTCCGCGCTGCCGCCTAGCAATAGAGAGGGAGTGTCTGTCCAGTCGCTGTTACCGTAGTAACCATCGGCTACTTCTGCTATCGTCATCCCACCCGCAATTTTTGCATCAAAGAAGTGTTTGGGCTGGAAGGGTTGGATATAGCTGGTAGCAAAGAAGCTCAAAATACCCGGGGTTGGCGCATCAAAGGTAAATTTGAAGGTTGTTTCATCAATTACTTCAATACCCATCTGTGCTTCACCAAAAGTAACCCAGCCAGGTGTGTTTTCGTAAACTTCAGGGTTCAGCACAATATCATTCAACCAGAACTCAACGTCTGCTGTAGTAAATGGAGCACCATCAGACCACTTATGCCCTGCACGCAGGGAGAATGTAATCTCTGTAAAATCATCATTCCACTCCCAGCTTTTGGCTACGTTGGGTTCAAAGGAAACGTAATCATCACCGAAACGAACAAGGTTGACGTGGCGAACTGCCAAAAAGTCGGATGTACCAGACTCAGTTGCGTTTGAAAGGGCATGGAATGTACCGCCATATTGACCGATTGCTTCGTAAGGCGCAACAACCATTGGTTCAGCCGGGACACGTTCTTCTACAGCGGGCAACTCAGGGTTATTGGTGATTTGAGCATTGAGGTCTGCCATGTCCGGGTTCCCAGAGAAAGTCATGGTACAACCAGCCATAGCTTCATAATCGGCCAGTTCATAGACACGATTCTCACCATCGGCAAGGATAGTGCCAGCACAACTTCCATCTTCAGCAGGTTCCTCTGCAGGAGCTTCTTCTGCAGGGGCTTCTTCTGCGGGGGCTTCTTCTGCGGGGGCTGCGGGTTCTTCTGCAGGGGCACCACCACAAGCACTCAATATCATTGACGCAAGAATCATCAAAGTGATAATCCATAGTCCAGATTTCTTTAACATACTCTTTTACTCCTTATATACGTTGAATGTGAATACTAACTGAGCGTTCAATACACTAGAGTTTCTTTGCAAACCACCTCCTTTTTTCATTACTGCAAAAGAGAATTTTCGCTATCATCAAAAAGTCAAATTTCTTTGACGTTATTGAGATAGATGTATACAAAAAACATCGGCTACTGCAGAGGAATTAAAATTTATTTAGTCTACCAAGAAATATTATTTGGCAACTAAACCAAACTATACTGATTTTAGTGATTGATTAAGTGGAATATTAGCTAAAAAGGTTTTTATCTAGTCACCTGACAGTTTATCGTCAGCGATAGGAACAAAGCGAAACAGGAGCA
>JABGOQ010000070.1 GCA_018645405.1 Anaerolineae bacterium | reverse complement strand
GCGTTCGCCAAGTTTGCTTCAATCACATCCCCAAAATCAGCACCACCAGCGATATCTTCTATATCTCTAAAAACACGATTATCACCAAAGTACTGCCCTAAACTATCTCCCAAACGACCGGCTACACCGCGAGCATCTGCCCGTCTGTAACTGATAAAAATCTTCCCGTTCTTTATCCTTTTCGTTGACATTTGATTACCTCTAAAATTAAGTTTTGAAGAGAAATGTTTTCTTCTATATTTTAGTACTCATTCATTTAGATGTTTTATATTGTACTTCTTTTTGACTTCATCTATATCCGGGATTTCCTGTGCGGCGTGTTCTAGCACTTCAAAGGCACGCTTAATAAGTGGAGCTAAACGTGTTGCGTCAATCTCTTTTCCCTTTTCAATCTCTGAAACTATTTTGATGATATTACCGCGCGTCCCGCTAGCACGCCGTGCCCAGAGCGAGTCAACGTTTAGGCGTTCGAGACGACGAGCGAGTAGTTTAAGGAGTTGGATGTTAGATTCTTTCATGTTTTTTCTCAATGATGTCTTTTCGTAACTCTTGGAGTACAAAATCTCCAGATTTTGGCTTTGATGCTCAACGTCTGGAGATGTTGGACTCCTTTTTTCTAAATCTAGAATTACCAAATTGTGCCCAGATAGATTTTATTAATAACTCTGTTCTCCAAAAGGCTACTGCGGCCATGCCATGCGCCAGCACAGCAAAGAGGGGAGGTTTCTGATAGGTGTAATAAGTCCAACATTCGCGAGTGGTGCCCCAGAGTTCGAGATAGTATCCCAGCCCGGCTCCGGCGATGAAGGTCAGGATGGTGGTACGGTAATCGGTGGGAGTAATGATGAGAAGCGCAACCAGCAAAAGCGAGAGCAGGGTATAAGATTTGTCGAATGTGGGCGCAACAAAATAGAGCATGAGGGCGAAGAAGGAAGTGAACAAAAGCCAATAAACAGTTTTAGAATTCACCACAAAGGCACGAAAAGTATGAAGTTTTTTTGATGTAAAAAAAGAAAACCTTTGTGAACTCTGTATCTTTGTGGTGAGCGATTTAAGCACCAAAACCATCCGGTTAATCGTTAGTGTTGCGATGGGCCAGGCGGGGATTATCCACAAAGGTGGACGTTCGGCGGTGTAATAGTGCCAGAGGTTTGTTTGGGTTCCCCAAGATTCGATCACCAATCCGCCAAAAGTGGCGACCATGATGGTTAACGAATCCCAAGCCAAATTCGCGCGCGATACGATGGCAACGCTCATAAAGAGAAAGATGCCTATGAGCAGCCAATCCATATAGAGCCACCAAGGTCCTGTCCAATCAATGTAGGAGAGAACTTCTTCGGCGAGGGGCCACCAAACGTAGAGGATTAATCCAATCGTTAAAAAGAAGACGCTCAATAGGATGCTACTGTCACGTGTCCAACCAAAGAGCGAGACGACTTGTCTCCAAAGAGGCAAATCGTCTCGCTTGATATTTTGTGATGAGGGGAGAGGGAGGTTAGTTTTCGTTGAAGTCAATAGTTACACTCATGCCCCAGCGCAGGGGTGCGGGGATTTCGTCCAGTTCTATTGTAGCAGTATAAACCACATCTAAGCTCTCATCATTGGAGAGAGGAGAAATTGCGGTCACTTTGCCTTCAAATTCAGCATCCAAGGCTTCGATATAGACAAGGGCGCGCTGCCCCACGCTTATGCTAACCACGTCGCGTTCGCTCAAGTCGGTGGTCTCGATTTCAAGATTTGATAGATTCGCGAGAAGTATGACGCTCTGATAAGCACTAATTACCTCGCCAGCCGAAGCGTTGATTTCGACAACAGTCGCTTGGTAAGGGGCGAGCAGGGTTTTCTGTTTTTGGCTGGCGAGTGCGGTC
Source organism: Anaerolineae bacterium (assembly GCA_018645405.1). Taxonomy (GTDB): domain Bacteria; phylum Chloroflexota; class Anaerolineae; order Anaerolineales; family Villigracilaceae; genus Desulfolinea. The sequence continues at coordinate 14,558 of JABGOQ010000070.1, read as the reverse complement.
TCAATAGCAGCTTTTGCCGCATCAACATGATCTTCTGCCAACCAGCGTCGCTCGGGTGGTTTATGCTTGCGAGCGACCATCCAATAGACTAAATCTGCTTCGGCAGCACGCAAAGAGGCTTCTGATGCCAAGACCGCACTATCAAGTTCTGGCGTTGTGAGCGTGATGAGACTTTCTCTAGCCTGAACCAGATCACCTTCGGCAACGGAAACTTCGGCAATATTCCCGGCAATGAGAAAGCTCATCGTGGATTGCTGCGCAGGAAGAACAACACCTTCTATTGATGCGTCTGTTTCTTCTGCGAGCGGTGGTATCGCTTCGGAGGAAGGCTCTGTGGTAAGAGCAGGGGGGGGGCTGCAACTAATCACCAGCATAAGAATGGTCAATAGCCCCAGCCAGCTTCGTGTTTTCATTGCTTCCTCACTCTTCCGCGTTGATTCTGACTTCTGCGCTCATGCCCCAGCGTAATTCTGGTGGAGCTTCATCAAGAGAGATGATCACTTTATAGACGACATCCCCACCAATGCTTGAGGCCTGTTCTACAATACGCGTTACCAAGCCGCTCATTTCTTGATCGAGAGCGTCAACAGAAATTGAAGCAGACTGACCGACCTTCACATCGGGTATATCGCGTTCGCTCAAATCGGTAGTTTCGATTTGCATTTTTTTCAAATCGCCAATTGTGATGACGACCAAACCGGGTGTAACCGTCTCGCCAAGAGAAATATCAACAGATGCGATTGTCCCGCCGATTGGGGCGACTAAAGTGGCTTGGTTGAGTCTTTCACGAGCAACATTCAAAATAGCATTTTGACGGTCGACTTCGGCTTCTGCCGCGAGAATATTTTCATTTGAACTCTCATTAATGCGACGTAAATAGCTGACCTGCGTCTCAGCGGAAATTACATTTGCTTCCGCTTCAATTACCTTTGCCTGAAGAATGGCAGTATCCAGTTGGACGAGCGTATCTCCAGCATTTACCAAATCCCCAGCATCTACCAGAACCTCAACAACGCTCCCCACGAGCGGGAAACTCAACTGGACAGAGTTCACCGGCACAATAATCGCCGAGGCAGTCACAGTCGTCCCGCCAGAAGGGGATGTGGATTCTGCTGCTTGGGCATTACTATCCAATGTGATAGTCGGGATTGGCTCTGGTGTCGACATTAAGCTTCCACAAGCAGAGAGGGAGAACAAAAACACTAATCCTAAAAGGAGTAGCCAACGATTCTTTTTCATAGTTTTACCTGTTTCTTTGTTTGCCCTGACCCTCCGCCCTCTCCCATAGAGAGAGGGGACTGTTCCTTTCCCATGAGGCGAAGGCTAGAATGGGGGTGTTTTCCTATTGTTCTTCGTCTTTAACGATTTTTCCATCTTCCAAAGTAACGATGCGTTTGGCATATTTGATCACGCGTGGGTCATGTGTTGCGAAAATGAAGGTCGTATTGGTTTCTTCGTTGAGTTTCTTCATGATATCCATGATCTGTTCGCCGTTTTTGGTGTCAAGGTTGGCTGTCGGCTCATCGGCGAGGATCAGGAGTGGGTCAACTGAGAGGGCGCGAGCGACAGCTACACGCTGCTGCTGACCGCCGCTCATCTGGTCGGGGCGGTGTTTAGCCCAATCCGCGAGACCGACAGCTTCAAGCAATTCCATCACACGGGCTTTATGATTGTTTTTCTTTCCCATGAGCAGGAGGGGTAATTCTACGTTTTCATAGGCTGTCAACGTGGGAACCAGCGCAAAAAATTGGAAGATGAATCCAATTGTGCCTTTGCGAAGGTCAGCGCGCTGATTGCGGTTCATGCTGGTAGCTTCCTGATCGTTTATGAAGACTTTGCCCGCAGTAGGCATGTCGAGACATCCAATAAGTTGTAGCAAGGTGGTTTTACCAGAGCCAGAAGGACCGACCAGTGTCATAAATTCACCTTCTCCAATACTCAGGTCAACGCCGTTTAGAGCGCGGGTTTTTACTTCTCCGATTTTGTAAACGCGAGTAATATCTGTAAGCTTTGCGATTTCCATGAGGATTCTCCTTAATTGTTGCTGTGTAATGCGTCTACAGGTTCCAGTTTGGCTGCCTGCGAAGCGGGGTAATATCCAGAAAGAATGGTGATCATGAGAGCAGCAATACTTACGCTGATCGCATCACCAAATGTTGGGTAGGGGTAGATCGTATTTCCGAACTGAAACGATGAGTTTGCTGAGACACCCATATCGCCAAGAAAGAAGCCCACCTGTGCATAGTAGAGGACTAGCGGCACACCAATGATCAGACCAATGAGTACGCCGCCAATAGCCAGGAAGGTTGCTTCCGTCAAAAACAGGGCTTTGACCTGTCTGGCTTTCATGCCGAGTGCTCCTAAAATGCCCATTTCACGGGTGCGTTCGTAAACAGCCATCAAAAGCGTATTCATGATGACAGTTGAGGTGACACCCAGTACCATCAAATTGAAGAAGAACATCATAGCATTTGATAATTGTTCGACGATCACCAGGAGTTTATTGAGTTCTACCCAATCTTCAACGATATATCCCGGAGCGTGGATGGCTTCCTTAACTCTGTCAGTATCATCCATATCATGCAAAAGGATATAGATCATGCTCGCATAGTTGTCGGTTCGAGAGATTGTTTGAGCTTTTTCCAGCGGCATAAAGATAGTTGCTTTATCATAACCAGGGGTATCCGTGGTGTAGATACCTCGAACAGTAAAGCGTTGTTCATCTGTATCACCTTCAGAGGTGTTGATGATCAAATCGATAGCATCACCGGGTTTTAGATCCAGACTTTCTGCTAGTGGCAGGCCGATCAGGACACCTTCGCGATCATCTGCGCTGAAATACTCGCCGGTGACCATCCCCTCTTTATAAGTTGCATTGGTGGCAGAAGGTGGATCAATGCCCAGGATCTGTACGCCGATGGTTTCATTTTTATAAGCGACGATACCACTTATATTCAAGCGCGGACTGGCTGCTTTGACCTGAGGAATATCCTCGATCTGATCTGATATCTCGAGAGGGCCCTCGATCATATCCACACGTTTCAGGCTCATATTTTCAAATTTATAATCCTCAGAATGGATTTGTAAGTGGCCTGTGCGCAGGTTGATCGTGAGGTCAAGGGCACCGCGCATTTCGCCGCGGATCGTGGCAGACATAAAAAGTAATAGGGCGGTACCGATTGCAATTGCGATCGCTGAAAGCGCAGAACGACGTTTATTACGCGCCAGATTTCGCAATGACATTTTTAGAATGTAGTTCATGCTGATTCTCCTAAACGTGATGCAGGGCATCTGCAGGCTCTCGGCGAGATGCTTCCATGGCCGGGTAGAGTGCCGCTAATGCGGAGATGATTGCGACCATCCCGGCACGCTGCAATGTCAGATCAAAGTCAAAGACAGGGTAGATATGTGAACCCATCAAAGCCATATAGTCGACCATATCAACGGCAAAGCCGTAGTCGATGCCAATAATGCCAAGTAACGAGGTGATCAAATATCCCATGATCGTTCCAACAACAGCGCCAACCAGACCGATCATGATCCCTTCAAATAGGAAAAGGAGAGTAATTTGCCGTGGTTTAAGTCCAATGGCACCGAGCAAACCGATCTCTTTGGTCCGCTCGTAGATTGCCATTAGCAGGATATTGAAGATGCCAATCCCGGCGATGCCCAGAAGTACCGCACTGAAACCAGTCATAACGGCGTTTTTCATATCGACTGTTGAGCTCAATTCTGGGATGGCTGTTTTCCAAGTTGTGATCTCATAACCTGTTATGGAGGCGTTGAGTGCTTCTACAATGGGGGCTTCTTTTCCAGTGATTTCGGTGTAGAGGATCACTTCAGTGATTTCATCTCCAAGATCGTAAAGAAGTTGCGCCTCATTGAGGGAGATATACAGCCCTTGACGTTCAAAAGATGCCAGGTTGATATCATAAATCCCAATAACGGTCATTGCCCGTTTGCGCATCTCATCATTTGTGGATTTGCCACTCATAGAGACGCGATCCCCAACACCGACCTCCATAGCATCTGCCAATCCCTTTCCGATGAAAACTACATCCTCATCATCGCCTTTCAAAAGACGACCATCAAGAAGAAATTCTTCCTGGAATATAGGATTCAAGGGAGCTTCTTTTTCTGGCTCGATGCCAAAAATACTGACAGAAAATGCTCCAGTACGATTGGAAATCAGACCGCCCGTGCTGGCATGGCGTAAAGCTGCCTCTACCCCGGGTTGTGATTCAGCTGCCTGAACAGCATCCAGCCCATTTCCCAAAGGTAACATTGGGTTTGGGCTAATGGAATCTTCATAACCAACAGCACGGATTTGGATATTGCCACCGCTAAGTTTGATCGCATTCCCATAAACGGCGCTTTCAAAACCAAAAAGCATCCCGTCATACATGACCAGGAATGACATCATCATTCCCATCGCCATCACGACGAGCAGCGTTCTGCGGCGATTTCGCCATAGATTTCGCCAGGCTAATTTCAATAGTAGTACCATATCTTCTCCTTTGTTAGGCTGCTTTTTCGAATTCCGATTCGGTCTTACGCAAGCCATATTCCATTACGTATAAAAGTTTATCTATCATTTCTTGGGTTTTTGCAGAATATACCCAAGCCATAAAATCTTCTTGCTTCATGCCCTCATCCATAATATAGGTGGTGATCGTATTTTGCCATGCTTCCATCACCATCACAGCCAGTTCCACATCTATACTTGGGTCAATTTCTCCACGCTCGATCGCTTTCTCAATCATATCCTCGAAGAAAGCCTTTGTTTTCTCACGAGCATCGTCGAAGAATTTATTAGAAAACGATCTTTCTCTCATAATTACGCGGCTAATCGCTTGTGCCATTTTGGGCTTGGTAGAATTAAATGCCATCCCCGCTTTGACCATCCAGTGATAGTACTCAAAGGCATCCATATTCATAGATGGGGGGGGAGGATCTTTGAAGTATTCCATTTTCTCGTGCTCAAGAATAGAGACCAAGTGCATAAAAACATCTTGTTTATCCTCAAAATACTGGTAAAAACTGCCTTTAGAGATGCCGCTCTTCTCCACAATTCGATTTGTAGATGCGTTCTCCAAGCCGTATTCTGAAAACTCATTAATAGCAACGTCGATAATCGTGTTGCGTTTCTCTTCGGGGAGATTTAAGAAAGTTTGTTTTGGCATAGGATTGTGACTACTCAGTCATGTGACTAGAAGGTCATATTATATTCCTGAATTTTTTCCTGTCAAGAGGATGAAATTCACGTTACGCTCTTGACCCGAACTTGCTGAGGGTTTAAAAAAAGACCACCACAAAAAATGTGATGGTCTCGCCAATCGCTTTGTTACAGCGCTCAAATCACCGAGAGCGAGCTGAGATGATCTCAGCCTGGCTCTGTCTTGACGACGATCTGACCTGCGGGGGGCAGGAGGCTACTCCCCAGTACTCTTAGACTATACAACTTTTAAAATGGGATGTCAAGAAAAATCGCTCCGCTATATAGCATCTGAAAAGAAGGGTACCTACGGTTTAGAGCGGAAGCCAGGTCCCAATTCCCATTTCGACTGCACGCTTGTATAGGGTCGGGGCAACTGCCATATCGTCGAGAGCCAAACCCAAATTACAGGCAATATTTCGCTCTGTATCAGATTCGCGCCCAACTTTTTTACCGGCAACCAATTCCCCCAAATCCGCGTGGATGGGGGGAACATCCTGAAAATATCCCACACTTTGATAATAAGTATATTGCGCCAAATCATCGGTGCAGAATTTATCCGCTTCTTTCAGCGCGGCGGGGTCAAGATAAGAATCAAAGTCAATCAGGGTTGCAAAAGAACCTTCTTTTAGCCATCCCGCTTTGACTGTTTTATGTGGCTCTTTCAAAATAGGACCAGCCGTGATGACCAAATCCATGCCCTGCACAGCTTCTTCGGGCGTATCTACGACTGTCACTTTTAGACCAAGTTTTGCCACTTTTTCTTGATATATGGTTAGTGATTTTTCAGAAGTGTCATAAGCGAAAACTTCTTCGATAGGGAAATCTACGTTGAGGGCTTCGGTATTCGTAAACCCTTGTACGCCACACCCCAACACGCCCAGTGTGGACGAATCTTTGCGCGCCAAACGCCGTGCCGAAACAGCGGATGCTGCAGCCGTGCGCATCGCCGTAATCCATTCGCAATCCATCACCGCGAGAGGGATGCCGGTTTCAGGGTCATTGAGAATCAGCAAGCCGCTGATATAAGGCAATCCCTTTTTAGCGTTATCGGGGAATCCGCTGACCCATTTGATTCCCGCCGAACCAAGCGCGGGGATATACGCTGGCATCGCGTGGATAAAATTATCGCCTCCGCCGGGGTGGATGCCGGGCTTGGGCGGCATCTCAACACGTCCATGTCCTTTTTCGTTGAAAGCAGTTTCGAGTAATTCGATGACATCAGCCATTTCCAAGCCAATCGAAACAACATCGGCTTGTGAGAGATAGAGGAGTTTATTTTCGGTCATAGTATGGAATCCTTCTAATTATGATTGCCTAGTGTCGCGAAGCAGGAGTGGCTACTAACCCTTGCTTGCATTTGACTTTCTAAACATTTTACCTTTCTTTATGGATTAATTAAAGCATCAAGAACATCTTCCACCGCGGGAGTTAGATCAGCACCTTTGAACTTAGAGATGCGTTGGTATATATCGTGTGCGGCAAGGTGGAATCCATTTGGAAGCCCAATTGATTCGAACGTTGAGGCAATTTCTTCCATTTCTCCTGAAAAGCGCCATGCTTTTGCCGTCACACGACTGATTCTGGAGAGGGTCTCCTGTGCAAACTCTGGGTCATATCGTGACCACTGCGTTTCAAGTTCTTTTCGAACACCCAGTTCTTCGACTGCAGCAACGATTGCACATAAGAGAGCGGTTGCTCCTTTGGTATTTGCCGCGAAACACATCTTCAATGCAGATGCTTTGCCTATCTCATCGCCAATGATCTCGGTTTCTAGTGGGCCGCTTGCAAAACACGTCGCAATCTGGTCAGCAGCGTGACCTGATAAATAAAGCCAGGTGGAATCTGGCTCCCTTGCAGGGCCACCGATAATTCCACCATCGACAAATTCGATACCTGCATCGCTCATCATTTCTCCGATATCTTTTGCACGTTCCGGTGAAATGGCATTGACGTCGGCATAGATGCCTTTGAAGGAATATTGCAGGATTTGCTCAGCAACCTCCGTTGCAGCATGAGGCGGACATACGCTAATAATTATAGAGCATCTATCGCATAACTCCTCTATAGTCTGTGTTTCGACAAGATTCTTTTTTAGGGCACGCTTATACGTTTCTGGGCTTCGGCCCTCTGATGCCCAATAGGCAATATGGCCAGAATTTTGGGCAGAAACAGTAAGAGATATTCCCATTGCCCCTGGATGTAGAAAGCCTATATGTTTCGTTTTCATAGATAAAGCCTCTTCTTTTTTCTAGCGTATTCCCAATCTCGTTGCGATTTTTTTAGCAAATTCATCTACCTTCTCCGCTTCACTTCTGGAGCATACAGAGATATTATTTTCTTGAGATTCTCTTATCATCGTTTCTGTGATTAACGTATCAAATTTGAGAAAGTTTTGCCACGCTTTTTCTGGATTTTGCAATTGGAAAATAAAATCTTTCATTGAGCTTCTTTCTTCATTCTCAGACCAAATTTCAGTACTTGAGCGTTTTGGTCTTGATAGGCAGATTATTTGCTGTGGAGAAATTACTTCTGCGATAAGGGTTGGGTTGTTTATGCCTCCATCAATCAATATCCTAGCATCAGGATTTATGGAGACAAGGTCTTCTACCAGCAAATCCAAATATTCAGGAAGTGCTGCCTGATTGAAATTATCAAACTCTTCCCAGCTCATATCAAGTAACCATGCCAATCCGTTTTCGGCATTGGCCCACGCTTTGTTGACAGGATGTCGCTCTTGCGTAAATCTGCCGTGATAATCCCCATAGATATGAGTATCCATATCATAGATGGGAATATCAAACTTCTCAGAAAGTGCTTTGCAAATCGTCGTTTTCCCAGAGTCTGCCCCACCGACAATCCAATAAAGTTTTCTTCTTCTTTAGAGAGATGTGCGAGCTAGCGAGAGCAAACTCTTGTTAATAGAGAATTTCATAATAACAACTGAGTTGCTTGACTTTCTTTTTCGTAGCCCTCATCAACAGGCAAATTCCTTCGCCGCGCCATCTGACTGGCTAATTGATCGCATCGTTCGTTGTCCATATTACCAGCGTGACCTTTTACCCACCTAAATTCTACATCATGTTTTTCGTAGACGGAGAGTAATTTTTTCCATAAATCATGATTTGTTCTCAATTCCCCTTTTTTAGCTTTCCAATTCTTTGCACGCCAATTTTTTGCCCAACCTTTTTCTATGGCATTGACCACATATTGTGAGTCGCTGAATAAAATCACATCGCTTTTTTCTGTAAGTGATTCTAAGCCCTTGATACAAGCCAATAGTTCCATGCGATTATTGGTTGTTAAACGAAAGCCCCCCGATAATTCTTTTCTCTTTTCTTTATTACGAATAACTACGCCATAACCACCTGGTCCTGGGTTGGGATTTGCACCACCGTCTGTATAAACTAAAACCTTTCCTTGTGCTAAAAATTTTTTATTATCTTCTATGGCCTGAGAATTGGGTAATTCCTTAACCAAATCTAATAAATTGGGAGCATATTTTTGAAGTGTTTCATCTCTAAATTTCCCTAACCATTTTAGAGCTTCTTCTTTTGTATGGAAACCTTTATAGACGGCATCGTTATAGCCCTGAACTTGCTCTGCGGCACCATCGGATCCAAACCAAGTTCTATATAACCCAGACTTATGCCCTTTGATAATTAGATAGTATTTTTTCTTCTTTTTTTTACTCATAATGATTAGTTTTTACCACAAGGTGCAGAAAGAGACAAAGATATAGTGCTTCTAAATATTGATGGTAGCGTATTGCGTAAAACGTATTTCGTAATTTTTACACAATACGTTTTCAAAGCACAAAAACCTTCGTGAACTTTGCACCTTTGTGGTGAAAAAAAATTATTTAGCCCTATCTAACGCCTGCTCCAAATCTTCAAGAATATCGTCTATATGCTCAATCCCCACGCAGAGACGAATCGTCCCCAAAGAGATGCCTGCTGCAACAAGCTCATCCTCAGACATTTGCCGATGAGTAGTTGATGCTGGGTGAGCTGCCAATGATTTTGCATCACCGATATTCACCAAGCGTTTGAATATTCTGAGCGCATCATAGAAGCGGACTGCTGCGTCAAACCCTTCAGCGATTTCAAAGGAGAGTAATGCAGATGGGCGACCATTGGTATATTTTTTTGCCAAAGCATAATCAGGAGAGCTGGAAAGCCCCGCATAGCTTACCCATGAAACCTGTGGATGTTTTTCAAGATAATTAGCCACAGCAAGAGCGTTTTCACAGTGCCGTTCCATTCGTAATGCCAGAGTTTCGATCCCCTGCAAAATAAGAAAGGCGTTAAAAGGGCTGATGGTTGCACCTGTATTTCGCATCAGTACAGTCCGAGTACGCGTGATAAAGGCAGCCTCTTCTTCTGAGTATACAGTATTACGATAGGCAGGTTCTGGGCTATTCAACAAAGGGAAGCGTTCTGGATATTTTTCCCAAGGGAAATTACAACCATCCACAATAATGCCGCCAAGAGAATTGCCATGCCCGCCCATATATTTTGTTAACGAGTGGACGACAATATCAGCGCCATAATCAATGGGTTTAATTAACATCGGGGTTGCAACCGTATTATCCACGATCAGGGGGATGCCGTGCTTGTGGGCCATCTCAGCAACAGCTTCAATATCAACTATTCGTCCGGTTGGGTTGCTGATGCTCTCACAAAAGATGGCAGATGTTTTGTCGTCAATGATGGCTTCGAGATTGGCTGCTGTCCCATCTTTTGCAAAACGGGTTTCTACCCCCTGTTTGGCGAGCACATGAGCCAAGAGTGTATAGGTCCCACCGTAAAGTAGAGGGGCAGAGACGATATTATTTCCCTGTTGAGCAATTGTTTGTATGGCATAGTTTATGGCTGCACTCCCCGCACTCACCGCCAGCGCAACGAGACCACCTTCTAATGCTGCAACGCGCTTCTCCAAAACATCTGTTGTGGGGTTCATCAGGCGAGTGTAGGTATTGCCTGGTGTCGCTAGGCTGAATAAATCTTCGGCATGTTGGGCAGAATCAAATTCATAGGCAACGGTTTGATATATCGGCACCGCAACCGCTTTGGTGCTGGATTCGCTCTCATATCCGCTATGGATTGCAATCGTTTCTGGTTTCATGGTCATTTTTTCCTTTTTGGGGAATGAGAAGCCGCTTCGCTCGTGGATTTTGGCTTGCTTCCGTTTAAAGAAAAGATTTCAGTTCCTGAGCGGAAGGCGACAGCACTTGAGCCTGTAGACGTCAGAGACTGTCAGTTAAACAGTATCAAGCCAAAAACAAGGATAATTCGTCCAATCCTATTTTTTATTAAGTCCTAAAGGATTATTCGGATCAATCTCTGGTGGGAAGGGGATCTTCCTATCCACATCTGTTAATTGATAGACGAGACCGAGCCAATTATTGAAAAAGGCGCGACCGGTGTCTCGCCAAGTATTATCCAGATGCGGCTCAATTTGCGCCTCAGGAAAGGGCGGGATTTCGTTACCCTGCTCCATGGCGGCATAGACAAGCTCTTGATAATAATCTACGATTTTAGCGGCTTCTTTGCCAAAATAATTTTCGGGGTGTGGGGGATAAATTTCGCGTTCTCCAGCTATAAAACGTTGAACTTCACGTTTATATTCTTTGAGCAAAGAGATGCGATCATATTCGGGATGTCCTTGAAGAAAGACGAGCCGAAATTGGTCGGGGCTGACGGCAAGATGAACGCCGCCCTCTTCACTATAGACGAGGGTTTTATAGCCCGCCACTTCGAGTTGGGCGCGGCTGACATCGTTATTGCGCGAGTGGGGGACATCGAAACGGGTATTGCTATCGAGAAGCAGGGGATGCTCGCTCTGTGTGACGCGGTGGCTATAAACGCCCCATCGCTTTTTGGAGAGGGGCTTGCGCTGAATGCGAGAGAGCGATTTTGCAATGGCATGCGTGGAAAGGCAAGAGGCGAGCGTGGAAGTTATATTAGCTTTTGACCAGTTGATGATTTCTTGCAATTTTTCCCAGAAGGGTTCATCTCTAAGGTCAGCACCAATGGGATTTGCGCCGGTGACAATGAGGGCGTCTAAGCCATCTTCTTTGAGGGCTTCAAAGGTGGTGTAATGCTCTTTGATATAGGCTTGGATTTCGGGACTACGTGATGAATCGGGGATGGTGCAGGGGTGGATATAAAATTGAGCAATTTGGTTACTGCTCCCAACCAAGCGTAAAAATTGTAATTCGGTTACTTTGAAGGCGGCGTCGGGCATCATATTGAGAAAGCCGATATGAAGCTCTCGGATATCTTGTTTGAGGGCTTGGTCGAGGCTTAATACTTCTTGGCTATGCTGGCTGTTGAGACGCTCAAAACTGGGGAGAGGGGAGTGGGCTACTAGGGGCATAATTTCTTCTCTCTATTGTTTTTTAACTTCTTTTGTCAAATGCGCAATTCTATCATGTTAGCTTATGAGTGTTGAATCTCTCTCCCTCGATATGCACGCAAATGATGTCAGAAAGAAAACAGTCTCTCTGAATTCTTTTAACACGAATTGCGCGAATGCCGCTACGCTATAACGAATGATTCGAATAAAACCAAAAAATTTTAGTAATATACGTGAAATTCGCTCATTCGCGTATATTCGTGTTGAAAAAGAATCTGAGAACATCTGCACGCTTATCTCATCTCGATAATTGGTTTTTAAAAACCAAAAAGCCGCCCATTTCTGGACGGCTTTTCTGTTGCGTGCGGCGGCTTCCCTTATCGAATGTCGAGGAGGGATGCCGCCGCACTGAGCTTGGTACTGTCATTCATGGGCACCACCTCCTCTTTTTATGGGATAGTAATTTAAGGCAGGTCACCCTGCATAAAAAAGTATGACATAAATAATAACGAAAGTCAAATTAGAAAATTCACATCTTATTCAGGGCAACTTTGTCCATTATACGAATCCGCCCCACAGCTCCCCACACCAATTTGCTCACGCAGAGATGCAAAATAAAGTTCCGACATCGTAACTGCACGAATCCCGCGCTCTTCCAGCAAAGAAAACGCAAAGGGGCTATTCACATCCACATCTTGCGAGCTGGTGTGCATCAAAACGACATCGCCGTTTTCAACAGCTTCAATATTCTTTTGCGTCAAGGTTAATTCCCCTCCCCAGCTCGCCGACCAGATCACTGCCACCAGCCCTCGCTCTATGCAGAACTCACGATATGTGGGGCTTAACGATCCAAAAGGCGGTCTCGCAAATCGGATGGGCGGGTGGCTCTCTGTTACTTGGCGCAGCGCAGCCATCCATTTTGCATGGTCTTCGATCAGATTTTTTGTCGAGCGCACATCGGGGTTCACGTGGTCAAAAGTATGACTGCCAATCTCATGCCCCCCCTCCACAAAGCGTTGCCAAATCCCCAAATCTTTGTCGTTTGTCTTGAGCAAAGCCTCTCCAGTTGGGAAGAATGTGACTTTGAGATTCGGGCGTTCCCTGAGCATTTTTTCCAGCGATTGAAGTTTTTTCACTAGATGACAATCGTCGTAACTCAACGCAATTTGGGCTTGGTCACGTCTCCCATGCCAAAATGCCTGAAAAGAATCATCTACCGCTTCATCCGCCAATAAACGTGGTGCACGAATCCCCAGCATCCCAGCCGCGAGGGCTGTGCCGCTTAATTTGAGAAAATCTCGTCGAGTGAAGTGTTTTGAGTTGGCCATAGTTTTTTGAACCGCCAAGACACGAAGAACGCCAAGTTATTAAGTTTTCCTTGGCGTCTTAGCGGTTAATTTTTTTACGAAAGCCGCCAGGTGGGCAAAATATCTAAATTCAATTCGTCGCGTTGACCGGCCATAAATCGCCTATATCCTGCCGCGGCGATCATTGCCGCGTTATCGGTGCAGAGCGAAATATGTGGGATATTTACAGGAAACTCATCCTGCGCCAGAAAAGTTTCTCGCAAAGATTGATTTGCCGAAACCCCGCCTGCGACCAAAATCTCTTTTGCACCATATTCTCGTGCAGCGTTGATCGTTTTGGTGAAAACTACATCCACAACAGCGGCTTGGAAGCTGGCAGCGAGATCGGCAACGGGCAAATCGCCTTTTTGCTTCAACTTTTGGACTTCACGCAAAACAGCAGTTTTTAGCCCACTAAAGGAAAAATCATAGCTTTTACCGAGCCATGAGCGCGGGAAATCAAAAGCCTTTGGATCACCATCTTTGGCTATTTTTTGGATAGAAGGCCCACCAGGATAGGGCAACCCCAACATACGAGCAACTTTATCAAAGGCTTCACCTGCCGCGTCATCGAGCGTTCCGCCGAGACGTTGATAGCTTAGATGGTCAGTCATCAGGCTGAGTTCAGAATGTCCGCCTGAGACGAGCAATGCCATGATGGGGAATTGTGGCTCTGGGGGCGCATCTTCTTTTGCATCATGCACCCATGCAGAATAAAGATGCCCCTCGAGGTGGTTAACGCCCAAGAGCGGACGTTCACTACCGAGCACCAAGCCTTTCGCCGCATTCATGCCGACGATCAGCGAGCCAGTCAAACCGGGTCCGCGCGTCACGGCGATAGCGTCCACATCCGATAAGGTCAGATGCGCATCCGCTAAAGTTTTCTCTATCACAGGCATAATGCTGAGAACATGCTGGCGGGAGGCAACCTCGGGGAAAACGCCGCCGAAGCGAGCGTGCATCTCCATTTGCGAGGCGACGGTAGAAGCGAGGAGGGCGCGCCCATCTTCAAGAACAGCGCAAGCGGTCTCATCGCAGGAGGTTTCTATGGCAAGAATTCGTATGGTCATAAGCGAGGGCGTTTAGTTGATTATCCTTTTTTCTGAAAAATATCATCCAACGAGGGCGCGAGGTCTACGGAGATGCGCGCTGCATAAAGGCGATGCTTTTCTGAATGTAGGAAGGCCAAAAATTGACGATATTTTCTGTCTTTATGAGGAAAGTCTTCAAATTTTTGAATTAAAGCTTTTAGAGAAGCCAAGTAGAGCTTGAGCGGATCTGCTTTGCCAAGTTGCATTTCATAGGCGCGGTGATTGGGATACATCGCACGCCGTTTTGCAAACAGGATTTCGAGTTCATCGGTAAAGAAGATTTGCTGTGGCGTTGCATCGCCGAGATCCAGAATGGGTGCGGTAGAAACGAGAACGCAGCTTGTTTGGGCGGCCTGATTCTCAATTTGAAGCTCTCCGCCGAAGGTAAAGGCTTCCTTTTTCTCTTTGTTGCGGTCTTCCATGATGACTTTTCCCGCGCAGACATGAGCGGTCTTTTTATAATTCCATGGATGTAATACTGTAATTTTTTCTACAGTTTCTTGTGGTGTTTTTATGAAAAAATGGACGTGTTGAACGTCAAAGTGC
>JABGOQ010000026.1 GCA_018645405.1 Anaerolineae bacterium | reverse complement strand
ATAGTTGTTTTAACTTTTTTTCTTCCATTTTGATAGTTTATTTACCACTAATTAGGTGATAGGCGAAAAAAACTTCCGCCTAATACTGCGCTTTGAATATTATACAGCTTAACAGTCACGTTGAAAACGTGACCTACGAAAGATTCAGGTAGGTCACGCTTGTAGCGTGACTTAATCGTGAGAATCTTTTCTTGAAATGACTGCCAATTAAACGGTAGCAAGCCAAAATTCACGTTAGTTTCGGCTTTTCATCCCAAACTAAAAGAGCAGACTTTGTACAAAGTCTGCTCTTTTAATTTGGAAATCTGTTCGGGTTATTTTCCGGCTGCGATATCTTCTAGCATGGCTGTTGTGAGTGATTTTGGTCGTTCAAGGGGTTGACCTAGAGCACGTGCCCAAACGTAGTTGGCTGTTACGCCAAGTGCGCGACCAACGCCGAAGAGGACGGTGTAGAAATCGACATGTTTGATGCCATAGTGATATTGAAGTGCGCCACTGACGGAATCTACATTGGGCCATGGATTCTTGGCTTTGCCTTGTTCTTTTAGTACGGCAGGAATAACTTCGTCCATAAGGGTGACGATTTGGAATAGTTCATCGTCTTTGAAGTGTTTTTTGCCAAATTCAAATTGTGCTGTGTAACGAGGATCGGGTACGCGCAAAACAGCATGACCATAACCAGGGATGACACGACCAGAATTGAGTGTATTCCAAGCATATTCAGTCAATTGCTTTTTAGTCGGCACGCCGTTGAACTCATCTCTAACACCCATTACAAATGCCAGACAATTTTGATTGGCAAGACCGTGTAACGGACCTGCTAATCCATTAATTGCAGCAGAGAAGGCGTAGAAAATATCAGAGAGTGATGAGCCAACCAGATGCATAGTGTGGGCAGAGACGTTGCCTGACTCGTGGTCGGAGTGTAAGATGAAGTATAAGCGAGCCATATCTTCATATTTTTTATCTTTGATGCCCATCATGCGGGCGAAGTTTGCACCATAATCTGCGTCGTGATCGTAATAGGGTTCACCTTTATCACCATATTTTAGGCGATAGATGAAGGCGGCGATCACACCCAGTTTACTGGTGAGATACATGGCATCGTCAAGTGCGGGGCGCCAAAGAGCCATTTTTGACATACCTTCTGCGTAGCGTTTTGCAAATTCTGATTCACCTTGAAGGGTCAAAATTGCTTGAGAAAAGAGTGCCATCGGATGGGTATCTTTTGGCATATCTCGCAAGACTTTGAAAACATGATCAGGGACAGCACTTTGTTTTGCCCACTCTGCTTCAACTTCTAAGGCTTGTTCTTCGGTTGGGAATTCACCAATCATGAGTAGGTAGTATAGACCGCCTACATAAGGCATTTCAGCTCCCTTTGGTTTGGGTAGTTTTTCCAACACTACAGGGAGAGTGTGTCCACGGAAGCGGATGCCCTCTTCGGGGTCAACAAAAGAAATATCGGTTACAAGTACTTTCGCGCTGCGCATACCGCCATAAATCTGGCTAATGGTAATTTCGCCAGCTACTTTATCACCATGCTCTTTTAATAGTGTAGTTACTCGGCTGCGCCAAGAAGGTAATTGCGCATCAATCTTATTATGTAATATCATTAAAAACTCCTCCATTGGTGAAAAATGGCCGCACCTGTTTTAGATGCGGCTATTTTCAATTAAAGTTCGACCAAGCCTTTAAGCTCTTCAACGCTCTTGTGAACTGCATCAGCAGAGGCTTGCAAGGCGGTTATTTCTTCATCATTCAATTCATATTCGATAATCTTTTCTGCACCCTCTTTGCCGAGCATGACTGGAGCACCAAAGAAGATCCCTTTTTGCCCATATTCGCCATCCAGATAAACAGCACAGGGGAGAATTTGTTTTTTATCTTTCAAAATAGCTTCTACCATTTGTGCGATCGCAGCTGATGGTGCATAAAAAGCAGAGCCGGTTTTTAATAGCCCAACGATCTCGCCGCCGCCTTTGCGGGTGCGATTTACGATAGCTTCCAGTTTGTCAGCTTCAAGATATTTATTTAGCGGAACACCAGCAATATTTGAGTGACGTGTCAGCGGAACCATCGAGTCGCCATGACCGCCGAGAACGAAACAATTGATGTTTTGTACGCTCACGCCAGTTTCCATTGCTATGAATGCGCTCATACGAGCAGAATCCAGAACGCCAGCCTGACCAATGACCTTGTTGGCGGGCAAGCCCGTTTTCTTCATGGTCATATAGGTCATGGTATCAAGCGGGTTGGTCAGAATTAAATAAATCGCGTTAGGTGAATATTTAATTGTTTCTTCTGCGACAGAACCAACAATATTGGCATTCTTTACCAGTAAATCTTCGCGGCTCATGCCAGGTTTGCGGGGCAAGCCAGCTGTAATAACAATGATGTCAGAATCTTTCGTATCTGCATAATCGTTGGTTCCTAAAAGGCTTACGTCTTTACCTACAATGGGCATTGCTTCTGCCATATCAAGAGCTTTGCCTTGAGGCATCCCATCCATAATATCAACCAAAACGATGTCGGCGATTTCGCGTTCAGCTAGCCAGTGTGCGGTAGTTGAGCCGGTCATCCCTGCGCCAATAATTGAAACTTTTGCCATATCTCCTCCAATGAGAAAGTAAATTTATTTATACGCGTTATTGCGTACCCCCAAGAATACTATATTCTTCTTTTATGAGATAGTTTGTTTTGTCATATTTGCATACTGAAAATATGATTTTATTTCATAAAAAAGGAAGGCATATCATGAAATTATGACATGCCTTCCTTTTAGCTGCTTTCTTTACAAGCCTTTTTCTTCAATATAACGGTTTGCCTGGATTGCGGCACCCGCACCCATCCCCGCAGATGTGATTACCTGACGGAAATGCGGATCAGCGACCTCGCCTGCTGCGTAGACGCCCGCAAGATCGGTTTGCATCAGACGATCAACAACGATATAGCCCCCATCATCGAGCGTTAACTGCCCTTTAAATAATTCGGTGTTTGGCGTATGACCAATGAAGATAAATAAGCCGTCGGTTTCAATAGCAGATTCTGCCTCGGTTTTGACATTCTTTATTTTAACGGAAGCAACTTTCTCATCCCCAACAACTTCGGTCACAACCGAATCCCAGACATAATCAATTTTGGGATTTTCCTTTGCGCGTGAGACCAGAATCGATCCCGCTCGCAGTTCGTCTCGTCGGTGAACGATGGTGACAGACGATGCGTGGTGTGTTAGATAAAGAGCTTCTTCCAGCGCACTATCTCCACCACCAACCACGACGACTTTTTTGTCTTTAAAGAACCAGCCATCGCAGGTTGCACAATAAGAAACGCCTCTGCCTGTGAGTTCTTCCTCTTTGGGAATATTCAAATGATTGGGGCGTGCACCTGTCGCAATGATAACGGAATGGGCTTTATATTCACCACTATCTGTCTTGATTTCGAAAGGGCGTTTACCAAGATCAACTTCCGTTGCCGTTTCAAATTCGGTTCGCGTACCAAAACGCTCAGCCTGTTTCTGGAATAATTCGCCCAGCTCGCTTCCACCAACTCCCTCGGGGAAACCTGGGTAGTTTTCGATCATATGCGTTAGCGCGGCTTGTCCGCCCAACTCCATTCCTGTTAAGACAACTGGTGCTAATTCTGCACGCGCAGCATAAAGGGCGGCAGCAAAACCTGCTGGTCCTGAACCGATCACAAGCAACTTAAGTGGCTCATTTCCATCAACAGAAGAGTCTGAACTACTTGATAAATTTAAATCAAACATAAAAACCTCCGTTTAATAAAAAAACTCTGCATCGCAGAGTTCTTTTATTTCAGGCAAGAAACCTATTTGACAATTGCAAGCAAATCGCCATCTTCCATGATGATATGCTCAACACCTTCCAGCTTGATCTCAGTGCCAGTGTATTTGGGGTAGAGTACCTTTTGGCCAACTTTGACCATTATTTCTTCGTCAGTGCCAATTGCCATTACTTCGCCAATCTGTGGTTTTTCTTTAGCAGAATCAGGCAAAATTAATCCGCTGGCGGTTTTTGCTTCGTTTTCAATGGGGCGCACAAGAACGCGCAATCCTAAAGGTTCAACATTCATCTTATTCTTTCTCCTTAAATTTTTAGTCGCTCATTAATGAGCAATTTTCTTTAATAACATTACTATTCTATCAGATGATTTGAAGAGAGAAAAGTGACATAATCTCTTTCATATACAATGCTTATACAACAGCATCATCCGTAATCTTCAACGCTTCATCAATGATTGTAATGCCTTCTGCTAATTGCTCTTCGGTGATAACCAAAGGCGGGATGACGAAAGCCTTTTGCCAATGCACTGAGAGATATAAACCATGCTCAAAACAATATTTTTTGAATGCATCCATTTCGGGGCTAGAGCCATTATAAGGCGCCATCGGTTCTTTTGTTTCTCTGTTTTTGACGATTTCGACAACGCCGAAAAGCCCAATAGAGCGGACGTCTCCTACAGAGGGGTGCTTTTCTTTCAGATTGGATAGCATCCGAGACAAACTTGACCCGAGGCTTGCGGAGCGTTCAACCAGTTTTTCTTCTTGAAAAACACGGATGTTCGCTAACATCGCTGCGAGAGAAACGGGGTGCGCAGTATACGTCAGCCCACCATGAAAGACGCGCTTGTCAAAATGGGATGCAATCTCGTCTGTCATCCCCACCGCGCCGAGGGGGGCGTAGGCGGAGGTTAGTCCTTTTGCCATCGTCAAAAGATCGGGGCGCACATCCCAATTGTCCACGGCGAACCAAGCTCCCGCACGTCCGAATCCGCTCATCACTTCATCCGCAATCATCATAATATTATATTTATCACAGATTGCGCGCACGCCTTGCAAATATCCATCCGGTGGAATAATTATGCCGTTTTTCCCAACCACAGGTTCGAGCAAAATCGCGGCGATGGTATTTGCTCCCTCATATTGCATAATTTCTTCGAGATGGTTGAGATAATCTTGCGCAAAATCGCCTTCAGAAATTCCAGGATTGGTGCGATGAAAAGTGGAGCGATAGCGATAGGGGTTTAGAAAATGGACAACACCGGGCATGAGATTTGGCTCCCACTCGTGTTTGCGAGGGTCACCAGTAGCAGACATTGCGCCCGCCGTTGCGCCGTGATAAGAGCGGTAAAACGCGAGAACTTTATGCTTGCCCGTGTAGGCGCGAGCGAGTTTGATGGCGTTTTCGTTGGCATCGGCACCGCCGAGAGTGAAGAGAAAATGATTGATGCCTTCAGGGGTGATTTCTGCGAGTGCTTTGCCCGCCATTGAGCGGATTTTGGTCGCCATCGCGGGCGCGGCGTAGGGCAGGGTGTCGAGCTGTTCTTTCATCGCATTGATAATACGCTCGTCTCCGTGACCGGCGTTGACGCACATGGTCATTGAAGAGAAATCGAGATAGCGTTTGCCATCTGTATCCCAAAAATAAATACCTTTGGCGCGCTCTACGGGGATTGGGTTGACTTTGCCCTGCGCAGACCACGTCCAGAAGCCGTGATTGCGCATGAGAGGGAGAACCTGATCGTTGGGGAGATCGAACATAAACACCTCGCTAAGAGAAATTTAAGAGTCTCAAATTATGCGGCGAATAGTATCACGATTTCAGATTTCGTAAAGTGTTTTGTGTGTGGTTTTTGTTATGTTTTGGGGATTACAAAATGCGCTATTATAGGGAAGTTGGTGCGAGGTAATTAGACAAATAGTGTCTCTATACGTTTTAAGGCGAATGCTGCGAATAAACGAATGACGCAAATGAAAGCAAAAATCAAAAAAATGGCGAAATTCGCTCATTCGCTCTTAGAGTAGCGGCATTTGCGTTGAATATCTTATCTTTGTACTTCGTATAGATTGGCCCGCCCTTGTTTTCCCACTGTTTCAATCACATTTGTCTTTCGCAAAGAGTACGCCATTTTTTGAGATAGTTTTTTGCTAATGCCGAGAGCTTCTGATAAATCTTTGCTCGTAAACTCACCCATTTCTTTGGGAAGAAGTCTGAGCCAGTCAGCGGGTTCTTCAAATAAGATTTGGTCTACGACTGCTAGCAAACGGCGTTCTACTCTTCCCCATCCCCGCCTGCGCCAATTTAGATTTTCCTTGTGTTGCCTTAATTCTTCTTCTTGGGTCATTAATACTTCGAGTGAAAAATTGGGGTTTGCCAATAATTCAGGGATGCGAACCATCTCCCAGAATAGATCTTCTACACGTCCCCTTTTGGGCGATTTGCGGCGAGTGTTTTTGCCATTCCCACCTTTTGGAAATTTGACGAGCCATTTTTCGTAGGCGATGGGATAAACCAATCGCACCCGATGAGATTGTGTCAGTTTCTTGAGTTTTGCTTTGATGGATGAGAAATTCCCCGTTTGGATTTCTACTAATAAATTACCTTGAACGATGTCAATAAAGAAGCCATCTACTTTGACTTCAAATTGAGATTCTGGCTGTGCGTACCATTCTTTGAGTGAGGCGTGGAGTGGCTTTTCGTTTAGGGTGCCGATTTTTGACATTTTTGCATTATAACAGCAGGAGTAAATTGTTTTTCTGCTATACTCCCCCGCATGAAAAACTTCCCTTATACGCGCATTATTGTTGTTGGTACAACCAGTTCGGGTAAATCGACATTGGCTGAGACTCTCTCAAATATCCTGAATTTGGATTTTGTAGAATTGGACGCTCTATACTGGCATCCCAATTGGGTCGGCACACCTGATGATGAATTTATCTCGAAAGTAGATGATGCAACCAGTGGCGAACGCTGGGTTGTTGCCGGAACCTATAGTCGCACTGTCCCGACAACATGGAGACGGGCGGAGGTAATTATCTGGCTAGATTATTCACTTCCTCTTATCTTCTGGCAATTGATCAAGCGCACCTTTAGACGCAATATCACACGAGAAGTTATGTGGGGAACGAATACCGATCGCTTTTGGATTCATTTTAAATTTTGGTCTGATGAATCTTTGGTGAGATGGCTTTTTGAGACCTATAAAAGGCGAAAATGGCAATATCCTTATTTTTTAGATTTGCCTGAGCATGAGCATTTGAAGTTGCTTCATTTTGAAAGACCGAAAGAAACACGAGAATGGGTTGAAGGGTTGAAGAGTAAAAAGTGAGTTTTTCATGTTTTATGCTTCACTCATCACTTTTTACTTCTTGTGCATTAAGAAAGTACCCATCCACCAAAGCATCACAACTCCTACAAAAATCCCCCAAGATAAATCAAGTTGATTTTGCCAACTGAGTGTGGCGGTGCTGATGGAGAGTCCTAGCAGGGTCATCAGCGCAATGCGGCTTAGATGCACGCGCGTAATTAGGGCGATATTCTTTTCGCGTCCATGTTCGGCGAATTTTAGGCGGCGCGAAAATTTGCTTAGGTCGTAGGCGAGATAGGCAAAGAGTATACCAGCCAGCATCCAACCGAAGGGGAGTTCACGGAAGATGCCAATTAGTGCAATTATTGAAAATGAAATTGAGCCAAGGAGGGAACTTCGCTCCCAGCGGTTGAAGATGCCTAAAATCCAGAAGCATGTTAGGGCGAGGATAATTTGGACAAAGCGAGTTTCTTCAACGGTATAAAATACCCAAGTGAGGGCAGATGCGCTTAAGATGATGTGAGCAATACGAGAGGGTTTTAGCATGAGAAGAAATAGTTGAAGGTTTAAAGTAGAAAGTAGAAAGTTTTTTTTACTTTTTCTGATTGGCTAAATATCGCAAAGATAGTGCGACTACGGTTGTCCAAGTTAAGACCTTAAAGTTGCCTACGTCTAAGGTTTTTTCTAATTCGCTTTTGCTGAGAAAGAGTAATTCTTGATCTTCCAAATCGTCGCTATCTGGTGGGGTTGTATATCTTGCGTCTAATGCGAGAAAAAGGTGCGTTTTTCCCACGTTACTGTTTGGGTCTACAAGATAGCTTCCAAAATTAACCCAATTTGTTGATTTATATCCTGTTGCTTCAAGAAGTTCTCGTTTTGCGGCTTCGAGTGGGTTTTCGTTGGGTTCAAGCATCCCGCGACGGGGGCAAGGGTAGTGCCATCAACGGCATATTTGGTTTGATGAAAGACAAGAAATTTACCATCTTCTCTTTGTGCGAGGACGAGTGCGGCACCGTGAAGAATTACCCAGGGCCAATCGGGGATTATTTTCCCATCGGGCAATTGGATTTGATGGCTTTTTACTTTTAAGAACTTACTATGATTTAGAATTGTTTTTTTTTTGAAAGTGTTTTCCATGAACGTAATTTCTTTTGGCTCATATCTTATCCTTTCAATTCTCCAACCTTCAAACCTTCAATTTTCTACCCCCCCAACCAAAATCGCTCTTGCTGGTGCACCATCTGAGCCAACTAGTTTAAGTGGTAAGCAATAAAGCTCATATTTCCCTTGCGGGACCTGGCTCAGGTCACA
This sequence comes from Anaerolineae bacterium, assembly GCA_018645405.1. GTDB lineage: Bacteria > Chloroflexota > Anaerolineae > Anaerolineales > Villigracilaceae > Desulfolinea. The sequence continues at coordinate 8,209 of JABGOQ010000026.1, read as the reverse complement.
GCCTTCGAGGGCGATGATGCCTGCTTTTAGCAGAATCTGGTGCGTGGGGATGGGGGCATCGAAGGGGGCGACTGAGAGATAATCTACGCCAACAAGTTGGATGTCGTGTGCGACTAGCCATTCTGCGCCGTCAGCGGAGATGGCGACAAAATAGGGGTCGAAGTTGCGGGAATCCGATGTCCACTGGTGGGAGTTGCGTGTGCGCAGAAGCAAGCGTAAGGTGGAGGGCGGAATCGGTGCAGCATCCAGTATTTTGGCGGTGATTATGTCTACATCGTCATCCAAATGCAGGACAAAAGCGGTGCCTGTCAAAATATCCAATTTGAGATTTTCGACTGTGCGCCCATCGTTAAGAAAGTGATGCGGTGCGTCAACGTGGGTGCCGATATGCACGCCCGCCGCGATGCGCGAGACGTTGGCATCGTCACCCTTATCCATTGAGGCAATTTGCTCGAGTTCAATTTTAGGGTCGCCGGGCCAAACGGGGAGATTGGGGGAAATGGGGAGGGAGATGTCGTAAATTTTCATTCTAATTACCAAATACTGCTGATTTTAAATTGTTGCGATAGAACTGCGCTGCATCTTCTTTTAGATGCGTACCCATTCGGGCATGATATTGCTGTTCGGGTCTCTTGTGGACTCGTGGTGCAACGCATCTGCCAGATGCGTTGCACCACTAATACTTGAAGCAATTACCGATTAGTGCTGCCCCCCATAATAAGGGAGCGGCGTGAGGGTATAAAATGGGCGCGGCATGGCGATGGGCGTGAGGGTGAGCGTGGGAGCGGGCGTGGGCGTGGGTGGATACTCGCCCCAGCCGCTGGCTTCAAAGATATAGCTGAGAAAATCGGCGCGCTCCGCTTCTGTCATAATAATGGGACGGGAGTAATCGACGAGCATGGCGGTGAGCAACTCGGTGCCGAGATACCGCCCATCGTAGAAAACGTGGCGGTCGATAAACTCGCGGCGCGTGCCGACTACGGGATTATCCATTTGGTCGAAGAAGAGATTGCCCAAACCATAATCAATAAATGCACCATTATAAAATTCTTTTGCCTGCGCAAAATGTGCCTGACTACCGCTCACAATGACTGCGCCGGCATCTGCCAGACGGCGAAAATCGCGTTCTTGCCAGGGGCGAATTTCGGGCGAATAATACTCATGGTATTGCATCGTAGCGATGGTCAAATAGCCATCGGCGCGCAGTTTTTCGATTTCTGCGACCATAAATTTATGATTGCAAGGAGCCGCACCGGGCCAGCCATCTTCACGCGCCCAGGCAAACTCAGGACCAACAGGGTTACAGCCAATAAAGGCAAATTTATTGCCGTTATGCTCCAGCGTAATCGCTTTGCTGGCATCTGCCAAATCTCTGCCACCGCCATAATAGGGTAAGCCAATTTCATCATATAAATCAAGCGTGAATAAAGTTGCCTCTGCGCCATAATCTTGAAAATGATTGCCTGTCAGCTCAACAACATCTGTGCCGACAAATTCGAGCAATTCAATATATTTTGGGTCGCTACAAAATTGCAAACCAATTTGCCCGGGTGTGGGCGGTTTGCAATTTGGCATGAAAGGAATTTCATTGCTGATATGCGTAATATCGGCATTGCGCAGCCAATCGCCCACATCTTGCGCGGGGTAAGTGACACCCTTTCGCTCCATCGTATAGGCAGTCGCGCGCACCAAGGCGGTCACGCCCGTTAGTGCGACAGTGGTCAGCTTTTCAGGGTCGCGGTTGAAAGCGGGCAAGTCTAGCGAAGAAATTTCATCTACACCAAAAGAAAGGTTTAGCGGATAATTTTCTCCGACAAAATCATTATGCAGTGGCGATTGCCCATCAATGGTCAATACCTTCCAGCGCGGTTGGATGTCTTCAAAGGGGATGATCGCCCAGGCATCTTTTTTCTCCCAAAGTGTGTTCAGCAATTTATCAGATGGGACGACACGTACCTGTTTTTTGCTTGGTAGCCCCCAAAGAGCGGTTAACGCCCTTTTAGTGAATTCTGCCATCCACAACTCGATTTCAACATCTTCTAGCCAAATAGTTTTTAACTCTTCGAGAGAGACTCCATCCTGCACAGTCGCAAAAGGGGCAACGAGAGCATAAGTCCAGATAGAAGCATTTTCTCTGTCACTCAAATCAAAGTGAATGGTCGCATCTTCTGCATCCTTGACTAGGGGAATGCCGCTCTCTTCAGCAATTTCCCGCAATTCATCGGGGACGGTATTGCTAATCCACAAGGCTGGTGGGCTTGGCGTAGATGTTGCCGTTGGATGCGGGCTACTTGTCGCACTTGGCGGGAGAGTCGGTGTGGCACTTTGCGGTGCGCAGGAGGTGAGGAAGAGGGCAAGAGTAAGGAGTATGTATAAGGTTTTTTGCATAATTGTTGTAAAAAAACGGAACGCAGATTAGACGGATTTGCACGGATTTTTTGTAAAGGTTTAAAATCTGCGTGAATCCGCTAAATCCGTCTAATCTGCGAAATCCGCGTTCTATTATTTGCTCTAAAAACTACATTCACGCAGCATAAACTTCTTCACCGCGCTTTCATCAATCGTTACGCCTAAGCCAACACCCGTTGGGACATCAATGGTGCTGTCGGCGTTGAGCGAAAAACGTTCGTTGGTGATGTCTTGGGCATAATAGCGATCGGTTGCCGAAATATCGCCGGGGAATTTGAAATTTGGCAAAGAAGCCAGCGCAAGATTTGCCGCTCGCCCGATGCCCGTCTCTAACATCCCGCCGCACCAAACGGGGATATTGGCAGTGTAGCAAAGGTCGTGAATAGCGAGAGCTTCGCTCAAGCCACCGACACGCCCCGCCTTGATATTGACGATACGACAAGCTTCCATCTCAATGGCTTGGCGCGTATGCCGTGCTGAGATAATGCTTTCATCCAAGCAAAGCGGGGTTTTAAACTTTTTCTGCAAGATATGATGATCCCATAAATCATCTTCGGCTAAAGGTTGTTCAATGAGCAATAAATCTAAATCATCCAAAGCCTGAATAGCTGATGCGCTCTCAAGCGTATATGCAGAATTAGCATCTACTTGGAGCTTCAAATTGGGATACGTATTTCGTGCGGCGGCGACATCGCCTATATCCCGCCCAGGTTTGATTTTGAGTTTGACGCGACCATAGCCATCGTTCAGATATCCCTCAATAACGCGGATGAGATCCTCGGGCGTATCTTGCAAACCAACCGAGACTCCCACGTCGACTTTGGGCTTGCCACCGCCAAATAAGTTTTGGAGCGACTTTTGCTCTTTTTTGCCAAGCAAATCCCAAATTGCCATCTCTACGCCGGCTTTAGCCATCTCGTGCCCTTTGATATTTGCTATGCGGGCGCGAAAATCTGCGGGGTCTTTGATGTCTTTGATCTGAATTGCAGGCAAAATGAAATCTTTGAGAATATGCCATGCTGTGCCTGTTGTCTCGTAGGCATAGCCGGGATCTCGATCTGCAACACATTCGCCGAAACCGACAAGTCCCTCGGTGTAGATAGTGATGAGAATGCTTTCACGGTCGTAGATGCGCCCAAAAGATGTCTCAAAATGTGAGATAAGGGGCATTTTTAGATGAGTTAAAGAGATTTTTTCGATTTTCATTCGTTTTGGTCTAGGAGGTCTGGCTGGTCAGTGCTTTCTTGCTCTTCTGCTTCTTCTTCAATATTAAGGTTTCGCAAAACATCATCCATGCTCATATTCTCTCGGCGCATCCCAAGTTCAGGAGTTCCGCAGTGGGGGCAGATATTCCAAGGGAGTTCCATGAGTTCGTTACAATCGTGGCAATTCTTTTTGAGTTTGGTTTGGCAATTGGGGCAGAGCATCCAATTATCTTTGACACGGCGTTCGCATCCCGGGCAAAGAAGCTGGTCCTCGATAGCTGCGAGAAGAGCTTCTTCTTCGAGGGTGCGCTGATATTCATCTTCGAGTGTGCGCGGGGGGCGTAAGACAAGATAGACGATTGCGCCAGGGATATTGAGTAAACCGACGAGGACTGTGGCGAGAATTTGAATAAGTTGGTCGCGTGAGCGGTTGCGGATGTCTCTGTATGTCCAGATAACGAGGCTCACCCAAAGTGCAAGAAGGAATGCAGCTCCGAACCCTGTTAGGACAAGGGCAAGATTGTTTAGAAAGGTAGGGTCAAGATTCATTATTTCTCCTTAAAATCATAGAAGCTATTGTACTATGCTAAGGTGTCTCAAACTCGAAATGCCATTGTGCATTTTGTTGTGTGTAGGTGGAGTTTTCACCGAGTACTTCATAAAACGTACGCCCTGGTTTGAGGGAGAGGGGGACTCCGCTTGGGTCGGTGAGTAGCAGAGGTTGATCGGTTGCAATCCGTTGCCAATATGCCGGAAGCACGATTCCATCACGGAAGAGAACCGCTTGTCCTGATCCAAATAAATCTATATGATAGACCTCATCTTCTTCTTGATATTTGTTTTCAAAAGTATGAGGAACAAAGAGGTAGACAATATTGTCGGTATTAACTTGTTGTCCAGTGAGATTATCGATCAGTGGTGCATAGTTGGGGGAGTTGCCATTACGAAGATTATTGGTCTCTTGATGTCGATAGTATTTGTGAGTGAGGGGATCGTATCCCCAATAATGATAATCGTCTAAAGAATAGCGAGCGAAAATGCCTAGCACGGGTTCTGCGAAAGAGGGCGGTACCATGCTAAAGTAGCCTGCGCGCAGATCTGGGCGGGAATTGTCTTTATTTTGCTTTTCTAGACAATCGGCAAATTTTATTGTATTGAAAAATATATTATTGTAGGTGTCGCGATCTTGCTTACCAACGATATATGGAGGGCAAGCTGTGCTCCCCGGCACGATGAGAAAATCGCGAATATCAGTGGCTTTGAGATAGTCATAAACACGCGGATCAGCGTATTTGAAAACAAGATAAGATTGATACATACGTGCAACATGTTCATCGAAGAATCGTCCTGAGCGTACTGGCCCTACATGTTCGGCATTATTGCCATAAAAGACCGCAATAAAGCGTGTTAGCCCACCTTCAATATAATATTCGAAAACAACATCTGAGCGTGTTAGCCCCGATTGGGGACGAACATAACGCGGGTAGAGAGTGACTTTGCTTGCGATTGGTCGTCGTTCAAGCAAACCTGGAAGAGCAGGTGGTTTCCCTGTGAGTGGATTGAATCCTGCCGGCAGGGAGTAAGGCGAGATATTTGGCATCGTTGGCAATATCTGCGGGATGGATGTAGGGTACGCACCCTCTTCATAAACGACAGTAGGGCGGGGTGTTGCTGTTAGCTGCACTTGTAGAGGATTATTGAAATCAAATTCTTCTGGTTCATCCCCTGGTAAAAAAGGTGTAGCGGAGGCGACTCTTTCAGACAAACTCGCAGCATTGGCTTTTGATAAGCGATTCCCTTCAATCATAGCGAAGATGATGAAAAGCAAGAAGCTAGCAAGGATTAATCCCCCAAAGAATTTTATTTTTTTGAATGATAAGGTTATTTTTCTTGATTTCACGAGAGACCTTTATGAAGAGATAAGATAACTACGAGACTGCGTTGAGAGAAAATACAAAAGAGATTCTACAACAGAAATAAAACTAAAGCTGATAAAATAGACTACTCTTTAGTACGGTATTGTACACCCTATGCTTATTATAATTACATTTATCATCCTTTTCCTTAGTGCACTAACCTTGTTGGTCTTGCGCTTATTTAATCCGGGTTTTCGTTATTCGTGGCTACTTGCTGTTACGGGTGCGTTTTTGGCTTGGATCAGTGTTCTTTTTTGGCAATTGGATATGCCTTTGGTTCTGACTTTGCCTTCATGGCAGCCAACCGTTCTTTTTCCTGCATCACCCCTTTTTCTTGCCGATCAACTATCTTGGGCTTATGCTTTTAGCCTTGCAACTTTGGGGCTAGGGGCTTTGCTCACAGCAGTCGCCCGCGATAATTTTCCTAACTCTCCAGCTTGGGCGGGAACGCTTGCCCTAAGCGGTGTGGGGATTTTGGCAGTTTTGGCAGAGAATCCTTTAACTTTACTTCTGGCTTGGACCGCTATCGATTTAGCAGAACTCATTACCTTACTGGGTTCCGTGCAAGAAAAAGGACTTCGAGAGCGAGTTGTTGTTTCTTTTGCAACGCGTGTGGCTGGTTCTGGCTTTTTACTTTGGGCTGGGTTGGTCAGCACAGCGGAGGGGACTTCATTGAATTTTGTCGCTGCACCAAAAGAAGCTGGTTTTTATATGCTCATCGCTGCTGGATTACGTCTTGGTATTTTGCCAATTCATCTACCTTTTAGAACGGAATCGTCTTTACGGCGTGGTTATGGAACGGTACTTCGTCTTACATCAGCAGCAGCTAGCCTAATCTTATTGGCTCGTATTCCTTATAACAGCCTTCAATCTCCACTAATTCCCTATATTTTAGGACTGATTTCCATTGCCGCGCTCTATAGCAGTTGGATGTGGTTTCAAGCCACAGAAAGCCTTGATGCTCGCCCTTATTGGTTGCTCGGCATGGCATCACTTGCCCTTGCGGCAACCCTCCGTGCCAATCCCTCTGGTAGTGTTGCTTGGGGAACAGCATTGATTTTAGGAGGCGGGGCCTTATTCTTATCCTCTTTGCAAAATAAATGGCTTAATCGCCTTATTTTGCTTGGTCTTTTTTCTATGTCTTCACTGCCAATGACTCTCACAGCAATGGGTTGGGAGAGCAACGTCTCTTCTTGGTGGGGATTTTGGTTCCTTCTACTTCCTGCACACGGGCTGCTTCTTGCAGGTTATTTTCGTCATGCTCGGCGCACAAAAGCAGAAAATTTCAAAACACAAAATCAACTTTCTCGCCTTATCTATCCTAGTGGCATAGGCATTATGCTTCTAGCTTTACTCCTTTTGGGGGTGTGGGGCTGGCAGGGAGCATCGTCCATTGGTGCATGGCGGTTTGGTTTAGGTTCAATATTGTTAGTAACAATACTTATCAGGCTTCTCCCACGTATCCGCGCTCTCAATCCATCCCAAGCACATTGGCTCAAGCCAGATACTGAAAAAAATAGAAATCTCATCTCCAATGTCTTTTGGGGCCTATACTATTTCCTTCGCAATCTGGTTAGACAAATTACTAATATCTTTGAAAGCGATGGAGGAATTCTTTGGGCACTCCTCTTCATCATCCTCTTTGCTTCTCTGCTCTCAGAAGGGATTCGCTAATGACTTTGCAAATTATCTCATGGAGCGTAGTTTTTATTTTATTTGCAGCCTCTCTGTCTCTTCTTTTGACCAAAGATTGGCGCTGGGCTTTGGCATTGCTTGCTATTCAATATATCGGGGTTTTTTGGCTCACTCAATTGCACTGGACGATTTCAATGGCTGCCGTAAAATTAGTCACTGGTTGGATGGCAGCTACAACACTGGGGATTACCCGCTCCGCTCTTGACCCTAAACTTGCTACCGCTTCTGAACGTTCTTGGCCCGAAGGCAGATTGTTCCGAATCCTGACTGCTGCGTTGATCTTCATTATTGTTATTTCTGGTACATCTGGCATAGCCAGACTTCTCCCCGGTATTGGGCTTGCCGAAGTTGCTGGTAGCCTCACCCTGATGACAATGGGCCTCCTTCTACTTGGACTGACAGCTCAACCTCTGAGTGTTGTGATAGGTTTACTCACCTTCTTGGCAGGGTTTGAAGTCTTATATGCTGCTGTTGAAGCATCCATTCTTGTTGCTGCGTTGCTTGCCCTGATCAATCTCGGATTGGCACTGGTTGGTTCCTATCTGCTTACAGCGGGGCTTGAAGAATTAGGAGCGCAAGAATGAGTGCACCACTTATCTGGATTGGTTTTCCTCTAATCCTCGCTATCCTTCTGTGGATTCCTCGTCGTGCAAATATTACTGCTCTCCTTGGCGGGCTAAGCTCTCTTTTCCTCGCCGCGTTGGCATGGTTTCTCCCTGTAGATACCGCGATTCGCCTTAACGAAACCCTTTCCTTTAAACTTTCAGCCTCTCTCCAGATTTTAGGGCGAGAGATTCTCATCACCTCGGTCGACCAACCCCTCTTTGCTCTTCTCTATGGAATAGCCTCGCTCTGGTTTTTTGGCTCTAGCGCAGCAGGGATTGCTCGCCGCCTTGTCCCTATAGGAATGGGAATGGTTGCTTTGCTGGTTGCCTCTCTTTCCGTTCAGCCTTTTCTTTATGCCGCTCTCATCATTCAAGCTAC
>JABGOQ010000207.1 GCA_018645405.1 Anaerolineae bacterium | reverse complement strand
CTCAGCTCCTCTTTTCAGACACAAAGTTTGCCCCTGCTTCATATGGTCTGGCAGGCACATCCCCAAATGCGTATCTTCTTTTTAGATACAGGCTTGCACTTTTGGGATACACTCATCTTTCGTGAAAAACTTCAACAAAAATGGGATTTGAATATCGTAGACTTACGCCCAGAAGAAAAATGGCGCACCGTCCTGCGTCACTTTGGCAGCGACCTCCCTGAAACCGACCCCAATCTCTGCTGCTATATCCGCAAGGTACAGCCGATGCAAAAAGCAATGGAGGGGCTAGATGCGTGGATCACGGGGATTCGACGTGAGCAAACCGAAAATCGCGCCCATGCCCAAATTCTCGAATATAAACGGGATGGATTGCTGCGCATCGCACCGCTCTTAAATTGGACTGGGGAGGAAGTCTTCAACTATATCTCGGCAAATAACTTGCCACGTCACCCCCTGCCCGCCTCACGTTACCCCAGCATCGGATGCAAACCCTGCACCCGCGCCATTCAGGTCGGCGAAAACGAACGCGCCGGGCGTTGGGATGGCAAAGGCAAAACAGAGTGCGGGCTGCACACTGAGATGTTCAATAAAGATAAGCTGACGGATGAATTTTATCTTTAGTTGCGCTGCATCTTGCACCACAGTTACTCTTGTAGATCCAAAGAGATTTCCCCAATCAATATCAACATCAAATCTACAAAAACATCTCCCTGTATTCATCAAAGCTAAGGTCTTGTTCTGTTAAATGAAAATCTTCTAATGAACGTGGTTGATTTTCTTTTTTCTCAAACTTATACTGATCAAGATAGGACTGCATGATTGCTTTCGCTTCCTCGCTCGGTTTCTGATTGAAGCACCTTTCATAGATACGCTCGATACTTCCAACTACGTCAGGAACCAGTTCTGAGAAGAGGATGTCGATACGCTTATTTTCGTCCATGTGATGGGCTTTAGAATACTGAACAATACCGTCTGAATAGAACTTTGTCCTCTCCAAGGCATATTGCCCCCACTCCGCTGACGTTGTTCCTGACGCTCCAGGAATGACAGAAACACAAGTGAAACATAAAAACAATTTTGCCATGCTTGCCAGAATATCGTCTGGCGAACGATGGATGAAAATAAACCTGGCACCTGGAAATTGTTGAATAAGTTGTGGAAGAAAGGCAGAATGTTTAGGATCTTTCATTAACCAGGTTTTATCGTTGTCTGGCTCTAATTTTTGATGGATGCGCATCATCATATCGAGCCAGGCGAAACGGTAGGTTGCCAGTTCAACACTTTCAAGGCTGGATTTTTCTTCTGGATGAAGGTGCATCAGGGTGTCTTGATACGCTATTCCAATGCCAGGATTACATAATCCCAAATCTTCATCTATCTGGTCTGGGCCTTGTAATCCATTGTTGCCAGACATTCAAACCAACCAGGAACAATTCGCTTGAGGGGGTTGATCATAGTCCTCTGCACGTTTTCTGCGCGTTTCTTTCGGCTTGCGCGGTCTGAACGAAAGACGGGAGGCAGCGGCATCATAGAATCGGCAAGGTCAAAGGCGCGCCAATGCGAGGTATCTGTGGCCATAGTACGATGAAGAATGGTAGTCGCAGTACGTGGCATAGACACAATAAAAACCGGGTTGTGTACGACCTCATCATGAGCTTCCATACCTAACTGAAGTAAGCCTACGTGATTAGAGAGAAATACTAATGTGCCCGAGTAAAGAAAAATTTTTGCGTAAGCGTTGAGCGCATCAGATGTACGCATATTTTCCGCATAGTTGGTAAATCGCTCTTTCAGTGCTTTTCGAGCAGATGCGTTACACAAAATGGCGGGGACTTTCCCACTGGCTTCTGCTTCCTCCATCTGCTTGAGAGATTTCTTTATGGCAAATTTGATACGCGTCATCTCCAGAAGCGTGATTAAGAGCGAGGCCCCAAAATTTCCTACTATAATATTAAAAAGGCGGGCAAATAAAGATGGCGCTGGAAGTAAATTAATCTTCCAATCCTTCTTGTTCATTTCAAGATAGGCGCGGTCATATGCTCTCAATTTTAAAAACAGATAATAGAGCAAGAGAGCTAGTGCGGAGACTAGAGTTTCTAACATTTCTTTTTTATCAAGGCCGGTGTTTTATGATTATTTCACATAAATATAAATTCATTTTTATCAAGACTACAAAGACAGCCGGAACAAGTATCGAAGTTTTTCTGTCTCAGATTTGCGATGAAGGAGATATTATAACTCCGATTTTCCCGCGTGAAGCTCATCATACCCCTAGAAATTATAGGGGCTTATTCAATCCATTTGCTGAAATGATTCTTAACCAAGGGAAGGGACTTCCAACGACCGTTGTAGACTCTATAAGAGGAATGAAATTCAGTAAGCATTTATCTGCAAAAAGAATAAAAACCCGCTTACCCGATTCAGTCTGGAACTCATATTATAAATTTTGTGTGGAGAGAAACCCATGGGACAAAACAATATCACATTATTATTCAAGGAAAAAACTAGGCAAACCTTGGCTGACTTTAGATCAATACTTTAGCAA
>JABGOQ010000206.1 GCA_018645405.1 Anaerolineae bacterium | reverse complement strand
CTCTAAAAATGCCTGCACATATCGGCGGCTTGTGCCAAATAAATCGCGCGTTTCTGAAAGCGTGATTTTTTCATTTTTGCCTAAATATGCTCGCAACATTTCTACCATCTTTTCATAATCAGATTTACGAAAAGCAACTTCCGGAGAGACCGTTACTAGTGTTTCTAGGGCAACCAGAGCGTTAAAAATTTCATCACCCACTTCTTGAATGGATGCTTTGTTGGTCGGCGGCGAGAAAGGATTCTGCTCAAATTGCCGCATCAAACTCGAAATTTGGGCTTGCTCAGTGCTCCCAAAGGTGATACTGTGCGTGGGCATTTTCACGCTCCCGCTGGTGTGGACAAGTTGCTCTGCCTCCGAGAGTTTTTCTAGCATGGCGTTGAAAAGTTTAGTGTCAATTTTCAACCGGCTTTTCAACTCTTGGCGTGGAATGCCTGCGCGTAAAGGGATTTTTTCATGATATGCCGCAATCATATTGAGCGTGCGCTCTGTAAGCGCATCCCAATGGGTTGTGGCGATTACATACTCTTTTGCTAATTCAAAAACTTTCTTTTCAGCAAATAATTCATTAACGGCTTCTTGGGCATCGGCATCTTCAAGCCGTGCTTCTTGAATGAGATTTGATAGTGTGTCTGCACCATTTGCCAAAACTGCCTGATATAGCACATCTGCTGGTGAGCCTTCGGCGAGAGATGTTAATTTCTGAATCACACCTTCATCGAAGCGTTTGTGTCGTCCTTTGGGTTGATGGTCAATAATTACGCCGCCGCCAAGCGTTTCGGCGGGAGATGGTCGGCGTAGAATATAACGATCACCGCGCACGGTCACGATAGGATCGCGGAGTTCTAGTTGAATCCACACGCTTTCACCGGGATTAAGTATCTCGGCACCGAGCAAGCGCAAGGTCGCGATTGTCTCGCTTGCGCCCACAAAGAGCTTCACTTCTGTATTATGTTTGAGTGGCTGGGATATTTCATCCAAGAGACGAAATCGAGCATCCAAGCGACGAGTTGTCTGATATTGTTCTGGCTTGATAACGACTTCACCGCGGCGGATATCCTCGAGTGAAATCCCAGAGATATTGACAGCTGTGCGAGAGCCAGGGACTGAAATTTCTTCTTTCTTTTTATGGGTTTGCAAACCGCGCACGCGCCCTTTTTGCTCGGAGGGGAGAATAAGAACTTCATCGCCGAGACTGAGATTGCCGTCAGCGAGGGTGCCAGTGACCACCGTTCCAAAACCCGCAATGCTAAAAGCGCGGTCAATGGGCAGGCGCGGACGACCTAAATCGAGCCGAGCGGGTTCATTTTGTAGCAGTTTGCTGAGGGTTGATAGCAGATTATCTAGCCCCGTGCCATCTTTGGCAGAGACGCGCACAAAAGGCGCGTTTTCAAGGGCAGTGTCCGTGAGGGTTTCGCGAATATCGCTCTCTACAAGGTCGAGCCATTCGGGGTCGGGGACGAGGTCGGTTTTGGTAAGGGCAATCATGCCGCTGGGAATTTGGAGTAAATCGAGAATGGCGAGATGCTCTTTTGTTTGGGGCATCACGCCTTCATCGGCGGCGATGACAAGCACAACTGCATCAATACCACCCACACCCGCCAGCATATTGCCGATAAAATCGCGGTGACCGGGTACATCTACTATACCAATTTCTTCACCATCGGGCAGGGTGAGCCAACCGAATCCAAGTTCGATGGTCATCTCGCGCTCTTGCTCTTCTTTTAGGCGGTCGGGATGAACGCCCGTGAGCACAGAGATGAGGGTGGATTTTCCGTGGTCTACATGTCCTGCAGTGCCAATTACGCGCATGGGATTCCTTTGTTACTTTTACGCACTTTTTTTCTCATGTCCCATTACGCGCTCAGAAGCAGTTAACCACTCGTGCGCCCAGCTCATCAAGTCTTGCATCTGATGCTCAGTCACATGGGTAGTCTGGTGAAGTTGGTCTTGCATAGTTTGGAAAGAATCATCAAACTCAGTTAATCTCTTTTCAATTTTCTCCATTGTTTTTTGCAAATTTCTCATCGTTTCATCTTGAGAAAGTCCATAGCCCGTCCAGCGTTTTTGGTCATCGGCTTTGAAAGTGACCCATTCCTGACGCAAACGATCTTCTGCGAGACGTTGCATTTCAACAATCTCGTGAACACGCCTTTCAATTTTCTGGCTAATTTCTGCGTAGGTTTCCTCTGCCTTTTTAGCAGAACGAGATGCATCGCTTACCGTTTGTAATTGAGTCTCAAGTAATTCGGTTTTTTCATTGAATTTATCTGCTTCTTCTATCCATTCTTTCCAAGCACGTTCACGATCTATTTGCTCAATGGCAAATTTCTCAAAAAACTCAGTTTGCTCCTGCTTACGTTTATGTTCACTTGCTAACACATCCGCAACACGTGTATCTATATTTTTAAGATTATCTGCATTAAGTTGCCTTTTTTCTTTTTCCTCGTCCAAACGTTTACGCAAAGCAACGATTTCTCCCTGTGTATCGGTCAGTCGCTTAATATCCTGGCGACGATTCTCCTCGTACAATTCCTGTGCATATTTTAAATCTTTATTGCTCTTAAGCACTTCATCAAA
>JABGOQ010000123.1 GCA_018645405.1 Anaerolineae bacterium | reverse complement strand
GAGGTATTCTTCGGATATCAACCTGTTGCACTTACGACTTGAATCCAAGCTATACAATAACCCGTCTCACCATTCAAGTATGAGCTCAAAAGATAACAGGGGCAAGGCATCGCAATGGGATTAAATAACTCATTCATGAACTTGGCACGAATCGCCGGTCCGCTCTGGGCTGGTATGGTACGAGATATTAATTTTCGCTACCCTTTTATAACAGGCTCTGTTACTATGCTTTTTGGCTTTGTCGCCGTGCTGATCTTCTTGCGAAGAAAGCCCGAAACAAATTTACCTTAAGAAGGTGCGTCGTACCCACCCCCCAGATATTTTCAGGATAGATACTTAGAGAGGACATGATGATTAAAACAACGCTCGGACATATCAATACCTTCGCCAAAAATAGCATAATGAAAGCGGGTTTCTTGTAGTACAGTTGTGTTTCCAACAACCCAACTCCCACAAGAAACCCATATGAACATTTTAGCACTTTTACAGACACTATCTCCGGCATTGTCAAACACAGATATTCGTCGTATGCGCTGGATAGCTCAAGCGATGTTGAGCATGACCGGTCGTGTGACGATGCTTGGTATTTCTCGCTGGTCGGGCAAAGGCGGCAGTTATCGAACGATACAGCGTTTTTTCAAGACAAAGATAGCTTGGATGGATGTATTTCTTTGTTTCTTCAAAGAGCACCTGTTCAACACCCAGCTTGAGTATTTTTTTATTGGCGACGAGAGTGTAATTACAAAATCAGGCAAGCTCACCTTTGGTCTGGATCGTTTTTACTCTGGGCTGTTACAGAAAGTAATCAAGAGTATCGCCATTTTCTCCTTGTCGATTGTTTCGGTAGAAGAGAGACATTCTTATCCATTACAGGTTGAGCAGGTTATTCGCACAGCGGAAGAGAAAGAAACTGCTAAAAAGAAGAAAACGAAAAAGGCAAAAAAGAAAAACGATCCTGAAAAAAAGAAACAGGGACGTCCGAAAGGCAGTAAAAACCGAGACAAAAGTCAAGTTTCGCTAACGCCGGAGCTAGAGCGTGTCCAAAGCATGATCAAAAAACAGCTTCTTCTTCTGAAAGGTTTGGTCAAAATCCGTCATATTGCCTTAGACGGACATTTTGGGAATAATAATGCGCTGCAGATGGTTTTGCAATGCGGGCTGGACTTGGTCTCTAAACTGCGCTCTGATTCCGCATTGTATTTTCTCTATGAAGGGTTGCAAAAAGCCACCGGACCAAGAAGAAAATACGGGAACAAGATAGATTATGCCAATATTCCTGCAAAGTATTTAGTCAACCAGAAAATTGAAAGAGGCATTCAGACAAAAATCTATCAGAGCAAGGTGCTGCACAAGAGTTTTGCTCAAATGCTGAATGTCGTCATTATCACAAAGACCCATCTCAAGACAGGGCGTTTTGCCCATGTTATTCTTTTCTCCAGTGACCTGGAGATGTCTTATGAGAAAATAATCGATTATTACAGCTTGCGTTTTCAAATTGAGTTCAACTTCCGGGACGCCAAACAATTCTGGGGTCTGGAAGACTTCATGAACATCAAAGAAACTCAACTAACGAACGCTCTTAATTTATCTTTGTTTATGACCAATCTGTCTCAGGTGCTACTGAAAGAATTTCGGCAGACAAATCCTGATAGCGGCATTCTGGATTTGAAAGCTTACTTCAGAGCGGCTAAATACTTCGAGGAAACAATAAAAATGCTTCCGCAAAAACCTGACCCTATTTTATTTGAGCAGTTTTTTGGACGTTTGGCTAGTTTCTCCTACGTCCATGATACTAAATCCAAACTTTCACCGCCCTAAATGGCGAAGGTGTTGACATATACAACTCAATATAAATTCGCAAAACCTGCCCTTTTACAAAGATTTTTTTGCCTTTGTTGGCTGGAAAACCCTGCACGAGGACGCGACGATGCTTGGTGTTGGCAGCACTGATGCTAGTTTGTGGTTGATAGGCAACGCAAACGACGCAAAGAACGATTACGATGGCACAGGGATGAACCATTTGGCGTTGCACGTGAAAAGTCAAGACGAAGTCGATCAGATGGTGGAATATTTACGCGAAGAAAATATTGTCCCCCTCTTTGAAACGCCACGCTATCGGCCCGAGTTCAGCCAAGATGCCGACCATACCTACTATCAGGTAATGTTTGAAACGCCGGACAAGATTCTTATCGAGGTCGTTTATGGGGGATTGCTTAAAAAAGAATAGTACAAAAAAGCGGCTGGAAGAAATATGCCCTCGTAAAACTTGCCCCGGGCGTTGATGCTATTCTGGAGCATGTCTTGGTTGACGATTCAGATTTTAGCGAACTCGATGCCTTGACAGAAGAGATTGAGCGTGGCACTTTGAGTTTTATCAAAGATACTGAGAGTTTCTTCGCTAAGGCATAGTAGAATATATGAGTACTTTTTGACGCTTTTAGTTATTTAGACGGAGGTATTCTCCGCCTAACACTTAGTTAGCAGGGTAAATAAAATGACTGAACTATTTACAAGAACGTTTCGAGTCCGTTGGTCTGAAGATAACGCGCTTGGTCAGCTTGACTTAGCAGGATATTTTCGGTATGTGATAGAAACGGCTTGGGAATGGGGTGCTTCGAACGGATTGGGGATAGTTGAAAGTGAACAACTTGGGCTTGCATGGGTAATTCGTGAAACAGAGATAAGGGTATTTACACCTCTATATCCTAATATGAATTTTGATTTCACGATCTGGTTAGTCAAGTGGCGCCGGGTACGTGGAACAAGGTGCTTCGAAATTCGTTTTAAAGAAAGTGGTGAAATTGTTGCACAAGGTACACAGCAAATAGTTTCTCTTGATAGCAGGACATTGAGACCTACCCCACCACCTGTGCATATAATGGATAATTTTTTGATAGAAAACCCTCGAATATTTGAACAGGGACAACTTCCAAAATTAGGAATACAGAATGATGCTGCATTTATAGTACAAAGAGATGTGGAATGGCGAGATTTGGATTCGCTAGAACACGTGAATAATGCAACATATGCAGCATTCGCTGAGGATGCTGCCGTACAGGCATTGGCTGATGTAGGATGGTCTCCCTTACAACTTAAAACACAAAACCTTGCAGTAATTATTAATCGAGTTCATATCAAATATCACTTTCCTGCAATATGGAGAGATACATTAGATGTGGTTACAAGTTTAGTAGAATTAGATGCTGCTGGGGGTAAATGGTATATTGATATTAAGCGTACGTCAGATGGTGAACAAATACTTCAATGCGTACTTGAATGGTCAATAGCTGATCGGCATACTGGCAAAGAACAAAATCTCCCCAAGAGTTTGTTCCAGGCTCTCAAAAAGAAGATTGATGTTACTTAGGATAATAATGCCTGCTAACCCAGCTTTCACGCTGGCCCGCCTACGGCTCTGGGAATCGGCGCATTTTAGATAGCGTTGGTTAGGTATACAATAGTTTCAGAGCAAATCCTACGGGCAAGTGAAGCAAACGTTAGAGCAAAAAAGCCAGACATCAAAATCTGGCTTTTTCTTTTAAAAACCTACCTAATCTACAGGGTTATTCTAGCCCTCGCCCATATTTATAATAAGCCGCACAAGCTCCCTCGTTTGAGACCATCGTCGCGCCAAGCGGTGATTCGGGCGTACATTCTTTGCCAAAAGCAGCACAATCATGGGGTTTCTTCAAACCCTGCAAAATCTCGCCCGCGATACAAAGCGGGGATTCATCTGTCGTGATAGCTCTCACGTCGAAACGCTTTTCGGCGTTGAACGCATCAAACTCAGAACGTAATTCCCAGCCGCTCATCGGGATTTCGCCAATCCCGCGCCATTTGCGGTCACACTCTATGAAGACCGTATCTATCATCTTCTGAGCAGGTTTATTTCCATCAAAAGTAACCGCACGCGGGTAAGCATTCACAACATCCGTTTTGCCAGCTTCCAATTGCTTCACGTTTTCCAGAATTCCCTGCACAATATCCAGTGGTTCAAAGCCCGTGATCGCCATCGGGACACCGTATTGTGTCGCTATTGGGGCATACTCCCAATAGCCCATCACCGCGCAAACATGACCGGCAAGCAAAAATCCCTGCACACGATTATGGGGCGATCCCAAAATGACGTGCAAAGCAGGCGGAACGCGCACATGCGAGACCAAAATACTGTAATTTGTCACGCCCAGCATTTTCGCCTGCACTACGCTCATCACATTGGCGGGAGCGGTCGTTTCAAAGCCGATGGCGAAGAAAACGACTTTTTTATCGGGATTTTCTTGCGCAATCTTAACCGCATCCAAAGGAGAGTAGATTACGCGCACATCGCCGCCAGCCGCTCTAATCGAGAAAAGGTCGTCCGAGGAGCCGGGGACGCGCAGCATGTCTCCATACGAGCAGAAGATCACATCCGGTGTGGCGGCAATCGCCAGGGCACGGTCGATCTGTTCGAGCGGCGTTACGCAAACCGGACATCCAGGTCCGTGTACGAGTTCTATTTCAGGGGGCAAAAGCTGGTCAATGCCGTGCCGCACGATGGCGTGTGTCTGCCCGCCGCAGATCTCCATCAGCACCCAGTTACGGGTTACGGTGCGGGCAATTTCGTCGATCACACCACGCACAAGATCGGCGTTGCGATACTCAGCAACATATTTCATTCGCTGCCCAACTCTGCTTCCAGATCAACGATCTCTCTGAGCATGGCAAGCGACTCTTGTGCTTCTTCTTCGCTGAGCAGGCTGATCGCAAAACCAACGTGGATGACGGTGTAATCGCCCAGTTTAGCTTCAGGCACATATTCAAGACAGGCTTCTCGCACAATGCCGCCAAAATCAACCTTCGCCATGCGCAAATCGCCGCTATCGTCAATTTCAATGATCCTTCCAGGAACACCTAAGCACATAGTTTTCTCCTTTTTCAGTCTCAGAGCGGAAGGCAAACGAAATGTCCCTGTAGGCGAAGAGCGGTTCTCTCAACCCCATCCTTCGACTGCGCTCCGTTCAGGAACTGTCATTTTTTCAACTTCCACGCCGCAATCGCAGCCTGACCCAGCGCCAGCCCGCCATCATTCGTTGGCACCTGACGATGAGTAAGCGTATCAAATTCCTCAGCCCGCAACATTTCTAGCGTGCGCTCCAGCATAAACATATTCTGCCATACGCCACCGCTTAAAGCGACTGTATTTACTCCGCTTTTCTCACGCAGAGAGACACAAGTTTTCAGAACCATTTCAGCAACCCCATTGTGGAACTTTGCCGAAATAATCGAGATGGGGATATTGTTCTGCACATCTTTCAAGAGGGATAAAATACCGCTCCGCACGCCAATTTGGGCTTGGTCATTGCAAAAAGAATAACTGCCGCTTTCATCATCTGCTACTAAAGCCTCGAACTCGATAGCCCCCTGCGCCTCGTAATTAACTCTTTGCCTGCCCCCTGCTAAAGCCGCCGCTGCGTCAAAAAACCGCCCCATACTCGATGTCATCGGCGTATTCAATTTTCGTTCCAACTGGATTCGCAATGCCATCCGCTCTTCGGAGCATAAATCTTGCAGAGGGGGCAGATATTCATTCCAATCAATATTTAGCTCGTAGAGTAACCCTAATGCAGTGCGAGATGGGTGTTTTGTCGCTGCGTCACCACCAGCAAGCGGAAAATAAGGCAAATGGGCAACGCGCTCATAGCCAGCGTAATTAGCGATCAGAAACTCCCCACCCCAGATATTGCCATCATCGCCATAACCTGTGCCGTCAAAAGCTACGCCGATGACTTTCTCTTCGCCGCTCAAGCCATTTTCCGCCATGACGGATGCGACATGGGCATGATGATGTTGAATGTTGAAGGTTGGCAGGTTTTCACGTTCGGCACGTTCGAGGGCGTAGCGGGTGGCGAGATAATTAGGGTGCATATCGTAGGCAATTGCTTCTGGTTTAACGCGGAAGAGTTTCTCGAAATGTGCTATGCCCTGCTCAAAAGATTGCAAAGTTTCAAAATTGGATAAATCACCAATATGATGGCTCATAAAGGCATAATTCTCGTTGGTAATACAAAAAGTATTTTTCAACTCTGCGCCCGCTGCAAGGAGTGGAGGCACATCCCAGGGCAATTTCACGGGGAAAGGCGCGTAGCCGCGACTGCGGCGCAGTGGATAAGTAATTGACAATCGGTTTTCAATTTTCTCTGACGGCTGACCACTGACTTCTAAATACTGACTACTGATTACTCGCACCACCGAATCGTCGCAACGCACATGAATATCACGGTCGTGCATCAGGAAGGCATCGGCTAATGAAGAAAGTCGTTCGCGAGCATCTTCATTGGTATAGGCAATAGGTTCTTCAGAGAGATTACCGCTGGTCATTACTAAGGGTGGCAAAATCACCTTTAATATGTCTCTGCGAGAAGCATGCACCTGCGACAAAGCAGTCTCCCCCTGCGCTGAAGGGGATTGCTGCGTCTCGCTTGCAATGACATCTTCTTGTTCTGCAAAAAGCAAATAATGTAATGGCGTATAAGGCAGCATCACACCTAGCATATCTTGCGCAGGGGCAACTTCTTTTGCGATAGATGAATTAGGTTTTCGTTTGAGCAGAACAATTGGGCGAGCGATAGAATCGAGTTCTTTGCGTTCAGCATCGTTAAGAAAACAATGCTTTTCGACCGTATCTAAATCAGGCAACATCAACGCAAAAGGTTTATCGACGCGCAATTTGCGATGGCGTAGTTCTCGCACAGATTCAGCGTTCGTCGCATCACAGGCGAGGTGAAAGCCGCCGAGACCTTTTATGGCGAGGATTTTTCCGTTGATGAGTAGATTTTGAGTTTGAGTAATCGCTTCATCTGATGAGTGATGAGTGATAAGTGAATCGTCCAGTTCCTGAGCGGAGGGTTGAGTAACCCTGAACGAAGTGAGGGGCGTATCGAAACCCGCAGTCGAAGGACGGGGTACTCCAGAAACCGCTCTTCGACTGCGCTCTGCTCCGCTCAGAGACTGAGAGCTTCTTTCTTCTTTCTTCTTTCCCTTTTCTTCTAGCCAAATCTTCGGTCCACAATCGGGACAAGCAACGGGCTGTGCATGAAAACGCCTATCCAGAGGGTCTTGATATTCTTTGGCGCAGACTTCGCACAAAGGGAAAGTCGCCATGGTGGTTTTGGGGCGGTCGTAGGGGATGTCTTTGATGATCGTGAAGCGAGGTCCACAATTGGTGCAGTTTATGAAGGGGTAACGATAACGATGATCGGCGGGATCGAAGAGTTCGCGCAGGCAATCGTCACAAATCGTGTAATCGGGAGAAATGGGTTGGAATGCACCATCCACTGCTTGGGAGTGGAGGATCTCGAACGAAGTGAACCCAGCCCAAATCACGGGCGTCACGGTGAAATCATCTATTTTTGAGAGGGGCGGGGCTTCATCCTGTAGCGCATGGGCGAAGGCATCCAGTGTGTCGGCATCGCCATCCACTTCTATGTCCACCCCGGCAGAAGTGTTTTTGACCCAACCTTTAAGCGCAAAACGGGTCGCTAATCCATAGACGAAGGGGCGAAAACCTACGCCCTGAACAACGCCGTTGATGTGGATTTTGAGACCCGTTTTTTTTGTCATTTTTTATGTTTTGCAGTCTCTGAGAGGAGTGCGTTGCACGAAGTCGAAGAGCGGTTCTTGCAAATGCCGTCCTTCGACTACAGGCTCACTTCGATCGCCTTCCGCTCAAGAACTAATTACTTTTTATTCTTTTCTACTTCTTCAATAATCCAATTGATCCATTCATCCACCCCTTCTTGCGTTATGCAGGAGAGAGGAAAAGTGACGAGATCAGCGTTGAGGACTTCGACGCCTTTGCGGAAATAGTCCATTTTGAAGGGGATATAGGGCAAAAGGTCGATTTTATTGATGACAAGAGCCTCTACGCCTCTATACATACCCGGATATTTATAAGGTTTATCGTCACCTTCGGGGATAGAGGCAACGAGAACACTTTTGTGTGTGCCAAGCATAAAGTTGGCAGGGCAAACGAGATTGCCGACATTTTCGACGAGGAGAAGGTCTATTTTGGAAAAGTCAATCTCTTCCATGCCTTTTTTGAGCATAATTGCATCGAGATGGCAGTTTCCGCCAGTGTTGACTTGTACGGCAATATCTGCGCCGGCTTCGGCGGCACGGTCTGCGTCTATGCTGGTGGCGATGTCGCCATCAATGACGGCGATGCGATAACGCTCGGCGAGTTTGGGCAGCGTCTGCTCAATGACCGAGGTCTTGCCCGCGCCGGGGGATGCCATCAGGTTGATGCCGAAAACACCATGTTCATCAAGTTTGGCGCGATTTTCTTCGGCGAGGCTCTCGTTTGCGCCGAGGATCTTTTCTACTACAGGGACTTTTTTGCTCATTTTCTTCCTTCTTGAACTGCCAAGACGCAGAGAACGCCAAGGTTTAAGTATAGCTGACAAGTGATGCGTGATTCACTTATCACTCGTCACGTTTCAATCTCAATTGAATCTATATTAAACTCATCGCCCTTCATCACTTTTACACGAACACCATCGCATTTTGGGCAAATGAGTTCTCTGTCGGTAGGGGTGTAGGTCTGTGAGCAATCGAGGCAAAATAGCTCTACGGGGATGCGCTCAAAGTGTAGATTTGCACCTTTTGCAATTGTGCCATCACTCAAAATATCCCAATGGAATTGAACAGAATCATCAATGATCGAAGACCAATCGCCGATAACGAGATAAATATCGGTCACTTTGGTGGCGTTATGCGTTTTCGCGTGGCGCAGGGTAATGTCGAGAATGCTTTCGGTAACGGGTAATTCATGCATCAGAGATGATTCTCGATCGCTTTTTCCAATTTACCTGGATGGAAATCATAAGGTCCCAACCCCGCTGCGTAGACCACCACCCCATCTGTGTCTATCAGATAGAGACGGGTTGGCCAAGCGGCGTAGGATTTATTAACAGCATCATCCATCTCGTCAACATACGTGCCTACGCCATAGGATAACGATGTCTCGCACGTGCCCGCAACTTGCCTCCGTTGCTCGATCGTTTGCGGGTCGTGAACATCCATTGCTACTTTGGGCGCAAGGGTCTTCATCAGCTTCTTGGTGAAAAGATTGCCACCAAACCACCACCCATCCACGGGGTGCGCTTCACGGATATAGATCGGTAAAAACTGTACTTGCTCGTGATATTTCGCGTAAATATCGGTGAGACTCACGGTCCCACGCACGTAGGGCGGTCAGGTAAAGCTGCCAAATATCAGGGCAACGGGCTTTTTGTGGCGGAAATCTGACAGGCGCACAGGATTCTGTCCATTGGCATCCAGCAAGCTAAAATCAGGTGCGATATCGCCCACTTTCGGAGCCTGGACATCATATTTCTTTTGCCACCTTGTGGCAGTTTTCCGATTTGTAATTTTAGTCATCATCATATTTTTATAGCTCACTGGTCATAATGAAGAGCGGCTTCATATCGAAACTCTCAAAGTTAGGGCGATAACGGTCGGTGTTGTAAAACTGCGCTACATTGACCAATTTCTTCCTGCTCACAATAATTTCGATGGGGACGTTATCGTAGCGTCCATTTTTCAGCACGACGAGGCGACCATGCAAACCTTTCAGGATTAGGTCGAGGGCGAGGTTACCAAAAGCCATCGGGACAACAGAGTCTATGGCATCGGGGTCGCCGCCACGCACCATATAGCCCAGCTTTTGGTTGACCACGCTAACGGTTTTACCTTTATTGAATTGGGGAGAAAGCTTCTTCAATTCTTCAGAGACTAAATCGCCAATGCCGCCTAATTTGGCATGTCCGTAGGCATCGGTCGTACGATCTTTGAAGACCATCTCGCCACCTTTGAACATCGCTCCTTCTGAGATAAGGGCAATAGAATAACGGCTAGGATTTTTCAAACGATCTTCCGATAAAAGCTCTGCCAGTGTGCTAATATCGAACTCATATTCAGGGATCACACAACGGTTGGCCGCTCCAGCCATTGTGGGCAAGAGGGCCGTAAAACCAGCGTAACGCCCAAAAACTTCGAGAACAAGAAAACGCTCGTGCGACCCCGCAACGGTGCGCAAATTATTGGTCAACTCGATGGTGCGGGTGACGCAGGTGCTAAACCCGATGCAATAATCTGTGCCCGGGACATCATTATCCATCGTCTTAGGGATGGCAACAACCTTCACGCCCTCCTGATAGAGCCGCACACCATAGCTGAGCGTATCATCGCCGCCGATGGGAATGAGATAGTCTACACCGAGGAACTCAAGATTCTTGAGCACTTCGGCAGTCAAGTCGTTGATCTCATCGGTGTATTTGTCTTTGAGATGCTCTGGAACGTCTGCTTTCTTGACCTTGCTCGGCTTGGTACGAGACGAGTGCAGGAATGTACCGCCTGTGCGCCCTGCTCGATCAACAATTTCTCGTGTTAGTGTTCTGTAGTTATTACTATTATCCGCTTTTTTATCACGAATGATCTCTATCATCCCCGCCCAGCCGCGACGAATACCAATTACCTGATAGCCCTCACGCAAGGCTCGAATTGTTACTGCACGAATAGCAGGATTCAACCCGGGCACATCTCCCCCACCTGTCAAGATCGCAATCACACCTTTTTTAGCAGACATAGGCATTCTCCTCGTATAAAACAGGAATAATTAGTTCTAATTATACTTGAGAGTAAAACACCAAGGTCAGTAAATGAGTGAACTAAATCCCCTTGATCACCTTCTCACGTGATGTCCACCAGCCTTCTGCCCAAAAGAAGATCAACGCAAACCAGATGATTCCAAATCCAATCGCTTGCGAAGGTGAGAAGGCTTCTTTGTAGAGTAATACACCGATCAGGAATTGCCCGGTCGGCGCAATATATTGCATCAACCCGATCATGGTAAGTGGAATGCGTTGGGCAGCTTTGGCGAATGTCAATAAGGGGATCGCCGTCACCGCACCTGCACCAATAAGTAAAAGGTCTGTTTTTAGATCAAGTTGCAAAAACACGCCTTCTCCTTGTGCGGACATATAAGCTAAATATGCCAATGCAGGCAAAAGCATAATGCCGGTTTCAAGGGTCAAGCCATAGAGCGACCCAAGTGTAGATTTCTTTTTGAGCAACCCATAAACACCAAAAGTGGTGGCAAGGATGAGTGCGATCCAGGGTAAACGACCATAAGCGTAGGTCAGATATAGAACGCCTATTGTTGCCAGCACAATTGGCACCCATTGCATGGAGCGCAGTTTTTCATTAAGAAAAACCATCCCAAGAAAGACGCTGAAAAGCGGATTGATAAAATACCCCAAGCTACTTTCAATGATATAGCCATTATTGACAGACCAAACATAAGTCAGCCAGTTGACGCTGAGGAGAAGAGAGGCTATCCCATGTGCTTTTAGCGTTTTTGCATCAAGGTTTGATCGAAATCTTTTCCACTGACCAGTAACGATAATAACCAGCGTAAGCATGATAAATGCCCAAATAATACGATGCCCAATAAGCTGTGCAGCAGAAATATGATGTAATTGTTTCCAATAAATGGGGAAAAGTCCCCAAAGAATGTAGGTTACAAGTGCGTACAGGATGCCAGCGTTCATGAATGAAGATCTCCTTTGGTGAAGGAAAAGTATACACCCGTTCGTCTTCTTATTTTCTTTGAAAACAGCCTTGTTTCCATCTTATGTCATGCTACAATGAAGCAAGATTCGGCTCAAACAGTGAAATAACAGGAGAAATCATTATGCAAAAAACTTATCTCGTTCTAACCATCATTGGTCCTGATAAACGCGGGCTCGTTGCTAGTGTCACCGAAGCGGTGCTAGAGCATCATGCGAGCATCGAAGAAAGCCGCATGACACGACTGGGTGGAGAATTTGCCATTATTATGCTCATTGCACTTCCCACTGATAAAAAAGATATTTTCTGCAAGGGACTTAAAGTTTTTGAAAAACAGGAATTAACAGTATTCACTCGCGAAACAAATCTTGCTCGATTGAAAAAATTCCAAGGATACATTCCCTACGAAGTTTCTGTTTGGGGCGCCGACCACGCTGGCATCGTCCATGCGATTGCAGAATATCTTACAGAGGAAAACGTTCAAGTAGATGATGTCGAAACGCGTGTTACCAAGGCACCTATCTCTGGCGCGCCACTCTTTTCAATGAATGCAATTGTCCAAGTCCCGCCTGAACTCACGCTCCCCAAGTTGCGCGAAAAACTGGAAGATGTAGGTGATGAATTGGGTGTTGATATCGACATAAAATTGCAGATGGATTAAATTCTTCGCACAATATAAAAAAACGCCGAGAAAATCTCGGCGTTTTCATTTTAATAGATGCAACGTATCGTGCTTGACCTTTGGCTTGCTCTCGTTTACTCAGCATTTTTTTTGGAAATGAGTTATCTCCGTTAAACGCCCCTCTGTCCTTCGGACATCTCCCCCAAATTCTAAAAACAGAATTTAGGGGAGAACTATCTATCTAGATCTTCGCTTTTCTCAATCTCAAACTGTTGCTCACAACCGAGACGCTACTAAACGCCATCGCCAAGGCTGCAAGCATGGGATTGATGAATCCCATCGCAGCAGCGGGGATCAGGATGACATTGTAGAAGAATGCCCAAAAGAGATTTTGTTTGATGGTTGATAGCGTCGCTCGGGAGAGTTTGACCGCTCTTACCACGCCACGCAAATCGCCGCTCATCAGGGTGACGGGGGCGGCTGCCATGGCTACATCTGTGCCGGTACCGATGGCGATACCCACGTCCGCTTGGGCGAGGGCGGGGGCGTCGTTGACACCGTCGCCGACCATTGCAATAATGTTGGCGTTACCATTTTCCCCAGCTTGCAGCTTTTTGACTTCTTCGGATTTTCCTTCGGGTAAGACTTCTGCCAAAACTTTATTCACTCCGACTTGCTTGGCAATCGCTTCGGCGGTTTTTTGGTTATCACCAGTGATCATGATGACTTCCAAGCCCATTTCTTTGAGTTCAGCAATCGCTTCGAGTGAGCCATCTTTGACGGTATCCGCTACAGCGATCACGCCAGCAACTGCGCCATCTACGGCAACGAGCATGGCGGTTTTGGCTTCGGATTGAAGGCGTGTCATTTCTGCATCTAAGCCATTGAGCGGGTATTCGCGCTCGTTCATCATCCGAAAATTGCCAACGGCGACTTTTTTGCCTTCGACTTCGGCAGAAACGCCATGGCCTGCTTGGGCCTGGAATCCTGTCAAATCAGCGAGGGCAAGTTCACGGGAGGTCGCTTCCGCCCAAATCGCTTCGCCGAGGGGGTGCTCACTGCCTTTTTCAACAGAGGCTGCCAGAGCCAGCAAGGTGTTTGCATCCCAATTATCTATTACAACTATATCGGTTACAGCAGGCTGCCCTTTAGTAATCGTACCTGTTTTGTCGAGCACAACGGTGGTGGTTTTGCCTGCGGTTTCAAGCCCCACACTCGAGCGAAAAAGGATGCCCATCTCTGCACCTTTGCCTGTGCCAACCATTACTGCGGTTGGTGTGGCAAGACCCATCGCGCAGGGGCAGGCGATAACGAGAACGGCGACGAGATTAACCAGCGCGCGAGCAAAAAGGCTGATTTCAGAATCGGCGGGGAGGGGGACAAGATAATACCAAGCCGCAAAAGTGAGCGCAGCAAGGACAAGCACGATTGGGACAAAAACTGCGGATATTTGGTCTGCGAGGCGTTGAATGGGTGCTTTTGACCCCTGAGCATCTTCGACGAGTTTGATAATTTGTGCAAGGGCGGTTTCTTTGCCCACTTTGGTTGCTTCAAATTTGAGTAAACCCAATTTGTTGATTGTTGCCCCGATCAGTGGATCACCCGCCTGTTTTTCGACCGGCAGAGATTCCCCTGTAAGCATCGATTCATCTATCGCGGAACGTCCTTCGACAACAACGCCATCGACGGGGATTTTCTCGCCCGGCTTGACGATGAGTATATCGCCAACGACAACATCTTCGAGCGGAATATCTGCTTCTACGCCATCACGAATGACGCGCGCAGTTTTGGGGCGCAAGCCCATCAGCTTTTTGATGGCATCGCTGGTGCGTCCCTTTGCACGGGCTTCGAGAAATTTCCCGACTCTAATGAGCGTGATGATAACAGCGGCAGTCTCGTAATAAACGTGCCCAGGCAAGATGCCGAGCATGACCACGATAGAGTAAAAATAAGCAACTGATGATCCCATCGCAACGAGCACATCCATATTTGCGGAGCCGTTGCGCAGGGCTTTATAGCCGCCCACATAATATTGCCAGCCCACATAAAATTGGACAGGGGTAGCGAGCGCAAACATCAGCCAATTTGCCCAAGGTTCATGCGACCACATCGGCAACAGGCTAAAATCTCGTGCCATAGAGAAGAGGAAAAGGGGCAACGTAAAAATCAAACCAACGGTCAGTAAATGTTGCTGACGGGAAATCTCTTCGGCTCTGGCTTTGGCTTCAGCATCTTCGGCATCCCCACCGAGCTCAAGAGAATCAAATCCTGCCGCGCTGACAGCGCGGCGCAATTCGGCCTGTGCCACCATCGTAGGAATATAGCTGACGCGGGCTTTTTCAGTCGCAAAGGTGACTTGGGCTTCAAGTACGCCGTCGAGTTCGTTGAGTGCTTTTTCAAGACGGCGGGCATCATTATCGTCCGAGAGACGTTTGATGACCAATTCCGCTTCGCCGGTGGCGACACCGTATCCGGCACGTTCTACACGGGCAATGACCGCATCGAGAGTAAGTAGAGATGGGTTAAGCTCAAAGGTAGCTCGCTCAGAGGAAAGGTTAACGACGGCGGTATCGATGCCGTCCAGTTTTTTTAGATTACGTTCAACCGAAGCAACGCAGTTGGCACAGGTCATCCCGGTGATGGGAAGAGTAAGTTGTTTTGTTTCAGACATAAGAGACTCCGATTAACGCAGTGGATCTTGCTCACTGAGAGATTGTTGAGAATTTAATTGACCTTCAGACCACCAAGTTTGGAAATAGCGAATTACAGCCACAACTTCATCATTTGTCAGGCTTTCACCGAAAGGCGGCATTTGCTCACCACCATTTACAATTAGGCCCTGAAGTTGTCCATCCGCATGATGCCAGGCATGTTCTGTAGCATCCAAGGCTGGGGCTACTTCAACTTCGCCGTGACCTTCGCCGTTAGCACCATGACATGTAGCGCAATTTGCAGCATAAACTTCTTCCCCTAAAGCCAACACATCACGACTGGCCAAAGCTTCAGACGGACGATTATTTTGTGAGGAAAGCCATGCCGCCAGCCCAATAATCAAAACCCCTATAAAGACCAAGCTCAATGTTTTCTGTAAGCGTTCAGCTTGCTTTTTCTTACGACGATCTTTACGAGCACGATTGCTCATACGAATACTCCTACCAATAAAAAATACTTTTATACACTACGAAATACGCACCACTTCATGATAGTGATGCGTACTCCGTAATACACAAACTATGCGGCAACTGGATAGTTAATCTCAGCCATCAAACTTTTGATCGCAGCTTCGTCTGCGGGAGCGTCGAAAGTGATCTCGAC
Organism: Anaerolineae bacterium; assembly: GCA_018645405.1. Taxonomy (GTDB): domain Bacteria; phylum Chloroflexota; class Anaerolineae; order Anaerolineales; family Villigracilaceae; genus Desulfolinea. Next base: position 1,472 of record JABGOQ010000123.1, on the reverse strand, counting down.
CATCTTCGTCTCAGCATTAGCGGTAACGGTTTCTACGCCGTCTAAGTCAGCAACTTCGGTCTGGATGGTGTGAACGCAATGTCCGCAAGAAATATTAGGAACAGAATAGGTAGTGGTAGTCATGGTAAAGCCTCCTGAATAGGGTTTTGAAATTGGGTTGAAAATTCTTTTACAACCGCCCGCACATTCCCAAGGCAACAATCACCTTCTGGGTTGCGAATGTCGCAGGCACATTGGCCAGCTTTTATGCCAGCAGTGATCTCCGCTACAACGGTAGATTTTCCGCTTTCGGCAATTTCGCTGCGTATGCTCCCCACCGTGTGGTGGAAACAATAGCAGATAGAAATCTCTTTATCATCGGCGTGTTTCTTATAAACACGCTCACGCAAATCCGCTTCGCTAAAAACTTGCTGCCCATCTTCGCTATAGTATACAGTCGGGCAATCTGGGTCAGCACAAAAACGATAGGCTTCAGAAGTCAAGATATTTAGTGAGATGGATAACATCGCCTTGATAGTTTGCATCTCGACTCGTTTTCCCAGTGCGCCGTTTGTTGGACACAGACCGTTAACGCTCGCGACCTTAGGCTTGCTTTCGTTATGGATACTATTTTCTCGAAGTGAACATCCACAAGAATCCATCGCGATCTCCTCTAGACTTTCGTCGCCATCTCGAAGACTTCTTTAATCTCTTTGAGAACACGTTCACGTTCGCTCTGGTCTTCTCCCTGCACGGCTGTAATCACACAGGAGTTCAAGTGATCTTCAAGAATAACGCTACTCACTTTATTCAGCGCAGCTTCAACAGCCTGTATCTGACGGATCACATCAATACAATAAGCATCTTCTTCAACCATGCGGGTGATTCCGCGAAGGTGTCCTTCAACTGTCTTCAATCTTCGTAAAGCATTGTCATGTGCCATTTCTACCTCCATCCCCCCCCAGGGGGGCTGGGATATAATATACCCAAACGGATGAGATTTGTCAATAGACCTCTTGCAAAAGCATGATTTCCATCAGGCATCCTGCGCCATCCTCGGCGCAGGATGCCTCGAAAGCGCCGCCGAGGACGGCGGCTAGAGCACTTATGCAAGAGGTCTAATAGACTTATCAACTCACGTTACGCAAGAATAGATAGTTTTCTATTCAAGCCACACCCAGCCTTCCCAAAATTCAAAAAGAAGAATTTGGGGAAGGGGTAAATAAGATTTTCTATGAAAACACAGTTCTTTTGCTAGTTCCCCTATTTTTGTTTTTCAAAATGGAGAGAATGCAGATAGAACAGGAGATAAAAGAATACAAAATCACAAGCGCATAACATCAGCTAGTAACAACAAAATTGATAAGGATGACTATCCCGCTATTGACAAAAAGCATCTATAATTACCTTACTACTTTTTTGTCACTCAGGAGATAAACAATCTTGGATTCAAGTCGTAAGTGCAACAGGTTGATATCCGAAGAATACCTCAT
>JABGOQ010000205.1 GCA_018645405.1 Anaerolineae bacterium | reverse complement strand
AAAAAAGGGTAGTTTACAAATTTGAAAGTCATATATAATCAGGATAATGAAACTCAAACGGATTTTTCTCCCTCTGGGCATTTTGCTCATCTTGAGCATTTTTTTGCCATCAACTCTCGTAAGCGCACGCGACCCGAAACCTGCTACCGACGCATATACTTTGATTGCTGAAGTAAACGCCCTTCGCGCAGCAAACGGACTTGCACCTTACGCGATCAACGCGACCCTGATGGCAGTCGCTCAAGCCCATAATGATTATCAGGCTTCGACGGGAAATGTTACCCATTACAGTGCAGATGGCTCGCGCCCTTATCAGCGAGCATTGACAGCAGGTTATCCCGTTGGTGGGGATTTGTCGCTGGGCGGATTTTTCTCTGAGAATATCCAAGCGGGATCAAATCTTTCTCCGGCTGCGGCGGTGCAAGCGTGGCAAGGGGATGCGCCCCATCTTAATACCATGCTCTCTCCGCATCTGACAGAAGTTGGTGCGGGCGTGACAAATGTGAACGGCTATATTTATTACACCCTCGATGCATCCACACCCTCAGGTGGGATAGTGCCAGCTTATACGCCAGATCCTAACTCAACACCGAATGGTACAGAGACAGGAGCCTTGCCAACTTTAGATTTCATTATGCCTGTTATCACTAGCACACCGAAAGAAAATGGGCAAATTGTGCATGAAGTGCAAGTAGGGCAAAGCCTTTGGGGCATCGCGGATATTTATGGCACAACTGTCCAAGAAATTCGCGCTCTAAATAATATGAGCGCAGATGAGCTGGTTTACCCCAGTGAATTATTATTTATCCGCACGGTGGCAACGGAAATCCCATCCACGGCGACTTTGGTGGGAACAAGCACGATGTCGCCGACCAAAGTTGTTTTAACGGAGACAACTTTCCCCACGAGCGTGCCGACGTTAATCGTCGAAGAAACGCCCACAGAGCAAACATCCGAAAAAGAAGAAGGTAGTGGTGGCTTTTTGACGGTCATCCTGATAATTTTTGTAGCATTGTTGATGGCGGGAATTGTGACGTGGTTAAGCGGAAGAGACACGTAACGCAATATTCATATTGCAAAAAAAGACGCCGAGTTTTTTGAAAAACTCGGCGTCTCTGCTTTTAAAACTTCGTGCTTCTTCATGTAACTTCGTGGATTCTATTTATGCACATCCGCCGCAATAACAGATAGGCCGCGTTCGGTGAGTGCCCATGCGGTGTTGTTGAGAGATTCGAATTTATCCATGAAATTGATTTCCAGGAAGTCCATATCACCAGCTTCGATGATTTCTTCTTTATCACGGAAGTATTCGAGAATGTCGGAAGGATGCTCGCGTGCGCCGTCAATTTCTGGGTCACCGCCTTCGTGTTTGGCAGAGATATTGGCAACGTGGTCGGCGAGTTCGAGCAATTCATCTCGGCGTTGATAAGGTTGAATGACGATATGCTTGAATGTCTCGGTGATATGATGCTCAAAGCGAACGATGTCTTCAAAGCCAAGTTCTTTGCGGAATTGTGCGGTGATTTCCATCGTTTCGTTATTGGTTGAGTTGCCCCAGTTGAAGCCGATGAGGGGTGTAGTGCCATCTTCGCGCGCAAAAAGTTTTGCCCCGAGCAGTGTCCAGAGTGCGCCGTAGGGATTATCGTTGCCCATGAAAACGGAGATTTTGAATTCGTTATCTACGCCGATTTTATGGAGCATATAGGCAAGCAAAATGGTGCCGGGGTTAATATTGAGCACCTGCTTTACACCGTAGCGGGTGTAGTAATAGAGAAATTCATCAATCCATTTTAAGGCGTGGCTATTCGGTTGACCAATGCCGCCAAAATAGCCTGTGATCGTTTCGGGACCACCCAAATGGATATTTGAGCCGTCTGTGCCTTTGGTATCGAGGGTCTCGACATAAGTTGCGCCCACAATTTGCATTCCGGTGGCAAAGGCGACTAGATCGCCATCATCTTCTTGTTCTTTCATCTTGCGAACACGGATGAAACGCCCAGGCATCAATTTGCCCTCTTCAATGGCGCGCTTTGCGGCAGTAATTAGCCACGGAAAATACTGACAAGCCGAAACTTCGAGCGTGACAGCAAAATCATCTGCAAAATCTGTGGATTTGGCTTTTTCGCCCAAAACTTTTTCTTTATAGGCATCTACGGTAATAAAAGCACCTGCATCACGTTGTTCTTGGAGCCATTTTAGATCTTCAAGATATTCGGGTTTAACTTCTTCTACTTTTGCGAGCAGATTCTCTAGTTTGCGGGCTTCATTGGCTTTGGCATTGATCTCTTCGGGGGTGCCGTATTTGGCAACAATATCCAGAAAATCGTTAATCACTTGCTCGTCAGGGTTGAGCAAGACAGCGTTAATTTCATCAAGTCGTGCGGCGGGGATTTTAAGTAATTCACGTAAATCTTGGGTCATGGAATTCTCCAGTTAGGGCGAATAAGATATATAGAGTATAGAGTATTGGAGAATGGAGTGCAAGGAAAAGTGTCATAAATCGTGAGGCGGGGATGTAATAAAAAAATCCAGCATTTATAGACTGGATTTTAGAGCGGGTGAACGGATTCGAACCGTCGAATGCTAGCTTGGGAAG
>JABGOQ010000105.1 GCA_018645405.1 Anaerolineae bacterium | reverse complement strand
AATTTCTTCAGTTGCCAATTTAAAGGCAAAGACAATGTCATGGCTCAGGTTACATTCTATCGCCGCCCGCTCAGCAAATTCTCGCAACTCGCTCAATGCCTTAGTATCTGCAATACGACAAATTGCATGATGATCTATTTTTAGTGTATGTTTTCGTCTCAGCGATAGCAGAGTAACATCATCAAATTGAGCTTGCTCTCCAATATGTTTTTGCAAGTCTGCGTTGAGTTCATAGAGCATGCTGAACGCGGAAGTCCATGGTGCCTGGATGCTCTTTAGCAATCGCTTTTCAGAAAACAATTCTCTCGCATCATCAATTGCATCTGGCACGCCATCGGTAAAGCTAACCAATATATCACCTTTATTAAATTGAATCTCTTCTACGGTAAAACTCATATCCGAGAAGAGACCTACTGCAGGGCCAGTTGGCCTAATTCTTTGGGTAACCTTACCCTCTTTATCCATCATAATGGGTGGCTCATGCCCTCCATTGATATAATATAGGGTGTCACTGTCGGGATCAAGAATGCCAAAAAACATCGTAGCGAACATATTCGATTGACCATGATATTCGGCAATAAAAATATTTGTTTTCAGGACAATTTCTTTTAATCGTTCTGGAATATTCGCACCACGAACAGGCTCATCACTAAATGCTCGTAAAAGGCTACGGAAAAGAACCATGAAAAGGGCCGCCCCTACCCCTTTATCACAGACATCTGCAATGACGAAAGCGGTAAAAGGGGAGTTTTTGAATTGAAATACATCGTAGAAATCACCAGCAACTTGGCGGGCGCCTTGAAAATACGCTGCAATATCCCACCCAGGAATTTGGGGAACAACTTCTGGGAAGAAACCAGATTGGATCTCATGTCCAATTTCTAGATCTCGCTTGGCAGTGTCTAAGGCCATTTCGGTTTGACCATATAATCTTGCATTGTCCACAGCTGCGGCAATCTGACTAGCAATCGTTTCAGCTAATTTGGTTTCTTTTTCAGTGAAAGTATGAGCAGGGTTTTTTGCTGGCATTCCTATAATGCCGATTGCTCTACCACGCGCTAATAAGGGTACGATCATATAAGATCGTGCCCCACTTGCCCTCGCCATTTCGTGGATAGGCTCTGTCCGAGGGTCATTCTGTGCATCTTCGATCACCACCGTTTTTTTATTATCAATTACTTCCTGTGATGCGATATTTCCCTCGAAAGTCAAAACCATGCCACGAATATTCTCTTCGGCGGGATTGATTGAATGAAATGCAGTAATTTCCAGTCGGGTTTGATCCCTGTCCAGCAAACCCACTGATGTATTGCGCACAGGGAAGATTTTCACAATTTCTTCGCATGCTGCCTGGACAGTTTCATCCAAATCTAATGACTTATTTACAATAGTTGCAACATGGTTGATCGCTGCTAATTCTCCAGCAATGGTTTCTGCTTTATCCCTGGCTTCTCTAACAATATTTTCAGCTTTTTTTCTGGCAGTGATATCTTGAATAAGACCCCTCGTGCCGATTACTTCCTTCCCCTTTCTGATTAGCGAGACGGAAATCTCTCCAATTATTTCTTCCCCATTTTTCCGGACAAAATGATACTCTGTTAACCTTTGTACTTTCTCCGTTTCATAAAGCGTTTGAAAATTTTCAACTATATCTCGTATAGATCTTTGGTGAACGAAATGCCTGAAATGCTTGCCAACAACCTCTTCTTTAGAGAATTTTAGATTTTTGGTAAATGCAGCGTTCACATAGGTGATAACACCTGCAAGGTCAGTTTCAAAATAACTATCTTCAAGCGTATCAAGAACAGAAGCAAAGGTTCGTTGCACTTCCTCGAGATCAGCTTCTATTCGTAAATGTTCGGAGACATCATGCAAAAAAAGTGCATTACCAAATAGTTGCCCTTCATCATTCAAAATCTGTGAAACGCGCAATTCAAAGAATCTTTCTTTTATCTCAACTTGGCGTTCTTGCAAATTATCGATGCCTCCATGACTCTCGATCAACTCCTCCCAACCAGGAATTACACGCTCAAGCGGAGCTCCAATGATTGTTTTTTTATCAACTCCCAAAATCTCGTTTCCACTGGGGTTGATATCTGTGATATGCATATTTTTATCTACCACAACCACACCATCCTGCAAATCATGGATGATAGCCCGCCGCGCCATGGGTACAAAATAGAATAACTGATAGCGGAAAACAGCATAGGCTAATGCTATTCCAGATAATGTAAAACTGAAGGGCGTTAGGTCAAGATATGGGAAGATCGCGATTTGGGGAAGAGAGGCGATATTCCCCAAGAGAGGAAAGACCGCGGCAAGAAGTATCGCCTGCATTTGTTTACGATGAATAAACCCACTTCTAAAATAGGCATTGAAAAGGATCATGATGCCTACAAAGATAAATATGTAATTGATACTGATGTCTAACCAATAAGCAAATCCCATTTGGCGGTCTAATCCTGTGAAGCTCCCTATGGCAACGGATTTAACATTTGACCAATACAGATGATGGTATTCGTTTGTCCAGATAAGAATAAACGAGGGTAGCAAAAATAATAAAATGAGCGAAGCTAAACGCCAGTTGGCAAATTTCTTTAATCCAGCATGGTGTAATACAACAAAAACGAAGGCGATTGTCAATGAATAAGAACCTATCACGACCATTTTTGCAAAAAACACCTGTGTGGTATAGTTCGCGGACGCCCAGCGTAAGGCATCCGCAAAAGACCAAATACTTGTACCCAGCAAAGCATATGCCGTCGGCACAGCGGCTGTAACTTGGCGACGCCTCCAAGCAAAAATTGCAAGACCAAATGTGATCGTACCAGAAAACAATAATGGGATTGTATAAGGATTAGCCTGAATAGCCATATTTAAACCTCATACTCATCCATAAAATTTGGATGAGTACCGATTTTTGTCTTCAGTGATATTCTATGATGGGATATAAGGAAAAGAGCATTATAACTAGACAATTACAGTATATAATATCATATATAAATCATGAACCCCACTATTCCAAAATGGTTATCTCTCACTACCATTTGTCTTATCCGTATTGTGGTCATTTATGTAACTTTTCTGCCCCAAACTCATCTAAACCATAAATCCCAAAGGAGATTATTATGACTAAAAAACGACGTAGAACAAAAAAGAAAGAAAACACAAAGAAAACGCAGCAACAACGATGGATTGCAATTGCCGTGGTTGTCATCGCGATTGTTGCTGTCTTTATCGCAGCTAACTCAGGCTCTGCCCCCGCAACGGTAAACAGCCTCCCCGCTGAAATCAATACTGAGATGGGCTATCAAATGTTCCAAGATGGGGCCTTCTTGCTAGATGTACGCACCCAGCCCGAATGGGAAGAATATCACGTTGATGGTGCAGCGATGGTTGTGCTTGATGAGCTGGAATCCCGTGTTAGCGAAGTGCCTTTTGACCAAGAAGTCATTATCATTTGCAATTCTGGCAATCGCTCACAGGTTGCACGCGATATTTTGCTCCAAGCTGGGCATACCAGCGTGACGAGCATTGCAGGCGGCATTCAGGGCTGGATGTCTGCTGGGCACGCAGTTGTTTCTGGTCCGTAGGACTGTAATCAATTTTCAGTAATCAGTAAAAGAAAAAAGCGGAGACTTGCATTTCAAGTCTCCGCTTTTTATATTATCGGGGGAGTTCAATGGTGAAGGTCGTACCTTTACCCAATTCGCTTTCTACTTTTATTGTCCCGCCATGCAATTGGACGATTTCTTTTGCGATTGCCAATCCCAACCCACTACCGCCTTTTTCACGATTGCGGGATTTGTCGGATTTGTAGAATCTGTCGAAGATGAAGGGAAGATCTTCGGATGGAATCCCCTGCCCCTCGTCACGGATTTGGAGCCGCACGTGTTTGGGGCTTGATTCCGCTTGTAGGCAGAGGCAAGTCTCCGCACGAGCGTATCGCAGGGCATTAGCTACGAGATTGCTCAGAACTTGGTCAAGTCGCCCTGCGTCAGCATCTACCGTTAAATCCGCATCATCCACATCTACCGTTAAAGAAATCTGCGCTTCTTCTGCTTGTGCGCTGAAGCTGGTTTTTACATCTTCCAGCAATTCGACGATATTGACGGGCGCGAGATTGAGCGGCAACTGCCCCGCTTCAGCGAGAGAAATAGTTTGAAGGTCGTCCACAAGGCGTGTGAGAAGACTGGTTTCGTCAAGCATCATTTCGATTTGCTCTGGTGTAGATTCGTAAATGCCGTCGAGAATGCCTTCGAGATTGCCACGCAAAATATGGATAGGCGTGCGGAGTTCATGGGCAACATCGGCGGTCATATTTCTACGTTGCTGGTCGGCACGCGCGAGTTCGTCGACCATACGGTTAAAAGATTCTGAGAGCCGCCGAATTTCCCCAGGACCCCGTTCTGGAACGCGGACAGAAAGATCACCGTCAGCAACGGCATCGGCGGCAGTCATCACATTGGCAAGGGGTGTGCCCATTTTACGGAAGGCGCGCGTACCGAAATAGGCAAGCAAGCCAATAATAATTACAGGCGCGGTGCAAAAGAGAAATCCAAAGGGAGAAGGTGAATGGTAACGCTCAACAGGCATCATGCCATCCATTCTATATACTGAGCCAATAAACCCACCGACTGCGAGCAAAGGGATGCTGATGAAGAGAAAGAATCCAATAAACCGAAGCCACAAAAAGCGACTTTTACTCTCGTGGTGCGCATGTCTATAGGGGAAGTGTTGCCAACGCTCCCATCTTTTTTCGCGCCAAGACGCATCGCATTTTTCTGTTTTTTCTTCTTTTTTCTTTTGGGTCACTGTTTTTCTTCTCCAAAGCGGGGCAATAGCCACCTGCTCAGTTCATGGAAGCCCTTCAGGCGTTGTTGATCTCGTAGACCACTGCTTTACTGAACACTGATTCACTGCCCACCAAACTTATACCCCACCCCATAAACGGTGAGAATATACTTCGGCTCGGCGGGATCATTTTCAATTTTTCGGCGCAGATTTTTAATATGCGCATCAATACTACGGTCGTAGCCAAGATAAGCTACACCGTGCAAATTTTCTAATAATTGCGCTCGTGAAAAGATTTGACCTGGATGCCGCGCCATTGTTTCGAGTAGATTAAACTCGATACGCGTGAGATGAATATCTTCTCCTGCTAGGTTTAGGGTATGGCTTTCAGTGTTGAGTTCCAAATCACCAACACGGATGATGCCCGACTGATAAACTCTCCCTTTTGCACGTCGCAACAAAGCGCGGACGCGAGCGACCAATTCACGCGGGGAAAAAGGTTTGGTGATGTAATCATCTGCGCCCAATTCTAAACCAATTAATCTATCGGTCTCTTCGGCGCGGGCGGTAAGCATGATAATAGGAATATCTGATTCGCGCCTAAGTGCGCGGCAAACGTCTAAGCCATCCATTTCGGGGAGCAAGAGGTCGAGGACGAGCAAATCGGGTTTTTCGCCGCGAGCAGTGGCAAGTCCGCTTTTGCCATCGTTGGCAATAAGGACTCGATAATTATTCTTTTCAAGATAGTCACGTGCGAGACGGGCTACCTTGGGTTCGTCTTCGATAATGAGGATTGTTTCTGCCATAAATATTACCTTTTTATCACGAATAGATACGAATATTTCAAATCTTACGAATAAATGCTTAGTTTGGTTGTGTACAAAACATTCGTTTAATTCGCACCATTCGGCTTTATTCGTGATACCAGATTATCCCACAAAATCTCCCCAAGCAATAAACTCAGGGAGATTTTATGGAATTCTAGCAAAGTCTAGGCTTCAGATTCTTCTTCAGCTTCGTCCTCGTCATCAGATTTTTTCTCGTCCCAACAAGGGTGATCGTGGTGCATCCACGGACCGCCTTTACCTTCACGGCCATAGGCTCGGTGCATTTTATGCATTGCCCATGGGGGCATTCCATAACCATATCGGCGCATTCCGAAGAAACGGAACATTGCACCAACGAAGAGGAAGAAGACAAATCCGCCAAAGAGCATTCTACCGAATGAAAAATGGCTGTAGCCGTAATAGCCACGCATTCCGTAATGACCGCCATAAGGCATCATGCCTTCATAATTACCATCCGCAAAAGGCATCTCTTCAAACGAGACATCCGACATCACGCCGCGAGCATAGCCTGCGCGGAATATCATGCCACCGGCACCGACCAAAAGGGCGATAACTACCAAGCCCATCACAACTTTCCATATACTTACTTTCTTCATTTTAATTCTCCTATTGAATTGATTGAATAGTATTTTATGTTCCTAGTATCTCTTTATCTTATGAAGGAATTGTGAAGAGATTGCGGAAAGGATGTGAAGTTTTTATAGAACGCGGATTTTGCAGATTAGGCGGATTCACACAGATTTAAAACCTTTTTTGTTTTACCCGTAGTAAATCTGCAAGAATCCGTTCAATCCGTAAAATCCGCGTTCTATTTTTTCCTGATAAAATTCCCCCATGACAAAATGGATAACGCCCCCCACCCAAGAAGTCCCCAAATCATTTGCTGAACTTAATTTACACCCCATCGCTGAGCAGACTCTACTTCGGCGCGGGATTGACAATGTATTAAATGCAAAAGCCTTTCTTGACCCGAACGAGTACAGGCCAACGAATGGCTGGGAAATGCCTGGGTTGAGAGAAGCTGTCCACAGAATTGAGCAAGCTATAAACAAGAGCGAATCGATCTGCGTTTGGGGAGATTTCGATGTGGACGGGCAGACATCCACAGCACTTCTCGTCCAGACCCTTCAATCCCTCAGCGCAAATGTCCACTGGCATATCCCCATTCGAGCCACTGAATCGCATGGGATGAAAATCCCATTTTTAAAAGAAGTCATCGATAATGGCGCAGAAGTGATTCTCACCTGCGATACCGGCGTGAGCGAAATCGAAGCGGTGGAATACGCAAACGAGCGCGGTGTGGATGTGGTCATCACCGACCACCACGATTTACCGCCAAAATTGCCACCAGCGGTCGCTGTCGTCAACTCAAAACGACTGCCCGAAGAACACCCACTCTCAACTTTGCCCGGCGTAGGCGTAGCCTATTTGCTCGCGGAAAAACTGCTCGCAGATGATAGACCGAAGACCGAAGACCGCCCACCGTCCACCGTCAACGGTCTGCAACCAGAGCACTTGCTTGATTTGGTTGCATTAGGCATCACCGCCGATGTCGCCGACCTGCATGGAGACGCGCGCTACCTGCTCCAGCGTGGGCTAATAGAATTGCGTCAAACCAAACGGCTCGGATTGCAAACGCTCTACGAAGTAGCGGGCATCAACCCGCTCACCGTGAACGAAGGCGATATTGGCTTCGGCATCGCCCCGCGCATGAACGCCATCGGGCGGCTCGGCGATGCCAATATCATGGTCGAATTTCTCACCACCAAAAATCCCGCCCGCGCCCGCGTGATCGCCACCCAACTCGAAGGGCTAAATACCCAACGCCGCCTGCTCACCTCACAAATTTACGCCGCTGCCGAAGCCCAAATTGACCAAAATCCGCAACTCAAAGAAACTGCTGCCCTCATTTTGGCACAAAAAAATTGGGCTCCCGGCGTAATCGGCATTACCGCCAGCAGGCTCGGCGAGCGTTATCACAAACCTGTAATTTTGCTCTCGGTCGGCGAAGATGGTGTGGCGCGTGGCTCGGCGCGCTCGGTGGCGGGCATCCATATCACCAAAGCGATTGCCGCGCAGAGTGATATTTTGCACGGATTCGGCGGTCATCCGATGGCGGCAGGCATGGCCTTAGATGCGGATAAAATCCCCGCATTTCGCAGGCGGATTAGCAAAACGATTCTAGATAATTTGGGAGATGCGGGACTCCCCGCCGAGACGCGCCTGATTTCAGCTTGGTTGCCCCTAAAAAACTTGGATCTGACCCTAAGCGCAGACCTGACCAAGCTCGCCCCCTTCGGACCTCAAAACCCGACTCTGATTCTCGCCTCGCGAGATCTTACTCTCAGTCATTTCGCAAAAATTGGCAAAAACAAAGAACATCTGCGTTTAACGGTTAAAGATAAGGAAGGAAACGCCCAATCCATTCTCTGGTGGAACGCGGAAGAAGAAGACCTCCCCCCCAAAGGAAGTAAATTTGATTTAGCCTTCAAAATGCGAACGGGAGAATATAAGGGAAGTCCACAGTTGACCTTGGAGATGGTGGGATTTCAGATCACAGAAGAAATTAAGGAAGAAGAAACTAAACAGGAAGTAGAAGTTGTACGGTTGAATGTTGAAGGTTTGAAGGTTGAAAGTTTAAAAGTTGGAAGATTTGAAAGTTTTGTTGAAGGAAAATCTGAATTTAAGGGGAAAAACAGATACGAGTTAGAGGAATCAGAGATATTGGCAGTCCTCACTTCCCCACCTAGTGCAAAAGTGTGGCGTGATATTTTGGAGCGGGTGAAGCCGAAGAAAATTTATCTCGTTGGTATAAATCCGCCCGAAATCACGGCTCCAGCATTTCTCGCCCATCTGGCAGGATTGGCGAAATATACGCTTGCGAAAAAAGATGGACAAACAACCATCTCCGCACTCGCGGCAGTCACCGCCCAACGCAAAGACACAATCCGCTTGGGGTTAGAGTGGCTGGCGGCGGGAGGGCAGGTTGAGGCAGATGTTGATGGAGATGATGTGAAGCTATCGCAGACTTCAGACATCAGCCATCAGACATCAGATAAATATGTGAAGGAAGAACTCTTTATCGCAGTGAAGGGATTGTTAGGGGAGACGGGTGCATATAGGAAGAATTTTTATATCAAGGTACAGGAGGGTTAGGAATTATGAAATATAATCTTTTGATTTGCGACCTTAATCTTATAAAAAACCTTATACAAACAATTGATCAACCTCTCACTCAAATAATTCAAGAATCTATGCAAGTAAACGATGCTGATAGTTTCGGCTATTTTGATAGAGCTGAACATATTACTGGCTTAGGGTTTACTGCTTGTCAAACTTATATAACATCAGTTTATGGTTACTTGAAAATTGAAAAACGGACAGCACTATCAATAGGTCCAACATATTCAGAAAGCCTAATGAAAGTTCAAATTATTAATCACGCAGCAAATTATTGGAAATACAATAGCGAATGGACGTTTGATAAAAATAAAAGACAAAGAAAGTATGTAGAGGATGCTTTTGAAACGGTGGGCTTTCCGGTAAGCACTGATTACCCACTATCTGGGATTTTGACAGAAATGGCATCTCCAGACAGTGTAGGCTTTGAGGCAATCATAGAAATGCTAGAGATATGGCGAGATGAATTATGCGGACTAGAAACCTCGACAGTATTTTAAACAGGTAATCCAAATGCCACCCAATGACTATTTTAAAACCGACCAAAGGGAGCGTACCACCCTCTTTTACGCCGCAGAAATTGGAGATTTCAAAACCGTGAAAGCTATCATCTATAAATTGGCTGGTACAGGTGTGAGTTGCCAGAGATTGGCACTTATCAACCAAAAAGATTTAGAAGGATTAACAGCAATTGACTTAGCAAAAAAAGCAGGGAATAGCGAAATCGCAGCTCTTTTAGAAAGTGAAAAGATGAGAATGGAATTTTTTGAATAATTAGGCGACACCAAACAAAAAGAGACGACGCATGCGTCGTCTCTTTTTGTTTAAATCCGTGTATATCCGCTAAATCAGTGCAAATCCGTGTCATAAATTCGCGCCATTTGCAAAATTCGCCTTATTCGTGATACCCAACGCCTTCAACTTCTCTTCAATCGGGCTACCATTCTCATCCCAACCGCTTGTCTACTCAAGTTGTCAGACAACTTCTTGACAGTTGTCTGACAACTTCGTATAATTCTGTCTTCAAAGTTGTCTGACAAATTATATTCAAAGAGGAGTTTCAACAGATCATGGAAAACACAAACACCGTTAAAAACAAGGGTTGGCAAGTTACCTTCGCGGGCACTGGCGCACTTTTGGCCTTAGGCGTACTATACGCATGGAGCATCTTCAAAGCCAATATCCCCATCGAATGGGGCTGGACAGAGACACAACAATCATTACCTTATGCTGTAGCCTGTGTCGTCTTTTCCGTGATGACCTTCGTCGGCGCACGTTTACTGGTTCGTTTTGGCCCACGCGCAATTGTTAGTGCTGGCGGCGTGATGGCCGGTCTCGGTGTGATCATTTCCAGTTTCTCCAGCTCCCCCTGGATCTTCACCCTTGCTTTTGGTGTCCTCTTGGGCTCCGGTATCGGTTTTGTTTATGGCTCAGCTGGCCCTGCTGCGCTCAAATGGTTCCCCACTTCCAAAACAGGTCTGATCTCCGGAATCGTCGTTGCTGGTTTTGGGATGGGCAGTGCCTGGGTCGCCCCCCTTGCACGCGCCTTGATGGAATCTCTTGGTCTGCAAACAACCATGCTATATCTGGGCATTGGCATGCTCATTGTCGTCGTTGGCTTTGCTCAATTCATCAAATTCCCGCCCAAAGATTTTGTCCTTGAAGAAGAGGATACCGTAGAAACTTCTGCAAAAAACTCTCTGATCGATTTCACCGTTCGTGAAACCACCCGCACCTGGCAATTCTACGTCATCTGGGTCGCCTTTGCCTTTGGCAGTGGTGCTGGCCTAATGGTGATCGGGAATCTTGCCTCCATCGTTAAAGATCAGATCGGACTCCCCACGCTGACAGCTATCGCCGTTTCTGCCCTCGCGATCGGCAATGGTGGCGGACGTGTTTTATACGGGATGCTCTCCGACAAAATTGGTCGGACAAATGTACTTATTATTGCCTTCCTTGTGCAAGCTTTGCTAATCAGTGGCCTATTCTTTATGGGCGCAAATAGCATTCTCGCAAATCCCCCTATCTTGCTCATCTTCGTTGCCCTGATCGGTGCCAATTACGGGGCAAATCTGGCAGTATTCCCCGCATTGATGAAAGTTTTCTACGGGCCTAAAAATTTGGCTACCAACTATGGTATCGCCTATACAGCATGGGGTCTCGGTGGCTTCATGGTTTCCCAGCTTGCCAGTACCATCAAAGGTGCTACAGGCTCTTTTGATAACGCGTATATTTTGGCCGCGGTAATGTTAATCCTCGCCGCAGCGATGACCCTTTCTCTAAAATCCCCACAGGCAAAGAAAGCAGCAGCAGACAAACTTAGCATGGAAGCAGTCGCAGCTGACTAAGAAAGAAAATATTTTAAAGCGAACAAAAAAAGGCTGTCCTCTATAGTGAACTGTCCACCTTTTGGGGGGCAGTTCAATAGGACAGCCTTTTTTGTTATGTATTTTTCTGGATTCAGAAAACTACTCTAATCCTAACTCTTTCAACTTCTCTCCGGTGGGCCAACCATTCTCATCCCAACCGCGAGCTTCATAGAATTCGGGGAGCATATCGCTCAGGCGATTGACTTGCCCCTTAGCAGGCCCATCCGGCAGCGGCTCGTTGTAATTCGCTTTGTACCCACTCTGACCCAAAGGAATTTGGAGACATTATCACTATAAATGCACTACATGAATCCAATTGCTTTTGAATTTCGTTTGGCCATTGCGAGCCATAATCCAAGCGCTCGTCTATCCAAACATCAAAACCATCATCATATAATGTTTTCGCTAATCCATGAGCATAATCAGATTCTTTATGACTATAACTAATAAAAATATGGCTCATAATTCGTTTCATCAAACTCCTACTTGTCCATATTCAGGGGAAAGAGCTACTCGGCTGGCACATCCATTGCGCAGCGGAAGCCGATTTGGTTATTACTCGTTACAGGGTTCAACTCGTAACGATTATAGACACGTATGTCCTCTTCTTCGTTAAACCATGAACCACCGCGCAGTACGCGGTAAATCCCCGTTTCTGGACCTGGTGGATCAGTAATAGCTTTAGAAGTGTAATAATCAGCAACATACCAATCGTTTACCCACTCCCAGACATTGCCAGCAAGATCATAAATGCCAGATTTTGTTACCCCATTTTCGTAATTCCCTACTGGCGAGGTGGTTGTATATTTATCATTGATCGTTTTATCTTGCCAAGCATTAGTGCAGTTCAAGTCGCAGAAATTGAGTTTTTTGGCATCCAATTTACTATCTCCCCAAGGATAATTATCCGTCTCAGTTCCGCGAGCAGCTTTTTCCCACTCCGCTTCTGTTGGCAGACGTGCACCACGCCATTCGCAATAAGCAGCTGCCATATCCCAATTAACAAAAACAACAGGATGATCGCTATGCTCCGAATTCAAATAATCTCTTCGATTGGATGGCAGTTCACATGCAGATATGCTGCCATCATCCACACACTCTTCGTATTGCGCATTGGTCACTTCGTATTTATCAATATAAAAATCACCCAAAGTCACTTTATGTAATGAACCTTCATCATCTTCACCATCATCGCTGCCCATCAAAAAACTACCAGCGGGAATCAGTACCATTTCTGCCTCATGTGCATCTATGGTTGTTTTTGGCAGAGACGTTGCGGTCGCTGGGAGAGTAGTTGCTGTAGAAGTGGACACAAGCGAGCTCTCAGTTTCAGTTGGGATAGGTGTTTCAGTTATAGTTATCATCGTCGCAGTTATGGTGGGTTCTTCTGCAGGAACGACTGGTGGAGTTTTAGGCCAAAATATCGCAGCTAAAACAGCAACCACGCCAATAATTCCTCCTATGATCCAGGGCGTTTTGAGTTTTTCTTTGACCTGGGCAATTTCTTTTTTGCGCCCAATGTTCAGGGTCTTAAGCGGCGGAAATTCCCCCGCTATCCCCGCTGCTTCCACCTGCCAGAGATGTTCCAAATTTAGCAGCCCTTTCAAGCGGTGTTTCCTGAGATCACGTAAGCCGACTCCTTCCGGCAGGTCACTGCGTACCAGCTCAGCACTTGCGCCAGAAAGCAACACCTGCCCACCATGTCCGGCAGACATGATGCGACTAGCACGCGCCAGGGCCCCATAGCCCGTGTATCCACCGGAAACATCCGTGACATCCCCAACTTGCGCCGCACCGGTATGGATCCCCATGCGCACTCTAATGGGAGCAGGGTTCCAGTTTTCCCCATGCAACATTTTCTGGGCACTGACTGCCGCTTTGAGCGCGTTCGATGCAGTATCGAAAACAGCACAAAACTCATCCCCCACAATTTGAAAGACATAGCCTTGATTGGCTTCAATTGCCCCCTGCAGAATCTCATGGTGACGCATGCGCAAGCTTTCCCATGCATCGCGGTGCGCTTGCGCGATTTTCGTGCTACCTTCAATATCCGTAAACAGGAATGTTACCGTACCAGTGGGGAAATTATTCATTACTTGTCTCCGATTCTACACAAAGACCCTAAAGGTTTATCCTTCAGGATCTCGTTTTTCAAGCTATTCTTTACGTCAATCCTAATTCTTTCAACTTCTCCTCGGTCGGGACGCCATTCTCATCCCAGCCGCGAGCTTCATAGAATTCAGGGAGCATATCGCTCAGGCGGTTGACCTGCCCTTTAGCGGGGCCATCTGGCAGCGGCTCGTTCAACATGCGAGGCGGGAGCGTGTCTTCCGTTGAACCAGCTTTGAGCAAGAACATCCGCTCGAGGGTATAGACGCGGTCGGCAGCTTCCAAGACTTCTTCTGGAGTGTAGGCAATGCCTGTACTATATTCCATCAATTGCGAAAGGCGAACAGGCCAAATCATTCTATCTGCACTGAAGACATAGCGAACAGCCAAGAAAACACATAAGCCAGAAGCATCGATCAGCGTAAAAGCGTTCTGGAAACGAGCAACCAACTCCGCTTTGCCATCTGTAGAGTGTGGGTCTTCTTTCACTGGGACGCCAAAAACTTCTTCGTACGCCACGTCACCTTCCATGTGGGACGCGCCTTTGTTGGATGTTGCGTAGAGCAAGCCCATTCCCTGCGAGCCACGCGGGTCGTAGCCGGGGAATTCCTGTTTACGGGTCGTTACCGCAAGTTCGGGGTGCCCATATTTGTCTGCAAAACGGTAGCTGCCCTCTGCAAGTTCGTTCCCGAATCCCTCACGGTATGCCATTTTCTGCACCATCTCGATCATCGTATCAGGCTCACCAAAGCGGAGCGGTAGTCCAACTTCTTCATCTGAAAGATAGCCTTTTTCAACCATTTCCATCGCAACGGCAATCGTCATGCCGGTCGAAATTGTGTCCAAGCCTAGCTCGTTGCACCAGTAATTCGCTTTGGTCACGGCGGCGAGATTGCTCACGCCACAGCCAGAACCAAATGCCGAAATCGTCTCGTATTCTGGACCTTCGCCTTTGCCCGCATATTTGCCATCGGGCACTTCGGTCAGGCGTCCGCAAGCGATTGGGCAACGGTAGCAGGGTTTTGGTTTGATGAGATATTTTTCAGTCAGCGTGGGTCCATCAATCGTATCCACGCCCTCAAAAGTGCCTTCTTGCCAGTTTCGGGTGGGCAAAATGCCAAGTGCGTTGGTCACTTGCGGCACATATGCCGTTCCATATTCTCGCAAGGATGAGCCAGCCAACATATCTGCGCCGACTTCTTTTGCAATTTTGATACTCAAAGCGCGCATCTCTTTTTCATCTGCGAATGTGGGATTTTTCCGTCCATAAGCAACTACGCCTTTCAGATTTTTACTACCCATCACAGCCCCGACACCGGATCGAGCCGCGGCGCGGTCCTTATCGTTCATGATGGATGCCATCAACACCAGGTTTTCTCCGGCTGGACCAATGCAAGCGACCTTTGCCTTGGGGTTGGTTGCCGCCAAAAGGGCATCGGTTGTGTGAGGCACATCTTGCCCCCACAAATGCTCCGCCGAACGAATTTCTATCTCATCTTCATTTACCCATAAATAAACAGGTTTCTCCGCTTTCCCCTCGAAGATGATGAGATCAAATCCCGTGCGTTTCAACCAAGTCGGGAAGTCACCACCGGAGTTGGAGTGTGCTAAAGCACCCGTCAACGGGGATTTGGTGACGACCATATATCTATTTCCCGTCGGGGCAGAGGTCGCCGTGAGTGGACCAGTCGCGAAGATAAGTTTATTTTCGGGGTCGAGCGGCTCGACCTGTGGGTCAACTTCATTGGTCAGATAGCGGATCGCCCATCCACGTCCGCCAATATAATCTCTGGCGATTTGGGGGTCAACATCTTCTATTGAAGTTTTTTGATTGGTGAGGTCTACGCGTAATATCTTTCCATGCCATCCGTACATTGTTTTCTCCTTGTTTTTAGGAATCAGGTAATTAGTGATTAGGGATCAGGGATTAGTAAATCAATAAATGTAGGGAACAGTAGATCAGGTGTTGGGAAAAACTGATTCCTGATTGCCTTATTACCTGATCCCTAGCCTCCAGCAATCGCTGAGAAGGCTGTGACTTCGTCTCCCTCTACCAAAATAGTAGAGAGCGGTACAGTCAACCCGTTGACAACAATTACGCTGGTTTCGTCTTGCGGGACGTTAAACTGTGTCATCACATCCGAGGCTGTTGTCCCTTCGGGGACATCAATCTCGATTTTGTTTCCCTGCGCGCCGGGGGGTAGCAGTTCGCGGTAGGTGGCGATTAGTTTAACGCTGATTTTCATGGGGTGATTTTACTACGAAGTAGAAAAGACGGAACGCGGATTTTACGGATTTACGCGGATTTAAAAACTTTTTAATTTTAAAAAGCATCCAGTTCCTGAGCGGAAGGCGACTGTACTTGAGCCTGTAGACGAAGGACGGCATTATAGATAGAGCCGCTCTTCGTCTGCGATTACGCTTCGCTTCCTTCCTACAGTCGCCGTTCAGAGACTGTGCTTTTTCAGTTATTAAAAATCCGCGAGAATCTGTCCAACCCGCGTAATCCGCGTTCTATTGTTTTTGAGCACCTGTCTGGACACCCCACAAACGAGCATAAGTGCCGCCTTCTGCGACCAGTTTATCATGTTTGCCGTGTTCTTTTAGTTTGCCATGTTCGAGGACGAAGATTCTGTCGGCGTTGCGGATGGTGCTCAGGCGGTGGGCGATGACAATGGTGGTGCGCCCTATGGCTATCTGCTCAAGGGAGCGTTGGATGAGGGCTTCGGTTTCGTTATCGACCGAGGAGGTCGCTTCATCGAGGATGAGAACGGGGGGATTTTTTAGGATGGCACGCGCTATGGAAACGCGCTGACGTTGACCGCCGCTCAGTTTTTGCCCTCGCTCGCCGACTATGGTGTCGTAGCCTTTTGGCAGCTGCGTGATAAAGTCATGGGCTTCGGCTATTTTGGCGGCTTTGATGATGTCATCGTCAGAAGCATCGAATGTGCCGTAGGCGATATTCTCGCGAACGGTGCCGTGGAAGAGATAAATATCCTGACTGACGAAGCCGATGGCTTTGCGGAGGTCTGCCAGTTTTAGGTCACGGAGATCGTGTCCGTCTAGGGAAAGGCATCCTTTTTGGACATCGTAGAAGCGGAGGAGCAATTTGACGAGGGTGGTTTTGCCCGCGCCAGTTGAGCCGACTATGCCGACTGTTTCTCCAGCAGGAATCGTTAGAGAGAGATTATCGATCACAGCAAGATTGTCTGTGTTGGCGTATTCGAATGAGACCGAATCCAATGTTAGTTGGCCGCGCACCAAGCCTAAATCCAGGGGCGTTCCGCCGTCATCCAGCAGAGCATCCGCATCCAACAAATCCAAAACTCTTTCGGTGGAAGCTATCGCACGCTGGTATAAATCCAATGTATCGCCCAAACGGGTTAAGGGCCAGAGCAGCCGCTGGGTGATGAAGATCAGCACAGAATAGACTCCCACAGCCAACTCGCCAGAGAGCGCCATGCGCCCGCCAAAAATCAGAATGGCGATAAATCCGCCCATGATAATCATGCGGATTAGCGGCACGAAAGCAGAAGAAAATTTAATCGCTTTTTCGTTGGCTTTGCGGTAAAGGTCGCTCTCGACGGTGATGCGCCCCAACTCGTGCTTCTCGGCGGTGAAAGATTTGATGGTGGCGATGCCGCTGAGATTGTTGGCGAGATAGCCGTTGAGAATGCCAACCTGCTCGCGAACGGCGGCATATTTGGGGGCAAGGGTGCGTTGAAAACGGATTGATCCCCAGATGATGAAGGGCATCGGGAGCATCGCCATCCATGCGACCGAGGGGGCGGTGTAGAAGAAAATGCCACCGATAACGGTGACGGTGGTGACGACCTGCCAGATGTCGTTTACGCCGCCGTTGAGGAATCGCTCGAGCTGGTTGATGTCGTCGTTGAGAATGGAGAGCAGCCCGCCGGTGGAGCGATCTTCAAAATAGGCGAGTTTGAGATTTTGGACGTGGTCGTAGGTGTCGACGCGCAAATCGTGTTGGATGGATTGGGCGAGGTTGCGCCACGCAACCTGGAAGAGGTACT
>JABGOQ010000099.1 GCA_018645405.1 Anaerolineae bacterium | reverse complement strand
GACGATGCTTGCCCAGAAAACTCACTTGAATTTCTAAAAGAATTGGTTGCTATAGATGATCGTATTACCGTCATTGGATTGGCAAATAATCTTGGGCAACAAAATGCTGTTTTGGTCGGTTTGCGATATGCGCAGGGGGAGATAGCAATTATTATGGATGCTGATTTGCAAGATCCCCCAAAAGCTATTCCCAAATTGCTAGCCAAGCTCAGTGAAAATTATGATGTTGTTTTTGCTGGTCGTAGAGGAAAATATCAAATAGGGCATCGCCTGTTGACTTCGCGTTTATATAAATGGAGTTTGCATTTTCTGCTAGGTCTGCCCACAGATGCAGGTCTTTTTATGGCATTAAGGCGAGATGTAATCAACCAGCTTATCGCGATGTCTGTAAAAAATCCTCATCTTGTGGCGATGATAGGCGTGTTAAAAATTCGCAGTATTTCTATTCCCACTGAGCGCTCTCAACGCCCTACAGGAATATCCGCCTACACTTCATGGATGCGACTTAAAATAGGTGTAAGGACTGCCTTTTGGGCATTGTTTTGGCGACTGGGTATTGGACGAAAAAAAACTTCTTCATCTATATTTGAACTGCCTACCGAGAGTATTCACAAAAGCAAATATATGCAGCACTAAGGTTTAGGCGCATAAACTGCAACACCGCTCTCAGGCAAAATCAAGACCTTTTCATATTGATTTTCTAGCCGAAAGAAAATCTGCTCTACCCAAGCATTATTCTCAGCTGCAAAGGCTCTATCGCTATCTTGAATAACCCCGTTTTCTATGCGCGTTACTATCAGTCCATATCGTTTTTCACGCAAAGCATCACGAAATTCTTCTGCCCTTATAGCATCATTAGAGATTGCAATTTCAGTTAACTCTTCTAGCTCATATTCTGTCACCAGTGGTAGCGGGTCAATCAAATCAAAAGTAAGCAAATGCCGATTGTGAATAAACAAAACGGATTTTCCTTCTGCATCTGCTTCTTGGACGACGGCATTTAACGCTACAAGTTCTTCATTTGCCAATGGGATATTGCGAGAGGATAAGGATGGTGTAGAAAGCATCTCCCAAGAAGCAGTTGTTAAAAAGACCCCCACCAAAAGGAAGCGAAACAAACGTGAATTTGGGCTTGGTTCCGTTTTTTCGCTTTTTATCTTGCCCGTAAATGCGTAGCTGCCCCAAATCATCAACATAACGAGATAAGCGTCTAGATTATGAAGATTATCTCCCCCGCCAATTTTAGTGCTCGCAAAACTCCCACCTATAAATAAAATAGCCAACATAGTTGTCAATAAAAAAAAGCGTAATGAGTGATAATTTAATTGTCGCCATGAAAGATAAATAATGCCCAACAACCCCGCAGAAACCAATAAAGCCCCGGGCAAAATACCCGTTGCCAAAGTTGCGTTAGGAAATAGACGCTCCCAGAGAAAATCTGCTGAAAACTTGGACGCAATGCGCGTATCTGTACGCCCAGAGATATTAAGATAGAGAAGAAAAGATGTAATTGCAGAAGCAAGCCCGACAATGCCTATTATCAAGGGGCGGCTAATATAAGGGTACCAAGTTTCATTATCTGAGAGTGGCTTTTCGAGAAGATAAAGAGTCAATCCCAATATCACCGGGACAGGTATCCAGTTTATTCTTAGTATCCCAGCCCAGAGAGATGCAATCCCAACCCAGAAAAGGGTTTTACCAAGTTTCTTGCTATCAAATCCCCATAAAATAAGTGCAACTGCGAGTGATAGGTGAATATATACAGGGCCGAGCAATACCCATAAAATGCCCCAAAGAAAAAAGATAAGTGAAAAAGTTTTTGAGAGCGGTTTTAATCGTCTCCAAAGAAGCCAAGTGACGAGAAAAGCAGTACCTACCCACAGAAAAAATTGCCATAAACGCATTAGAGCTAATGAGGGGCGGGGAAGCAAATAAGCGAGGGAAAGTAAAAGTGGGCGACCAATATCCAAAAAGGGCCACGGAATATCAACGCCGTAAAGTTTGCGGTCAAAGAAAAATGATGCGTAATAATACCAACTGGTTTCAGACCAATTCAGACTAAAGGGGAAATTGAGTGGATATGGAAAAAGCACCAAAATTTGCCAAATTAATGCCGTCCCTAGCAGAGAAATTGAGAAAGTGCTCCATATAGAGGAGTGTGTAGCAATTTGCAAAAGTTTAGCAATAAATAAGCTCGTAATCAGCAAGAAAAAAATACGCACAAAATATCGTTCAAGGAGAGGCTTGAACTCTTGATTGCCAACTAAAAGTATAAAAAAAGAAATTAGCGCAAAAGCACTTAAAATAAATGGGATAAATTTTCTTTTACTCAGCCTTTTCTCAAGCGTGATAAATATTTTGTGGTTTTGTTTTTTCCAGATCAAGATGTTGAGCAAAAAAAGCGGTATCAGCGTAAAAATAAAAAATACTTTAACTTTAATAGATTGCATAAAAACGGGTTTTTCAAGCATCCCTTGCCAAGTTGAAAACAGGGCAAAAGTAGCCACCAGTGTTAATATGGAAATGCTGAATTTCCAAAAGTCTCGTTCATCGTTTTTATGAGAGAAATATTTATCCATAGGTTATTTTTTGTCTAATTGCTAACGTCACGAACAAAGTATATCAAGTCTTCGATGGTATAGTTATCAAAATAATGGAATCAAGGAAATAAGCCCCAATGACTCTCCTCTGGATTACAGTCTCTGTCGTTATCTTCGCCCTTCTTCTTGATCGAGGAATTGAAAAAATGTACGCGTATAAAATAAAGCCACATCGGGATACACCCGCTAAATTTGAGATTCCCTTCGAGGAGATTCAAATCCCGACAAAAGATGGGGGCGCTCTTTATGGCTGGTGGATTCCCTCCGAAGCATCTGCGCCAACCTTGATTCTCGTGCACGGATGGAGCAGAAATGTTCAGCGGATGATGCCTTATATTTGCGCATTGCATCCGCAGGGATATAACCTGCTTGTTTTTGATGCGCGCAACCACGGCAGCAGCACCCTAACGATGCACTCTCCTACGGTCGGGACTTTTACGGAAGATATTCTTGATGCGGTAGATTATCTTTTAAAGAGCGATAAAGTTTCTTCATCAGCAATTGGTTTGATCGGCTTGTCGATTGGTGGAGGGGCATCTGTTGCCGCGGCCGGGCAAGATGAACGGATTCAAGCTGCAATTACCGTTGGCGCGCTTTCGCACCCAGTCAAGGTGATGACTGCGCAATTTGAAGAGCGACATATCCCAAAATTTGTTGGCTCATTTCTCTTTGAGTATATGCGTTTACGCCATGGAATTGATTTCAATAAAATTGCGCCTGTTGTTCATATTCCCAATGCTAAAGCGGAGATTATGCTGATTCATGGCGAAAATGATGAGATAATTCCCCTTGAACAAGCGAATGATTTTCTCGCCGCGAATCCTGAAAAAACACAGTTATGGATTGTGCCTGAGAAGGGGCATAGCGACTGTCATTTTCACGAGGAGTTTTGGGAGAGGGTAAATGTGTTTTTGGAAGAAAATTTGCCTGTAGAGCAGACTTAACGAGAAGATGTCTGGTTTCAGATTCTGATTTTAAATGGAAGCAAATTAATTACACGTGCGTTGCGGTTTCTTATCCAAGTGCGTTTTTTTTGCTATAATACTATTCATCGTTGAATGAGGAGCAAAAAATGACTGAGTTTCTAACTTATCAACTATTTGATTTACTAAATAGGCCGGGGCCTCTGTGGTTGGTTGAGGCAAATTTGAGTGGGGTAAATCTTGAGGGGGCAAATCTTGAAGAGGCTAATCTGATAGATGCCAAAATAAGCGGTTCAAATTTGGAAGAGGCCAATTTACGAGGAGCCAAGCTGAAACGAGCTATATTGCGAGAAACAAAAATGAAAAACGCAAATTTAGAAGAGGTAAATTTGCGTTGGGCAATGTTGAACAGATCTGATTGTTATCGAGCAAATTTCAAAAAGAGCAATTTGAGAGATGCAAGGTTAAAAGATGTGATTTTTTTGGAGACGGATCTTTCAGGGGCTGATTTGCGAAAAGCGTATTGCAAGAAAACGATCTTTGAAAAAGCTGATCTCGAGGAGGCCAATTTGAGTGCTGTTGATTTTGATAAAGTAAATATGAAGGAAGCAAATTTGAAAAAAGCAAATTTGACGAAGGCAAAACTGCTGGCTACTGATTTGAGAAAGGCAGATTTACAGGAAGCGTGTTTGGAAAAAGCCAATTTAGAGGGCTCTGATTTACGAGGTGCAGACCTGCGCGGCTGCAACCTGAAAGGGGCAAATTTTCAGGGGGCAGTTTTGCAAGATGCTAATTTAGAGGGCGCAAATCTCAAAGATGCCGACTTGCGAAACGCGATTCTCTTTGACGCCATCTTAAAAGGTGCAACCATGCCAGACGGCAGCATCCACGAGTAGATATGGGCACTTTAGGATTTATCATTCTCTTTGGGCTAATTGGCGGTCTTGCTGTTGGCTTACAGGGACCCCTTGCGAGTTTGATCAGCCAGAAAATCGGTGTTTTAGAGAGCGTCTTTATTATTCATATGGGCGGCGCAATAGCGGCTTTGATCCCCCTTCTTTTTTATGGGGGCAGAAATTTATCCCGTTGGCGGGAGGTTCCCTGGTATGCGCTTGGGGCAGGTGCGTTGGGATTGATCGTCATCGCCGCGATGAGTTATATGGTTCCGCGCGTTGGCGTTGCGCCCGCTGTGGTGCTGATTGTTGCAGGGCAATTATTCATTGGTGTGATATTGGATCATTACGGATTGTTGGGCGCGCATCCCCACCCTTTTGATCTCACACGTGCATTGGGCTTGCTTCTGGTATTCGTTGGCGTGTGGGTGACAGTAAAGTGATTTTTTCCTGATTTTCATCAGCCCTAATAATGATTAATAAATATCTACAGGCTGATATAATGAAATCATGAATATCTTGTATTTTATGTGCTTTAAGCAATAATAAACAAAAAAAGACCTGATGGGTATCTGTAAACCTATCAGGTCTTTTTTTTGCCCCCACCCATCCTCCCCCAAATTCTAAAAGCAGAATTTAGGGGAGGGGATAAGACAAATAAGGAGATTTAATGGAAACACCCTGGGAATACCGTTACGCTCATCGCATGAAGTCGATGAAAGCCTCGTTTATTCGTGAAATTTTAAAACTGACCCAAAAGCCAGAAGTCATTTCTTTTGCAGGTGGGTTGCCTGCTCCAAAAGTTTTCCCTGTCACAAAATTTCAGGAGGCTGCTAATCGTGTTCTGGCAGAAAGTGCTGAACAAGCCTTGCAATATGGCACGACGGAAGGCTACCTCCCCTTGCGAGAAATGATAGCAAAACGATCTGAGCGTTATGGCTTGAGGGTTGGTCCAGCAAATATTTCTATTACATCCGGATCACAACAGGCTCTCGATCTGGTAGGGCGTCTCTTCATCAATCGCGGTGATAGGATCATTGTTGAAAACCCCAGTTATCTTGGCGCACTTCAGGCATGGAACTCCTACGGCGCGGAATATATATCTGTCCCGATGGATGAAGATGGAATGATCACTTCCGAGCTTGAAAAAGCTCTCCGCAAAGGGGCAAAATTCATTTATGTTTTGCCGAATTTCCAAAATCCCAGTGGCGTGACCTTGAGCTTAAAACGCCGCCAGGAACTGGTGAGATTAGCCGATCATTATGGAACGCCCATCATCGAAGATGACCCCTACGGGCAGATTCGATTCGAGGGCAAGCATCTCCCTCCTGTCGCTGTGGTAGATAGTGACTATCGTGGGCAAAATGGTGGTTCTTATGATGGGAATGTAATTTATCTCAGCACCTTCTCAAAACTCCTTGCCCCCGGCATTCGTATTGCGTGGGCAATTGGCGCAGAAAGCGTCATCCGCAGATTGGTGCAAGCAAAACAAGGCGCAGATTTGCATACGTCCAGCTTTAATCAAATGGCTGTTTATGAGGTCAGTAAAAATGACTTTATTGATGAACACGTCGAGATTATTCGCGCTACATATAAAGAACGACGCGATGCGATGATCGAGGCGATGGAAGAACTCTTCCCCGCTGAGGTGAAGTGGACGCGCCCCGAAGGCGGGATGTTCCTCTTTGCCACCCTCCCAGAAGGATTAGATGCAATGGAACTTTTTGAAAAAGCAGTGGAGAGAAATGTTGCTTATGTTCCTGGTTCAGTTTTCCACACCGACGGTGGCGGAAAAAATACCATGCGCCTGAATTTTTCCTTCCCCGAACCAGATGTAATTCGAGAGGGCATTGCGCGGTTAGGGAAAATGTTGAAGGAAGAGATTTATACGAAGTAGTTGAAAACTTTGGGGAATTTGAATTTCGCCCCCCTGCCCATTCGGGCATCCCCCCAAATGCTTCGCATTTAGGGGGATTGGAAAAAGAGAGTATTTTTTAGGAGAAATTTCAAGAAAACATCATTGTCTTGTTCTCCCCTAAATTCTGTACTTAGAATTTGGGGGGATCCCTTCGGATATGCTTCGCGAAGATGTCCGATAGGATAGAGGGGGCGACTGCGTAATTTAAAGAATATCGCCTAACTCCATAAACGAAGTAATCCGCACGCAATCTGCTTCAGGGAAAATATCTCTCGGGTCGTATAAAACGGGTACAAGCCCTGCATTACGCGCCCCAATCACATCGGCAAAATAATTATCGCCTACGTAAACCGTTTCTTCTGGTGCAAGGTTAAATTTTTCCAGAAGGGGTGTAAAAACTTTTGGGTCTGGTTTCCACGAACCAACTTCCCCGGCGAACATCACACCATCAAAATATCCATCAAGAGACAATTCTTCCAAAACGTCCATGAAAGAACTTCGGCGATTAGAAAGTACTCCCAAGGTGTATCCCGCTGAGCGAAATTCTGGCAAAAGCTGATGCAGCTCAGGTGGCGTCCAATTTTTGGGCTCATACTCTTCGTTGAAATACTGAAAGATACGAGGCCGAAATTCTTCGATCTGCGTAGGGCTTGCCCCCATTTTTTCCAGACGCAAATTGGCGTAATTCTCCCAAAAACCTTCCCCATCCTCATCAAACTTTTTTGAATCCCGCATCAATTCTTCTGAGCGCGCCCAATAATGATGTTCCCAGCACCCCACTTCCTGATTTTTCTCGTCACTAATTGGCAAGCCAAATTCGATCACCTTTTCTCTGTAAACATCTGCGCCAAGCGGAACAGAGTGGCGCAATGTCCCATCCAGGTCAAAGAAAATTGCCTTATAGCCATTTTTCGATACGATCATTTACCCTCCAATCTCGCTCATCACACGGTTCAAGGGGATTGCACCCTCCTGCAATCCATGCCCCCAGGGTTTATCCCAAACGGCATCCAGGATGAGAGCTCTTAATTCTTCAAGGTTTGCTCCTGCGCGTAAGGGCGTTAGCAGATCAATCTCATTTTCTCGTAGTAAACATAAACGTAGAACTCCGTCAGATGTGAGCCGCGCCCGCGTGCAGGATGAGCAGAAAGGCGAGGTGACAGATGAGATGAATCCGATATCCCCAAGGCCATTTTGCAAACGGAAGAGACGTGCCTCCCCATCCAGTTTGCCGCCATTGACGATTTCCAGCGGACCATACGTAGCTTCAATTTGCTCCCGTATCTGAGCAGCCGTGACCATTTGAGTCAGTTGAAACTCCGTCGCTCCGGCGAAGGGCATCATCTCAATAAAGCGGACTTGCCACGCGTGTTTAGCCGTTAGCCCAGCAAGGGGAACAACATCGCTTTCGTTATAACCGGTCACGACAACGGCATTAAGTTTGACTGGAGTCAGGCCGGCTTCTTCCGCGGCTTCAATCCCTTCTAATACTTCGTTCACTTTGCCCCAGCGTGTCAGCCTTTTGAACTTTTCAGGGTCAAGTGTGTCAATGCTGATATTGACGCGCTCGAGACCTGCGTCAGACAGAGGCTGTGCCAATCGTGACAGAAGCAAGCCGTTCGTCGTCATTGACACGGAGCGAATCCCTTCGGTCGCCGAGATGCCGCGGACGATATCCACAACATTTTTGCGGATAGTTGGCTCTCCGCCCGTCAAGCGGATTTTGTCAAATCCCAGCGTAGCAAAAAGGCGGGTGAGGGTCAGAATCTCCTCATCCTGCATCAACTCCGCGTTGGGCCTAAAGGTCATGTCTTCGGGCATACAGTAGACGCAACGCAGATTGCAATGGTCGGTCAGGCTGATGCGCAGGTAGTGAATATTTCTTCCAAAACGATCTTTTGCCATAGTTCCTCGTGTTAAATAAAGTGGCATGATTATACCCATTCTTCCTAAAGGGTGGATGAGATTATGGGATATACTTTTCTGCCGCATGTTAATGAGAATCAGGCGGGTAGATAAAGGAGCATTTAGCATAAGATGCATTCAAAAATCAATTACTGGCTAGCCAAACGTACCAACTTCTTTTACGGTTGGATTATTTTGCCCATCTCTACGCTGGCGGCTTTTTTCACCAGTCCGGGGCAAACCTATATGGTCTCGGTTTTTAACCCATCCTTGCGAGAGGCTCTTGATCTCAGCCTGACCCAACTCACCGGAGCCTATATGTTCGGCACGGTGCTGGCTTCTTTACCCCAAACGTATATCGGGCAATGGGCAGACAGGATCGGCATCCGCAAGACGATCTTTATCATTGCCACCCTCTTCAGCCTGGCTTGTGTTTTCATCTCGCAAGTTAGCAGTCTCTTGATGCTCTTCATCTCTTTTTTCTTTTTGAGAATGTTAGGGCAAGGCGCTCTGGAGCTGCTCTCTGTGAATATGCTCCCGATGTGGTTTCGTAACACGCTGGGCACGGTTTCCGGAATTAAGAACGTAGTCGTTAACCTGTTGATCGGTGTCGTTCCAATAAGTATTCTCGCTCTGATCGGGAATGTCGGCTGGCGAAAAACGTATATTCTGGCGGGGGCGAGCGTTTTTCTTATCTTGCTTCCGATTATTTACTTTTTCTATATCAATCGCCCTGAAGAAATTGGACAGACTATTGACGGAGATGATTCTTCAAATTCCCCAGAATCTGTAGACCTTGACGCCCCTGAGAAGGAGTTCAATCTCAAAGAGGCGATGCGTACCCGAGCCTATTGGATTTTGACTCTCTCCTGGTTTGCCTGGGCAGCCATCGCCACCGCGATCACTTTCAACTTGCTTCCGATATTCACCGCCAAGGGCCTGACAGAAGAACAGGCCGCCGCCAGTTTTACGATTCTGATGGTCGTTTCAGCAATCTTCCAAATTTTTGGTGGGATGATCGCCGACCGCGTTCAACTCCGTTGGATGTCTTTCGGTGCAATGGGATTCTATGGCCTCGCCATCGGCGCGTTGATCTACATCCCAGATGGTTCTGTTGTTCTAGTATATACACTCATTTTGGGGATGGCGCAGGGATTATTCGGCGGTCTGGGGAATACCGTTTGGGTACGCTATTTTGGACGCGAGCATCTTGGCAAGATTCGCGGCAGCGTCTGGACAGCGGCTGTGGCGGGCAGTAGCGTTGGGCCTTTTATAATGGGAATCACGTATGACTTAAGTGGAGATTTCTTTATCTCTTTGGCTGGCTTTGCTGTGATTCTCTTCGGCTTGGCAATTGCCGGGATTTGGGCAACACCGCCTGTGATTAAGCTGTCTGAACATAAGCTCTAAACCGACACAAGAGTTGTAAATAATTTCATGCCCAAGTAGATAATGCTCTACACTGGAAATATATGACAAAGTTGAGCGCGCAAAAAACGAATTTGAGAAGTTGGCAATGGCGTATTATTGGTATGGGATGGTTCACTTATGCTTCCTTTTATTTGGGCCGCGTCAATTTTTCTATTGCCATACCGGATCTTCAAGAGAGCTTAAGCCTCTCCTCGCAAGAGATCGGTATATTGGGCAGCGGATTCTTTCTATCCTATGCTTTCGGTCAATTAATTAGTGGGCATTTGGGTGATCGTATTAGCCCCCGCTTATTGGTCTTTGGTGGCATGCTTTTATCAACCGCCATGAATGTGTTATTTGGCTCAGTTGGCATTTGGAGCCTAATGCTGGTTGCATGGACGCTAAATGGCTTTTTTCAATCAACAGGTTGGGCACCAATATTAAAGGTCTTGGCTACCTGGCACTCTACAGAGCAACGAAGAAAAGTCGCCGGTATCTATGCTACCAGCTTCGTTGCTGGTAACGCGCTAACCTGGCTATTGACTGGCTGGCTAGTCGCTAATTTTGGTTGGCGGGTTGCTTTTTGGATCCCAGGGGTTCTGATGGGTGTGGTTGCTTTGGCTTGGTTCCAATTTGTTCGGGATACACCACAGGATATTGACCCAAGGTGGCTGGTAGAAGAAACGACTCAATCTAAATTGCAAGAGGATTCTCCTTCCAATATGCTGCATGTTCTAAAGCATTTCTGGCCTTTGGTCTTGGCGGCTATTACCGGCGGGATGCTCCTTTTTGCCCTGATTATTTGGGGGCCAACTTACTTTGTTGATGTACATGGATTAGGCATCGGCATTGCCGCAAACATTTCGATACTTTTTCCTATTGCAGGAACAATAGGGACTCTTGCTATTAGCTGGCTTGTGGCGGGGCCCTTATGTTGCAAGGAAATTTTGTTTGGAGCCCTTACCTTCATTCTCGTTAGCGGTCTTTTATTTCTATTCCCGATAGTTTCCACTTCGCTCTTTATGAGTGCGGCATTATTAGTCTTGGTGGGTAGCATCTTGTATGGGGTGAACACCATCATTACGACTATTTTGCCGATGATATTAAGTGATCGTCAGGAGGTCTCTACTGTAGCAGGGCTAATTGACTTTGCCTTTAACATAGGTGCAAGTTTGGCAGGAGTTGGTATTGGGACTATTATGGATAAGTTTTCATGGTCAGCCATGTTCAACGTTCTTGGTTTTAGTGCCATTTCAACCAGTCTTTTTCTTGTACTCTTTGCGTTCTGGATAAATAGATTAAGTGGCAAAAAGATCATGAATTTAAAGCAAAGAGTTCTATAGCTTAGGTGTTTTTGATAAAGAAATATCACTACACTGATCTGGCTTTTAAAAACATAAAAAGCACAGCGGGAGTTCTAAACTCTCGCTGTGCTTTTTTCTAGTTGCAACTTTTTTAAAATGCCCAACGCAGAGCATTGGGGCAAGGGTTGAGCTTAAGCTATATCTGGTAATTCTTCTGTTGCTTTTTCGATTGCCTCTGCTGGGTGGGCATAATCTTCCAGCTCACCAGCCAAATAGGTTTCATAGGAAGCCAGATCAAAATGACCATGCCCAGAAAGATTGAACAAGATTACGCGTTTCTCGTCTTTCGCTTTGGCATCCAGCGCCTCATCAATTGCTGCACGAATAGCATGTGCGCTCTCTGGAGCAGCCAGAATGCCCTCTGTACGAGCAAATTGCAATGCGGCATCAAAAGTTGTCTTTTGGTGAACGGACACAGCATCCACGAGACCCGCATCGAATAATGCTGACAAACTGGGCGCCATACCATGATAGCGCAATCCACCTGCGTGGATCGTTGGTGGAACGAAGCCATGCCCTAATGTGTGCATCTTAACGACGGGAGCCATTTTTGCGGTATCGCCATAATCAAATGCGTACTCGCCTTTTGTCAAAGAAGGAGTCGCGGTTGGCTCAACAGCCAGCAAACGCGTACGCTGTCCATTCTTCAGGTTTTCGCGCAAGAAGGGATAGGCAATCCCGGCAAAATTAGAACCGCCGCCCACGCATCCGATGACCACATCTGGATACTCATCTGCCATATCCATCTGCTTGAGTGCTTCTTCACCGATCACGCTTTGGTGTGTCAAGACATGGTTAAGCACCGAGCCCAAACCATATTTCTTGGCACCATTAGACATAGCCGCAACCTCGACCGCTTCTGAGATCGCAATTCCCAATGAGCCGGGGCTATCAGGGTTTTCTTCCAAGACCGAACGACCATAATTTGTTGCATCGGTGGGGCTGGGGAAAACCTTTGCACCGAAAGATTCCATCATGATCCGGCGATAAGGTTTCAAACCATAAGAGACCTTGACCATATAGACTTCCAGATCGAGATCAAAGAAATTGCAGGCCATCGCAAGCGCCGATCCCCATTGCCCCGCACCGGTTTCAGTCGTCATCGCTTTTACCCCGGCAGCCTTATTATAAAAAGCCTGCGCCACAGCCGTATTCGGTTTGTGACTACCAGAGGGAGATGCGCCTTCATATTTATAGTAGATATGAGCAGGTGTACCGAGTGCTTTTTCCAGCCGCCGCGCACGAATCAATGGGGTAGGGCGCCATAATTTATACATTTCACGCACTTCTTCAGGAATATCAATATAACGATCCGTGCTGATTTCCTGCATGATCAATTCCATCGGGAAGAGCACTGAAAGAAATTCGGGCGTGATCGGCTCTAAAGTTTGCGGGTTGAGCACCGGCGCAGGTGGCACTGGGCTATCGGCTAAAACGTTGTACCATTGTTTTGGTAAATCAGATTCGTTCAGGATAAAGCGGGTTTGTTCAGACATGAGTTTCTCCTTATTAGTTGGTTAGTCAGTTAGTAAATAGTTTTTTGGACGATGAAATATCTCTTCAAGGTGGATGAAAATTGAGATAGGCAAATAGGCTCATGGGATGAAGACCATCCGCGCCACGCCCTTACGTTGGGCTTGCTTCGCGTTATGGAGAGTTTCGTCCAACACCTCAGCAGCTTTCCGCACGTGCGTTTCGTTTACATCCAATTTGAGCTTTTTCTGCATCGGGTTGGCTACCTTTATCGGCTCATCAACAAATTTGATCTTGCTCTCTGTATTCATCTTCTTCTCCTTAAAAGTTCCCTCTCCCTTTGGGTGAGGGTTAAATAAAAACGCGTTCATCCCAAATAGGGACGAACGCGGAGTCCGTGGTGCCACCCAGATTAAACGGCTTAGTATAAAAAACAAAAATCCCCGGTGATGCGCACGGGGGAAAAGCCAGCTTCACTCTTTTCAGGTACGGCCACTAATTATTGGCTTATACCCTAGCCCTATAACGTGGGCAGTCCGGATCAGGTTACTTATTCTTGAAGAACTTTCGCCTTACAGCTCGGAGGGCCATTCGACGTTGTCGTTTCGGGCAGGGCTTTCACCAATCGCCTGCTCTCTAAACCGTCGTACAACGTGTACTCGTCCTCTTCATCGCCTTTATGATATTGACGCTGATTATATCCAGAATATGAATGCTGTCAAGACTGGGTTTATTTTAATAAAACATGCCTAAATTATGATGCCTAAGGGACAATCGTCACTGACTGCCAAAATGCTGCCCTGCTATAATTTTTCGTTAGCTATAACAGAAAAAATATTATCCAAAGGAGAGAGAAATGGCTTATAAAAATATAAAAATCCCCGCAGATGGGGCAAAGATCACGATGAAAGATGGTGAATTGCAGGTTCCTGATAACCCCGTTTTACCCTTCATCGAAGGTGATGGTACCGGGCGCGACATCTGGAAGGCTTCTGTAGCAGTTTTTGATGCAGCTGTAGAAAAAGCTTATGGCGGCAAACGCAAAGTTCACTGGATGGAAGTTTACGCAGGCGAAAAAGCCCACGATATGAGTGGCGAATGGCTTCCTGAAGAAACTATTGAAGCATTCACCGAATACCTGATCGGCATCAAAGGACCCCTCACGACCCCCATCGGTGGCGGCATCCGTTCTTTGAATGTTGCCTTGCGTAAAATGCTCGATCTCTATGTTTGCCAACGCCCTGTTCAATATATCGAAGGTGTCCCCTCCCCCGTGAAGCACCCCGAATATGTAGATATGGTCATCTTCCGTGAAAATACCGAAGATATTTACACCGGCGCAGAATTTGAGTATGGCACAGACGAAAACAAGAAATTTATGGGTATGCTCAAAGAAAATTTCCCTGAACAATACGATAAATTCCGCTTCCCCGACACAGCCGGGATCAGCATCAAGCCCGTTTCTCAAGAAGGTACTGCCCGCATCGTGCGCGCTGCCATCCAATGGGCATTAGAAAATAAGCGCAAAGATGTTAGCCTTGTTCATAAAGGCAATATCATGAAATATACTGAAGGCGCATTCCGTGCTTGGGGTTATGAAATCGCCAAAGGCGAATTCCGTAACGATATCGTCACCGAACGCGAAACCTGGATTTTAGGCAACAAAGAATCCAACCCTGATATGACCGTTGAAGAAAATGCCAAAGCAATTGACCCGGGCTTCGACATGATGGCTCCAGACAAGCAAAAAGAAATTCTCGCCGAAGTTGAAGAAGCTCTCGCTCTCTGGGACACGCACGGCAACGGAAAATGGAAAACCAAGCTCAATATCCGCGATACGATTGCCGATATCGTTTTCCAGCAAACCATTACCCGCGCAAAATCATTTGATGTGCTCGCCACCATGAACCTTAACGGCGATTATCTTTCAGACGCACTCGCTGCCCAAATCGGCGGGATGGGCATCGCCCCCGGTGCAAATATCAACTACGTCACCGGTCGCGCAATCTTCGAAGCCACACACGGCACCGCCCCCAAATACGCCGACCTCGACCAAGTCAACCCCGGCTCTGTCATTCTCTCTGGTGAGATGATGTTCCGCTATATGGGCTGGCACGAAGTCGCCGACCTGATCCTCAAAGGCATGACAGGCGCAGTCGCCGCCAAAACCGTCACCTACGATTTCGATCGTCTCATGGATGGCGCAACCAAAGTCAAATGCTCCGAGTTTGGTCAGGCAATGATTGATCACATGGACTGATCCAGTAATCAGTAGGGCTGTATTCAGTAGGCCAGAAGGAGACTTTCATAATGAAAGTCTCCTTTTTAATCCCACTGGTAACTGAATACTGATTTATGGGATGACGTACCGCTTCGCGTGTGTTTTAGCCCCGTGAAACGGAGTGTACCCCATCGTTTCTTTCGTGGGGTGGGCTTGCTCCCCTTATGGAGACGTGGCAGCCAAGACAATAGACAGTGGATGGTTGACCGTAAAAAAAAACCGTCCATAGTCCACAGTCTACGGTCAAAAGAAAAAGAGCCGCGCCAATTTTACTTGGCGCGGCTCTTTTTTTAGTGCATAATTTAGCTATCAAACTGTCTTAAACTGCGTTTCGTAGAGTTCTTTATATAAACCGCTATTTGCGAGTAATTCATCGTGAGTGCCTTGCTCGACCAAACGCCCACCTTCCATGACCAGAATTTTATCTGCTGCCAAGATCGTGGAAAGACGATGTGCAATGACAAGGCTGCTGCGTCCCTTCATCACTTCTTGCAGGGCGTTCTGGATCAGTTCTTCGGAGAGGGAATCAAGGTGGGATGTGGCTTCATCCAGCACGAGGATGCGGGGGTCTTTGAGCACAACGCGCGCTATCGCCACACGTTGACGTTCACCGCCGCTGAGTCTGTATCCGCGTTCACCAACGACGGTATCGTAACCATCTTCTAAGCCAGCGATAAAGTCGTGAATATTAGCCGTTTTGCAGGCCGCAACAACTTCTTCGGCAGTTGCATCGGGGCAGGCATAGCGCAGATTGGCACCGATCGTATCGTAGAAGAGATAAGTCTCTTGCGTGACCATGCCGATATTTTCAGCCAGCGAATTGAGTTTCAGATCGCGGATATTTTCTCCATCCAAGCGGATCATCCCTTCGGTGGGGTCGTATAAGCGGGGAATCATATAGGTGGTCGTAGATTT
Source organism: Anaerolineae bacterium (assembly GCA_018645405.1). Taxonomy (GTDB): domain Bacteria; phylum Chloroflexota; class Anaerolineae; order Anaerolineales; family Villigracilaceae; genus Desulfolinea. The sequence continues at coordinate 64,967 of JABGOQ010000099.1, read as the reverse complement.
GCCTGCACCGCTGGGGCCAACGAGGGCGACGAGTTGACCGGGTTTTATACTAAAGCTGACGTCTCGTAATGCCCATTGAAGCGCCGACCCTGTTGAGGTCGCGGGCGAATCGCTCTCATCCTTCTGCTTGCCACGCTTTCTGAGATGGGCTTCGCTGCCCCCCCAAGTGAAGCGCGCGATCTCATCCAATCCGATTTTATTGCCCTTGCCCAAGCCTTCGTAGGCAAAAGAGACCTTGTCGAAAACGATCTCGCCATCCACTTTTTGGAGTGCTTGAGCAGATTTTTTCTCGTCAATTTCGACGGGGATATCGAGCACTTCAAAGACGCGCTCAAAGCTGACCATGCTCTGCGCAATTTCTACCTGCGCGTTGGTGAGCGCCATCAGCGGGCCATAGAGTTGCGTGAGATAAGTGCCGAAAGCGACGATGGTGCCGATGGTGAAAGCGCCCTGCAAAACGAGATGGCCGCCAACCCAAAAGACAACAGCTGAGCCGACCGCACTGACCACACTCAGGATCATGAAAAACCAGTGCCCGACGACTGCCGAGCGGATACCAATATCGCGCACGGATGCGCCATCTCGGCTGAAACGGGCAAACTCGCTTTTTTCGCGCCCAAATAATTTGACCAGCAAAGCACCGCTGATATTGAGAGTCTCGTTCATGGTGGCATTCATCTCGGCATTCATTTCCATTGACCGACGGGTGAGACCCCGCAGCGTTTTTCCGATCCTGCGAGCGGGTAAAATGAAGAAGGGCAAGATGATGAGCCCCAAGAGAGTCAGTCGCCATTCAAGTGCCAGCATAATCCCCAGCGTGGCGACCAGCGAAACAAGATTTGAAATAATGGAAACCATCGTATTACTGATGGCGCGCTGCGCGCCGACGACATCATTATTTAGCCGAGACATCAACTCGCCGGTGCGGGTTTGGGTAAAAAATCGCAGAGACATGCGCTGCAAATGGCTATAAAGGGCGCGGCGCAGATCGTAGATAACGCCTTCGCCAATTTGCGAGTTTAGGCGGCGTTGAAAAATGCCGATCACGCCATTGATGAGCGGCACGCCGATCATCCCCAACGCGAGCCAATTTAGGCGCGTAAAATCTCCATTGGGTATGGCGTTGTCAATTAAGTCTCTATATAATAAAGGGGAAATCAGCGTGATTCCTGAAATCATCAAAATAGTGAAAAGCAATCCCAGAGATTGCAAGCGATAAGGTTTAGCTATTCCCCAAGCACGCAAAAGCAATTCGCGCGTAATTGTCGGTTGATCCTGATCTTCGTCATAGCGTAGATAGGCGTACCAGCCAGCACTGTGAAAACCCATAAGAATACCTCCGTGAGTAGGAGGTTATTATAGTTGGGTGGTATAAGTTTCTCGTTAGAGTTCGTGGAGCGAGCGTGTAGATGTTGTTAGCAAGAAAATAGTGTCTCTTAATTCAAACACGAATGAGCGAATTTTTTTAAATTCGGTTTTTATTCGTGTCATTCGTCAATTTGTGTAATTCGCGTTGAAAAAGATTTTGATAATATTTGCGCGTATAGGTTTGAAAAAAAGAACATAATTTCTGTTATACTTTGAACATAACTTATCCCCAAAAAACGAGAAATAAATTATGGCAAAAACACTCACCCGTTTTGTATGTAACGAATGTGGCGGCACATCGCCCAAATATATGGGCAAATGCCCCAAATGCGAAGCCTTCGGCAGCATGGTCGAAGAGATCATGCGTGATGAAGAAAATATAAGTGCTCCTGTACGCGGATTAAGCGGACGCTCGAAGCCGCGTCGATTACCGGATATTGACACAGGTGCCGAAGACCGCATCCATGTACCCATAGGCGAATTCGCCCGTGTTTTGGGCGGGGGAATCGTACCCGGATCAATTGTGCTAATTGGAGGTGATCCCGGTATAGGGAAGTCAACTTTATTACTGCAAATGACCATGGGGATGGCGGATAAGCATCGCGTTTTATACGTTTCTGGCGAAGAATCAGAGCGCCAGATAAAAATGCGTGCAACACGCATCTCATCACAAAATAATGCCGGGGAGCAAAATGCTACTCCCGCTCCCCTTCCAAAAGATTTATTTCTTGTCACAGAAACAAATCTGGGATCGATCATGGAGCACGTTCGCGAAGTCAAACCGACCTTGCTTATTGTAGATTCTATCCAGACCACTTATATCGCTGAATCAAAATCATCGGCTGGGTCGGTCACACAGGTTCGAGAATGTGCATCGCAATTACGTGAATTAGCAAAAACCAGCGGGATTTCAGTTTTCATCATCGGGCACGTCACCAAAGAAGGCACAATCGCCGGTCCGCGCGTATTAGAACATATCGTAGATACCGTTTTACACCTCGAAGGCGACCGCTACCAAGCCTATAGACTTTTACGCTCGGTGAAAAATCGCTTTGGTGCAACCGCAGAAGTAGGCGTTTTTGAAATGCACGAACGTGGATTGGTCGAAGTAAGCAATCCCTCAGAAGCATTTTTAGCAGAAAGAATGGTGAATGCCCCCGGCTCATCTGTGGCTGTCACAATGGAAGGCACGCGTCCGCTTTTAGTGGAGGTGCAGGGATTAACCAGCCCAACCAATTTTGGCAATGCCCGCCGCACGCCAAACGGAGTCAACTTCAATCGTTTGCTCTTGATTGCAGCAGTATTATCACGGCGAGCGCGGCTTAATCTTTCGGAACAAGATATTTTCGTCAATATTGTCAGCGGATTAAAAGTAGACGAACCCGCTGCAGACTTGGCCGTTGCCGCAGCAATTGCCTCCTCTATGCGTGATAAACCCGTCCGCGCAGACGCGGTTCTGATCGGCGAGTTAGGGCTGGCAGGTGAGTTGAGAATGCCCTCGCAAATGCCCCTCCGCTTGCGAGAAGCCGCAAAACTTGGCTTCAAAATTGCCATCGTCCCAAAACGTCTCCGCAAAGCAGAACCGTGGACAAAGGATATTCAAATTATTGAAGCACGTTCCATTCATCAAGCCTTGGATGCCGCGATGGGGAAACCGGAGAGAAAGAAAGGACGCAAGGTGGTATAACCACTAATTTACACAAGTATTTTTAAGGGCGCGATGCAAAGTATCGCGCCCTTATTTTTAGCGAAAAATCACTAGATTAGCGGTTATCTCAAGACCTACGCATGAAATAAGATTTTCTTTGCAAATCGGCTCGGGGCGAGATAAACCCTTGCATCAGAGCATGAAAGTCGAATAAATCCGACTCGATTCCAGCCCGCTAGGACTTCCATGAACTAAGAAGGTGGCTTTAGCCCCGCACGAAACAGGAAAAAATACTAATCTCTGATCCAAAAATATCCGTTTTAATTTCATGCGTAAACCCTAGCGATTCTCTCTGCTGCTTCACAAACCCCCTTCGCACCGTTATAATAGGGAGAACCCAATAAAAAACAAGCATTCACCTGCCCCTCTTTATTCTCTCTCCCCAAGAGAGAATAATTCCTTCTCCCTTTGGGGGAAGGCTAGGATGGGGGCAAAGATAAAAAGAAGGAGAAATACCCATGTCTGGACACTCAAAATGGTCGACCATTAAACGTAAAAAAGGTTTGGCTGATGCAAAGCGCGGAGCCGCCTTTACTAAATTAAGCCGTGAAATCGTGATTGCCGCACGAGAAGGTGGCGGCGACCCTGAAATGAATTTTCGTCTGCGTCTGGCGATAGACAAAGCCAAAACTGGCAATATGCCCAAAGATAATATCGAACGCTCTATCAAGCGTGGCACAGGCGATAATAAAGACGGCGTTGTCTTTGACGAAGTAACCTACGAGGGTTACGCGCCCAAAGGTGTGGCTGTTATTTTAGAATGTTTGACCGAAAATAAAAATCGTACCGTTGCTGAAATTCGACACGGATTAGATAAAGCAGGCGGTAGTCTCGGTGAAAATGGTTCTGTTATGTGGCAATTTGACCGCATCACTTTCTTCAATTTTTCCGAAGAGAAAATGGACTTTGACTCTGCTTTTGAACTAGCCATTGAAGCTGGCGCAGACGATGTTACCCAAGACGGTGATATGATCGAGATCATTGCGCCCGTCAATAGCTTTAAAGATATTAGTGAAGCCTTAAGTGTCGCGAATGTTCAACCCGATGATGCTGGCTTACGCATGGAACCCAAACAGGAAATGGGATTGGACGTAGATGATACCCTTCAGGTGCTTAGGGTGGTTGAAAACCTTGAAGAACTGGATGATGTGCAGAACGTTTACCATAATATGACCATCTCTGATGAGGCAATGGCTGCTCTCGAAGCGGCATAAATATGAGTTTAGTGCTCGGCATCGACCCTGGCACCGCGACCACTGGCTACGGCTTTGTCCGTCAGCGTGATGATGATAGTCTTGAAGCGGTTGCGTATGGCGTCATCACAACGCCAGCAAAAATGCCTGCTCACGAACGGCTTGTCTCAATTTACGACGAACTCAAACAACTTTTGCTTCTCCATCAGCCAGAACGCTGCGCGGTGGAGAAGTTGTTTTTTCAGCGGAATGTGACAAACGCCATCGCAGTGGGGCAGGCACGTGGGGTGGTAATGCTTGGCCTCGCCCAAGCGGGGATGGAGCCTGCTGAATACACCCCCAACGAAATTAAATTAGCGGTAGCAGGTTACGGAGGCGCAGGGAAACGCCAAGTCCAAGAGATGGTACGGATGCTCCTCGAGCTGGATGATATCCCTCGTCCAGACGATGCCGCGGATGCGCTGGCTGTCGCAATTACGCATATTCATACAAAGAGATATGATTGACAAATAAAACGCTAAGAAACTCGGTTTTTATCGGCTAGAAAATCTTTTTCGTGAAAGAGGATGATTTTTGGCAAAAAATATCCCAAGCGAAAAAGAAAAACCGAGTTTCTGCTATAGAAGGAGAAATCCAAGAATGGAAAACGCAGACCTTTTTCTACGATTTGGGGTGGCTTTAGCAATTGGATTTTTGATCGGACTACAACGCGAATTTGCTCACGGTGGCTCTGAACGTAATATTATTGCTGGCGAGCGCACCTTTGCCTTATTTGGGCTTGCTGGTGCATTAGCCGCGATGGCTGCCGATGAGCTTGATTCTGCGCTGGCTTTTGTCGGCATTATTCTCGTTTTGGGCGCATTTATCACAGCTGCCTATCTGGTTGATGCCCGCAAAGGGCAGATGGGGCTAACAACCGAAGTCGCCATTGTGGTCGCTATTACCGCAGGAGCTTTAGCTTATTGGGGCTACCTCACGCTGGCTCTTGCTGTAGGCATCGCAACCACCGTTTTGCTCTCACTAAAATTAGAAACGGATCGTTTTGCTCGCTCGCTGATGAGAGAAGATCTTTCCGCCGCGCTGCAACTTGCTGTGATCTCTGCCATCATTTTGCCAGTGCTCCCCAACGAGAGTTTTCTGCCCCCTCCTTTTGATGTGCTCAATCCCTTCAAAATCTGGTTGATGGTCGTCTTTATTTCAGGCATTAGTTTCTTGGGATATGTTGCCATCAAAGTAATCGGTCCCGAACAGGGAATTGGCATCACCGGCTTTCTCGGCGGCTTGGTTTCCAGCACCGCCGTTACCTTGAGCTTTTCAGAGCGCAGCAAACGAGAACCCGAACTCTCAAAACCTTTTGCTCTCGCCATCACAGTCGCTTGGACAGTCATGTTCGCCCGCGTTCTTGTTGAAGTTGGCGTTGTCTATCAGCCTCTCCTAAAACTGGTCTGGATTCCAGTCACAGCGTCCGGGCTGGTTGGCTTAGCGTATTGTCTTTACCTTTTTTTCTCCCAACGCACCGCCGAAAAAGCCGATGTCGAATTTTCAAACCCCTTCGATTTAGGTTCAGCGATTAAATTTGGTCTCCTATACGGGCTTGTCCTTCTCATTTCACGAGCAGCACAAATGTATCTCGGCGATACAGGGCTTTATCTTTCAAGTATCATTTCTGGCGTTGCCGATGTAGATGCCATCACCCTTTCGATGGCAGAACTCAGCAAAACGGGCGTGATTGAAATGCCAAAAGCCGCCCTCGCCATCATCCTCGCTACCATGTCAAATACTGCGGTTAAGGGGGGCATCGCCCTCGCAATGGGTGGCAAAGCCCTGCGTAAACCCTTACTATTTGCCATTTTGATGATGTTGGCGGTTGGCATCGGCACAGCACTTTTAATCTAATGTTATGAGACCCGAAAGGTTTTATTAGGACGCTTTTATAATCAGAAAGTTTTGAATGCGTAAAATCTGTTTTATCACGGCACAATTGAATCCTTTCGGGTCTTCACATAACTGGAGCAAAATATGATCGCAACCCTACGCGGTGAAATCACCATCAAAGAAGAAGACTCCCTTATCGTCGAAGTCGGCGGCGTCGGGATGCGCGTCCACGTCCCCGCTACTTTGCGTGAGCAGATGAATGTGGGCGAGAGCATTTTTCTTTATACCCATTTTGTGATTCGCCAAGATGCCATGTCTTTATTTGGATTTGAATCTCAAGGCGACCGTGACCTCTATACGCTTCTTCTGAGCGTGAACAGGGTCGGACCCAAACTAGCATTGGCGATTCTCTCCTCCCTTTCACTTGATACCATTAAAAGAGCTGTCTTCAACGAAGAATTTGATATCCTTAACCGCGTCCCTGGCGTGGGAAAGAAAACTGCCCAACGCATCGTTCTCTCGCTTCAAGATAAACTCAAACCAACCGATGCCCTCGAGCAAGTTGCCTCCATGTCCGACACCGATGGAGAAGTGCTCGCTGCCCTCACCGCGCTGGGATACAGCGTCGTCGAAGCCCAAACCGCGATTCAGTCCATCCCCAAAGATGCCCCAAAAGACATCGAAGAACGCTTGCGGCTGGCGTTGGGATATTTTCAATGAAATTCTTTGATAATCTCGTAAACATCGCTCACAGAAAAAACCTTTTTGACCAAACCAATCCTTGGTCAAATGGCTCAAGCACCTATATCGAAGAAATAAAAAAAGAAGTACAAGAAGTTGCAGAAGAGATCGCCCAAGACCGCAAGCCCTATCTCGAAGATGAGCTTGGCGATGTGCTTTGGGATTATCTAAATCTCGTTCTTGCGCTCGAAAAAGAAAAGGGCATCAAACTGGAAAATGTACTCAAGCGAGCTTCCCGTAAATACGAAGAAAGAGTTTCGGGTACAGAGAAGGGTATCCTGTGGAAAGAGACCAAAGAAAAACAAAAAACTGCTCTTGCAAAAGAGTATAAGGAGAGTTAATGCAAGTGCTAGGCATCGACATTGGCGGGAGCGGCATCAAAGGCGCGCCCGTAGATATTGAAAAAGGGGAAATGCTGAGGGAGCGTTACCGCATCCCGACACCGCAGCCAGCAAAACCTAAAGCGGTTGCAAAGACAGTGGCAGAGATCGCCAAATATTTCGAGTGGGAAGGGCCTATTGGCTGTGGATTTCCCAGTGTGGTACAGCAGGGCGTGACGCGGACTGCCGCCAATGTTCATACCAGTTGGATTGGCACAGATGCCGCAAAGCTCTTTAGCGAAGTTACGGGTTGCCCTGTGAATGCGATCAATGATGCCGATGCTGCCGGATTAGCCGAAATGACTTTTGGCGCAGGGCAAAATCGTATGGGGGTGGTGCTCTTGGTCACTATCGGTACAGGGCTGGGCACATCCATATTCACAAATGGCATATTGCTGCCAAATACAGAATTGGGGCATATTGAGATCGACTGCGAAGAAGCTGAATTAATGGCGTCTGATGCCATTCGAAAGCAGGAAAATCTATCATGGAAGAAATGGGGGAAAAGGCTCGATATCTACTTGGATCATCTCGAAAAATTAGTTTGGCCAGACCTGATCATTTTAGGCGGTGGCGTGAGTAAAAAGCATGAAAAGTTCATGCCTTATTTAAACGTACAGGCGGAGATCGTCATCGCCGAAACTTTTAATCAGGCAGGGATCATTGGAGCAGCGTTGGCAGGTAAACCCTTTTGAAACTAAAAATAGAAGAAGCCCGCACTTGGTATCAGGAGACCGATGCCGTTCATAATTTTGACCATATCATGCGCGTTTACCGCATGGCCGAACGCCTTGCCAAAGCTGAAGGTGCAGATTTGGAAATTGTCCGTGCGGCTGCTCTTTTGCACGATTCGCAGGGAAGCGACCCGGGCTCAGAATCCGGCCGGTTGGAACATCACCAAGCCTCGGCCAAGTTCGCTGCGGCGGTTCTTAAAGAAAAAGATTGGGAGCAGGAAAAAATCGAAGCTGTCCAACATTGTATTTTGGCACATAGATTCCGCAATCCGGCAGAAAAGCCTAAAACGCTCGAGGCAAAGATCATCTTCGACGCCGATAAATTGGATGCGATCGGTGCAGTGGGTGTAGCGCGTGTAATTGGTTATGCCGCTATCGCGGGGACGCCTTTTTATGAAAAACCTTCGGCAAAATTTCTGGAAAGCTGGCAAAAAATTGAAGGCGAAAAACACAGCGCGTACCATGAGCATCTCTTCAAATTGAGAAAACTGCCCGAGCGGATGCACACCCCCACCGCCCGAGCCATCGCCGACGAACGCCTGCGCTATCTTGATGATTATTTTGAGCGATTGATCGCCGAGTGGCAAGGAGAAAAATAATGCCGAAAATGCAGACTGGAAATACCAGCACTTATTATGAAGTTTCAGGCGAGGGCGAAGCACTGGTCTTTGTGCATGGGCTTGGCTCCAGCAGCGGGGATTGGCAATTTCAGCAGGCTTTTTTCCCTGAGCATTTTCAAACGATTGTCTACGATGTGCGTGGGCATGGGCAAAGTGAAAAAGCAAAAGGCCCCTATAGTGTGCCGCTCTTTGCAAAAGATTTGGCAGCCTTGCTTGATGGTTTGGGCGTATCAGAAGCGCATATCGTTGGGCTTTCGATGGGCGGCTGGATAGCTTTTCAATTTGCAGTCGATTACCCTGAAAGAACGCATTCTCTGACCATCGTAAACTCATGGGCAGATATGCGCATGAAAACCTGGCAAGATTGGAAAGGGTATATTCAGCGCGCCATTATTTTCAGGCTTTTCAGTATGCGAAAAATAGGAGAAGTGCTTGGTGAAAAAATATTTATTAAGCCTGAGCAAAAAGGGCTGCTAAACGATTTTGTAGAAAGCTGGGCAAAGAATCACAAGCCTTCTTATATGGCATCTTTTCATGCCGGGATAGGTTGGTCTGTAGAGGATCGCTTGGGTGAAATCGCCTGCTCGGCCTTGATTGTCGCAGCCGATGAAGATTACACCCCTGTATCGGAAAAAGAAGCCTACGCAAAAAAGATGCCCAACGCACGTGTAGCCGTTATCGAAGATTCACGACATGCTACGCCCGTTGAACATCCTGATGGATTTAATCGTGTTCTGTTGGAATTTTTGAGAGAGTTATAAGATTTATTCCATAATCTCTTTATTAACGCGAAAGGCGCGAAAAAGGTGAAAAATACGAAGTTTAGATTTTTTTTGTGACATTCGCTAAATTCGCGTAATTTGTGTTAAAAAATTTCTATTCGGATCTCTAAAGGCTCTTGCCCGATGTGCAATGTATTAAAAGCAGATGCAACGCACATCTCAGGAATAAATATATAGATTAAAAACAAAAAAAGCTGCCCGATATTTTATCGGGCAGCTTTTTTATGAAATTAAGCTAACTTAATTCTTCTCAGTTTACTCTTCTTCGCCTTCTTCGTCGTCCATATAGAAATCCATCGCAAGGTAAAGACCCTGTGAAAGACCACGCAGAACAAGAAAAACAAAGACACCACCAAGTACAGGCTCCGAGAAAACACCAGAAAATGCAGCTACTTTCTCAAAAAATCCTGGGGGCAAAGATTGTGAAACCATCGCCCAATTTGAGGTGATATTATAGATCGTGCTTCCAAACATTAACAGCGATAAAACCAAACCAATCCATGCGACAATATTTGACCACATCGCAATGCGAAAAATCGCATCTTCGTTGTGAAAAGTCGTACCTTCTTTTTCAGACATTTTTTCTCCTTAGTTCGAATAATTTATGGGGGCTATTTTATCAGAGAAATGCGATTATAGACATCTCTTCTTGCCCAGCCAGATTCTTTTGCCAAACGTTTTGCCAATGCGGATGGGGACTCGCCTTCGGCGATCCCCGCATCGATCGCGATATTTAGGCTTGCTTCCGTCCATTGAGCATCTTCCAGCTTTTTACCTGCTACCACCAAAGTAAACTCCCCGCGTGGTTTGTTAATTTCAAAATGCTCTCGTGCCGAAACCGTATCACCACGAAAGAACTCCTCATACATCTTCGTTAACTCTCTCGCCACTGCAATTTGACGATTTCCCAAAACCGCTTCAATATCAGCCAAGGCCTTCAAAACCCGATGTGGTGATTCAAGGAAAATCAGCGTATAGGGTTGATTTTTTACTTCTGCCAATTTATCCCGTCGCTCTTTACTTTTACGCGGCAAATAGCCAAGATAGAGAAAAGAATCAGTAGCCAGCCCCGAAGCAACCAAGGCCGCTATCGGCGCGGATGCGCCTGGGATGGGGCTAACTTCATGTCCCGCCGCAAGGGCTGCCTTCACCAACTCATAACCGGGATCGTTGATCCCTGGCATTCCAGCATCCGAGACAAGGGCGATGTCACCTTCATTCAATGCGGTGAGAACGCGGTCGAGTTTCTTGAGCTTATTATGTTCGTAATAGCTGGTTTGGGCTGTGGAGATCTTGAAGTGGGCAAGCAACTTCCCGGTCACGCGCGTATCTTCCGCGGCGATGAGATGGGCTTCACGCAAAATCCGCTCAGCGCGAGGGGAGAGATCTTCAAGATTACCAATCGGGGTGGCGACAAGATAGAGGGTGTTCATGAGGAAGATTATAATGGAATTCCCCATTTTTCTCTTGTATCTGAATTCTATATTCTGTATACTAAATAGTATAGAGGGATCTCTCTATTAGCATTACTGCTTATATGCTATCCAAAAAGAGATTTGTCAAGGAGGACAAAATGAAACCTAATCACACTGTTTTTTTTCTACTTATCTTTGTTATGGTGTTTCTTGCAGGGTGTGGACCTTCACCAGAAGAAATTGCAACCATGACTGCCTCGACGTGGACAGCAACTCCTGAGCCAACTTCTACGCCATTACCAACATCAACACCAACGCCAATCCCTTATGATTTAACTTTTACGGTAGTAGATGCAGACGGTAATCCAATCTCAGGTGCCTCTGTTATGCTTGCTGAGTTGGGTGAAGAAGATGAAAAAGCAACCCAATCTAGTGATGAAAATGGTCAGGTTTCATGGGGGAATTTGCCCGAAGAAATGATTTCCCTTTCAGTTCAGGGGCAGGGATATTTTTCAGGAGAATTATCTCAGACCATTGAACGTGGTGCTAACGAAGTTAAGTTTACTTTGGAGCGCGATCCTTTTGGTCTATTGCCCTCAGAAGCCTGTGCCCAAGGAGAAAAACCTTTACTCATCGAAGATTTCCAGGATGGCAAGGCTCAAGGCTGGAGCAATATTACTGCTGCATTAGAATTCAATGCGCAGAATGGTTGGGCACTTGTTGAGGATGAGCCTGGCAATTTTGTTCTCACTGCTTCTCAGGCCGCTAATTTCGCAACCGACAGTTACTTTTATGAGGGTTTAGAACCTTATAGCAATGCTGTCTGGCGACTAAGAACAAAAATCGTTGGCAATGATAATGATGCCTTCTTAAACTGGCGCCATGCTGGGACCGAAACTGGCGACTGGCGTTATATTATTCAGTATGGGGGCCCCGCTATGCTTGATCTCTCTCGTTTGCATTATGAGGTTGGTCACTTTAGTGTTAGCGGCTCCTCTTTTAGCCCCCAAGAAGAGCAGTGGTACCTCTTTGAAATCAGCACCTTTGGTGAGACAACAGAAGTATGGGTTGATGGTGAAAAGAAAAATTCTTATACAGACCCACAACTTATGGAGCCAGGAACAATTGGATTGGAGGTGCATTTGTTTGATGGATCAAATTCTGTTTATACCTTTGACAATATTGTAGTATGTGAAATTGATTCTCCCTTTGAGACAATCTATGTAAGTGAATAAAATAATCTCAAATTAGAAACCCATATTCATAAAAAAGCACTCTGCGCAGAGTGCTTTTTTATGTGAAATCAACCAAAGTGTTCTAAGGAAGATGTTTTGGGGGGAGGGTAAGAGTTTATTCTTTTCATTCGTCCTAAAATAATAATTCACTCGCAGATGTCTTAGGCGCTTACTTTCTAATCACTATCTCAACAACACTCATAGCTTTGGGGTATCATCTTTACAGCCATTCTTATTCCATAAAAGGCTATCTTTTTCTAAAATTATAAGCGGAGTTATAAATGAAACTCATTAGCGTTAATATTGGTAAAGCAGGAACTGTTCAACGAAAACTCTATAAAGAAAAAACCGGCATTTTCAAAATCCCTACTAACAAAAGCGTAGAAATTGGCAGATCGGGGTTAGAAGGCGATGTCATCATGAGCAAAAAACATCATGGTGGCGTTGACCAAGCTGTCTATATTTATGGAGATACTGATTATGATTGGTGGTGAAAGGTACTGGGACGCGAGCTTTCTCCCGGCGTCTTCGGCGAGAATCTAACGATTAGCGAGCTTGAGAGTGCGAATTTTTTCATTGGCGATATTCTACATATCGGCGAAGTCAGTTTAGAAGTATCCGCGCCGCGAATACCGTGTAAAACTTTTTCCGCCCGTATGGAAGACTCACAGTTTGTAAAGAAATTTCGTAAGGCAGAGCGTCCCGGTCTCTATTGCCGTGTGTTAAAAGACGGCAGCGTCCAAACCGGAGACTCTGTTCGTGTAGAAAAATATGAAGGTGAAAGGGTAACAATACTGGATATGTATCGCGACCATTACAACCCTGACTTAATCGAAAGTGCTATTCAACGCTTTTTAGATGCTCCCATCGCTATTCGGATGCGCGTGAAAAAAGAAGACCAATTAGAGAAAATTCTGGGGAAAAAGTAAGGCATAGCATAAATCCCCTAGGCAAGCGATGATATAATCCGCCCATTCAAAATAAAGAGGTGTTTATGATTGATCCTGTTATCTTTTCATTCAATATCGGTAGTATAGAATTTGCACTACGCTGGTATGGCGTTCTTGTCATGTCTGGTGCGCTAGCTGGAACATGGGTTGCATCAAAAGAGATGGCCCGTCGTGGAGAAAATGCAGAGTATCTCTGGGATGCGCTTGTCATCCTGCTTCCCGTTGGGATTTTGGGTGCGCGTCTCTGGTACGTGGCGAACGCGACCTTGGGCGGGAATCCCTACTATATGGAGAATCCCGGTCAGATACTTAATATCCCTCAAGGTGGCTTGCACTTTTACGGGGGGCTGTTATTTGGTGCGGCAGCTTTATATTGGTATGCTAGAAAACACAAACTTGATCTCTGGTTACTCCTCGATGCCCTCACGCCAGCCGCTCTGATCGGGCAAGCCGTTGCGCGCCCAGCCAACTTCATTAATCAGGAACTTTATGGGCAACCGACCACACTTTCGTGGGGAATCCCGATTGATTCATCACATCGTCTCTCTCAATACAGCGATATGAGTCTTTTCCCAGAATCGACACGTTTTCATCCAGCCTTTGCCTACGAAATGATTTGGAACTTCCTCGCCGCAGGATTGATCTTGTGGTGGCTCCGTCGTAACCCTGAAAAAGATAAACCAGGCACAGCTTTTTCTGCATGGCTGATCCTCGCAGGGATCGGGCGTGTCCTCCTCGAAGCCTTCCGCCCCGATCAACCTCGCATCCCCGGAACGGATACGAGCATCACGCGCGTTGTTGCAGGAGTGATGGCTCTTGTTGGCGTGATAATGCTCTTGGTTCGCTATAAAGTTCTGAAAGTTCCCTTTGCTGAAAAATGGGCAGAAAATTATAAAATTGCCCCCGCGATCTCCCCATCTCCTGAAAAGAAGAAAAGGAAGAGAAGGGGAAGGTAAGAGCAAAAACAGATTTTCCTTGATAGTAAAGAGATTGGCTCAAGTCAATCTCTTTTTACTAAAAAAAAGAGTATTGCATACAAATTGTGGCAGGGTTATGCCGTGATTAGAGTACAATATAAACTATAGGAAGGCAATTTTAGCAATTCCAAATATGACTCCGTGATGAGCATACTTGTCTCAAATTCGTCCCAATTTGGAATTGCTGAGACTATTTTAAATGTTTTTTTAAAAGAAGAAATAGGATACTATGTGCTCTTTGTGGAATCGGCTGAAATTCTTTCTCAAGTCAGATTATATTTGGTGGACGCTGATCTCCTTGGGGGTCATTTTTCGTTTACAACAATATATCGCCAATCGCTCTCTTTGGCACGACGAAGCCAATCTCGCACTTAATATCATTAATCGTACTTTTGCAGAACTCCTCCAACCTTTGGATTACGATCAAGGCGCACCGATCGGATTTTTGCTCATAACAAAAACCTTCACCCTCCTTTTCGGGAACGAAGATTATATTTTGCGTCTTATCCCAATCCTTTCAGGTTTGCTCGCAACCTATCTTGCTTATCGTCTTGCCAAAGAATACCTTGGCGTAGGCGGGTACCTTTTCTTGCTTATCTTCGCAACTTCGTGGTCTTTGGTATATTACGCCTCTGACCTAAAACAATACGCCAGCGATGTTATGGCAGTCGTCTTATTGATTTACCTAGCCTTTCGTTCTCTTGGAGAAGATGCAAAGAAAAAAGACATTATCATGCTTGCTGTTGTTGGCTTTTTTCTTATTTGGATATCTCATCCGGGGGCTTTTGTCGCCGCAGGAATTGGCTTGGTACTTGCCCTTGAAAAGTTTCTCAAAAAAAGCTACACACGTCTTTCCTGGATGTTGGGCATGGGTGTCGTGTGGATAGTTTCTTTCGGCTCCACATATCTCATCTCGCTACGCTCTCTAGCAGCAGACGAATCGTTGAAACATTATTGGCGAAATGCCTTTATGCCCATCCCACCATGGAAAGATTGGGGATGGTTCATCAAAACCTATACATCCTTATTGCAGAGTACATCTTGGGGATTAGATAGTGAAAAACTTCTTTGGCTTTCTACCGCGCTAATTATTATCGGGGTTATATCTTATTTCTTTAAAGATTGGTATAAGGCTCTCATCATCATTGTCCCTGTTTCCATCGTTTCTCTAGCTTCCGCTATGCAAATCTATCCCATTCGTGGGCGTTTGGCTCTGTTCTTAATCCCTATCATCATTTTGCTCCTCGCCGAGGGAGCTGGGCGTATCTACATATTTATTAATCAGTGGAATCACAACGCAGCAATTATTACTTATTTTGCTCTTGTTCTATTCATAGCTTGGACTCCTGTAAATGGAGCCATTGATAATTTTCTTTCTCCGAGATTGGGAGCACATATTAAACCTGTCTTGACGTACGTCAGCGAAAACAGAAATGAAGATGACATAGTCTATATATATCACGGTGCACGCCCTTCCTTTAATTATTACGCCCCCTTTTACGGACTAGAAGGAGAAAGCATCATCACTGGGCTGGATTTAGGCAATACACAAGCCCTTACACAATTTTATAAACATGTTAACAACAAACTCAACGGACATAGCCGCGTTTGGGTCATCTTTTCTCATATTGTTGATTGTGGGGGCTGCGAAGGTGATATGGAAACTTTTTATGTCGAATATTTGAACCAATACGGAAGCATAGAAGAGCAATATAATGTAGAAGGTGCCTCTGTATACCGTTATGATTTTAGTGCTCCTTAAGTATCGCGCAATTCGTATCAAGGAAAACACATGTCTTTCCGTTCCAGAAAATTTCACCTAAAAGAAAAAAACATCATCCCCATTTCTCTAGGGGTAAATGCCATCGTTGGGATGATTCTATTTGTCATTTTCGTTCTGCCGCGCTCAGAGCCAAACAATCAACTTATATTCGGATTATCAACATCACGAGTATTGATAGCCCTCATTTTTCTGTTTCTCCTACTTTTCAATATCGGCATAATCCTTCTCTCAATATTTGAATTTGGGAGTTGGCAGAAAAAACTAAAAACGAAAATTTCTGGCCTTATCGTAAGATACAATATCGGCATCATAGTCACCTTATATGCAGTTTTGATATTTACAGCCACATTTTTGTTGCTCTCTATCCCGCCAATTATTCGCCCTTTATCTTTTCTTGAACCTTTTAGCGCACGCTTAAGCAGCATTATTGGATGGCTCTTTTTTTCGAATCTCCTTTTCATTATCCTTTTACGAGCGATTATGTCAGAAGAAGAGAGTAATTCTCAACTGATTGCACGTTTGGATCAAGCATTGACTGTTTTCGGATTATTTATTATCATTTTTTTTCTCTACGCCCATTTCGCCGCCCTGATCGGGTGGGTTGGCAAAACTAAGTATTCATTTTTCGATTTGCTTGCAGAGCAATTCATACAAGGGAAACTCTACATAGAAAACCCGCCTTATACGCATGACCTAACTCTCTATAAGGGGAATTGGTATGCCCCCATGCCGCCCCTACCTGCTATTCTAATGATGCCCCTTGCTTATTTTGTCGGGGCGGCAAATATCAGCACAAGTTATTTGTCGATGGTCGCTAGCGCAATAAACGGCGTGCTTTTATTTCTGATTCTAAAAGAACTCAATGCCCGCAAATGGATTTCCCTTTCTACGCGCAGCATTTTCATTCTCATCACTTTGTTTCTTTTTGGCACCCCTCACCTTTGGATGGGCATCAGCGGGCGCGGCTGGTATTTTAGCCAAATTCTCACACTTTTATTTCTCGCCCTCGCAGCCTATGCCACGCTTCGAAAAAGATCTGCCTGGCTTATTGGCGCACTGATTGCCATTGCTATCATGGCCCGCCCAACAGGAATAATGACCTCTTCTTTCTATTTTGCAATAGCCATGCAAATAAAAAAAGAAGAAAATGGAGAAGTAACGCTCAAGGAAGCTGTGCAATGGATAGCTAAAACGCTCCCCTCTATCGGCTTAGCTATCATAGGCTTGCTCATCTATAATTACCTCCGCTTTGAAAACTTCTTTGACTTTGGCTACGTCACTGTTAACGCAGGACCAGAAATTGTTCATAATGTCCAAACATGGGGTACATTCTCTGCCCACTTCATCCCCACTAACTTACAAGTAATGCTTTTTAAATTGCCATTCTGGAATCCAGATGGACGCTGGCTCATCGAACCCTCCGCAACAGGAATGAGCATCTTTCTGACCACACCTGCTCTCATTTACCTCTTTCGCCGCTATTCAAAAGACTGGTGGATCATCGGTTCTTGGACAGCTGTCTTCCTCACGGTCGGGTTACTCAGCCTTTATCACAATACAGGCGCGCACCAATTTGGCTACAGATATATTCTCGATTTTCTCACCCCCCTTATGGTTCTGCTCGCCGTGGGCTTCAAGAAAAAAACACCTTGGCATTTTCAATTGCTGGTTATTGCCAGTATCGCCATCAATCTCTATGGCGCACACTGGTTTATGAACGGATAAGGTATAAATATACGAAAGATTTTCTCAATATATTTTAGGTTGAGCAGAAAAGCACGGTCTTCACAACTATTCAGAAACTAACCTTGTAATAAAATGAAAAAGTTAAAAGAACCCCTTATCTCTAAGAAAATTTTCTCATTAGCTTTGCTCTTTTTCGTCTCTGCCCTCATATACCTCCCCTTCGTAAATAAATTAGGCTACACCCACGACGATTGGTATTTGATGTATGCGGCGAAGGTGAAGGGCATTTCCATCTTCCACACCATTTTTAGTGGAGATCGCCCTCTACGCGCCTTTCTAATGATGCCAGCATATTGGGCATTTGGAGAAAACCCCTTATATTACAACTTGGCTTCTTATTTCTTTAGGTTACTGAGCGGAATCAGCTTTTTATGGACGCTAAGACTTGTTTGGCCAAAAGAGAAACACCCAACTTTTTTGATGGCCCTGTTTTTTCTGGTATACCCTGGCTTTCTTTCCCATCCGAACGGCGTTGATTACCTTTCCCATCAAGTAGCTTTGGCTTTTGCTCCATTATCCATTGCCCTAACTTTGAAGGCTATTCTCTCAAAGAAAAAAAGGCAAAAAATCCTCTTTTACCTTTTCTCCATATTTCTCGGAGGCATTTATTTGGGGTTGATGGAATATTATATAGGCATCGAAGCCCTACGGTTTTTGCTTATTTTCATTATCCTTTGGCGTAAAGAAGGAAATTGGATCCAGAAGAGTTGGCGCATCATTTGGCAAAGTATCCTATTTTTGTTGGCATCGTTCCCTTTTTTATATTGGCGGCTTTTTCTTTTTGCAAGTGCGCGCGGGGCAACTGATACCGACAAGCAACTTTCTGGTTTACTCTCTGACCCACTCCAGAGCTTATCCCTTTGGGCAGGGAATTTAGTTCAAGATTTTCTCAAAACCCTTTTTGGTGCGTGGACGATTCCATTATCACAGTTTTATCAAATTCACCCTGTGCTACTGAATGCAATTAATATTCTTTTTCTGGGTCTCGTATTATGGGGCATTTATGCCCTTTTGTTTTCAAAGAAAAAAGAAGCTTCTTGGCAACGCGAAGCCCTTCTTGTTGGGGTAATTAGTTTGCTCATCAGCCTGATCCCTGTCGTGATGGTTAATCGGCAGGTCAGTTTTCCGCATTACTCACGCTATACTTTGCCCGGGTCTTTCGGAGCAGTGATGGTTTTGGTTGCACTGATCTTTTTGGTGGATTTGAAATACTTCAAAGAAACACTTTTTGCATTTTTGCTCGTTATTGCTGGCATGACACATTTCGCTAACACGCAGAAATTTGCGGCAGAAACAGCCTCGATGAATGAGTTTTGGTGGCAGGTTAGTTGGCGTGTACCACATCTTGGTGAGCGAACAACGTTACTTGTCAATTACCCCCTCGTTAGCACCGAAGAAGATTATTTTATCTGGGGGCCTGCCAATCAAATTTATTACCCTGAGGGAACAAGTGAAAAAGTGGTTCAACCTGGGGTTTATGCTTTCATTCTTAATAATGAAGCGATCGAAAAAATTATTGCACGTGAACGACAACAATTTAGCGAGCGAAGGGGTATTGAGAGCTATCCCAATGCGCGTAATATCCTTATTTTGACCCAGCCGACACAGGATTCTTGTGTGCAGGTGATTGATGGGTTCAACCCTGAGTATTCTTCTGCTGAAAGATCGGATATTATGAAAATCGGAGAGTTTTCAGAAGCGGAGCATATTTTGACGGGTGCCGAATTCCACATCCCCCCAAAAACGCTCTTTGGACCTGAACCTGCTCAGCGTTGGTGCTACATCTACCAAAAAGCAACATTGGCGCGTCAAAAAGGCGATTGGGAGCAGGTAGCTGCTCTCGACACGGAAGCAAGCCGAAACACGTATGCTCCGAAAGATTCTGTTGAATGGCTTCCTTTCATCCAAGCCAGTGCAATGCTCGGAGACGCGGAGCGAGTCCAAGAAATCCAATCTTTCATCAACGATGAATTTATACTTCAGCAGGTATGTGAGATGCTGAAAAGGACGGAACTCACCCCCGAAATGCGCGCTTTGACAGATGCTGTCTATTGCGTGGAGTAATAAAGCGTGTATAATTGCGGCGTTTGGCAAAATTCAGTTACTGAATATAGAAATTCAGCTAGGAGAAAAAATGTCTGAGAGTAAGTTGATCGCCCCTTATGGCGGCGAATTAGTAAATTTGGTCGCCACTGGCGAAGAGCGCGAAGCGCTAATAAAGCGTGTAAAAGGTTTGAAGGCTATTCAGATTTCGGCGCGTGCGTTGAACGATTTGGAATTACTCGCCACTGGTGCGTTTTCACCCCTTGATCGTTTCATGGGCAAAGCAGATTACGAAAATGTCTTGGCAAATATGCGTCTAATTGATGGCACACTTTTCCCACTTCCTATCACGCTAACTGCTAACCCCACAGAATTACCTGCTGTTGGCGAAGAGTTGGTTATTCGTAATTCTTTGAATGACCTGATCGGTATCATGAAACTCGAAGAAGTCTATACTTGGGATGCAGAAAAAGAAGCTCGCTATAGCTACGGCACAAATGATGCACGCCACCCGATGGTCTCTGAAATGTCTCGTTGGGGCAAAGTTTGTGTTTCTGGCGAGTTGAAAATTATCAACTTGCCTAAATACTATGACTTCGTAGATATTCGCAACACTCCCGTCGAAGTGCGCGCAGATTTAGAAGAACTCGGTCACGAAAACGTAGTCGCTTTCCAAACCCGCAACCCTTTGCACCGTGTTCACGAAGAATTGACCAAACGTGCTGCTGAACAAATTGGCGGCTCTTTGCTCATTCACCCTGTAGTTGGCTTAACCAAACCTGGTGATGTAGATCATTACACCCGTGTTCGTGTTTATAAAGCCCTCCTTGAAAATTATTACGATAAAACATCCACCCGTTTGAGCCTTTTGCCCCTTGCAATGCGCATGGCTGGACCCCGTGAAGCACTTCTTCACGCCATCATCCGCAGAAATCATGGTGCAAATCATCTCATTGTTGGGCGCGACCACGCTGGTCCTGGCAACGATAGCACGGGCAAGCCTTTTTATGGTCCTTTTGATGCCCAAGAAATGCTCAGCGAGCACGAAGAAGAACTCGGCGTAAAAATGGTGCCTTTCAAGTGGCTCGTTTATCTGCCCGAAACCAAAGAATATGTAGAAGCTGGCAAAACGCCCGAAGGCGCAAAAGTACTCACCATCTCTGGCACCCAAGTTCGTGAAGATTATCTCGCCAAAGGCGAATTGCTCCCCGAATGGTTCACTCGTCCAGAAACAGCCGAAATTTTGCGCGGATCATATCCCGCAAAACACGAGCAAGGTTTCTGTATCTGGTTCACAGGCTTAAGCGGCTCTGGTAAATCTGCTACCGCCCGCGCTCTTACCGATTTGCTTCTCGAGCGTGGAAAGCGTCTCACTGTTCTCGATGGCGATGTCGTCCGTACGCACCTTTCCAAAGGTCTTGGCTTCAGTGCCGAAGACCGCGATACCAACATCATGCGCATCGGCTATGTGGCTGGCGAAATTGTTCGTCAGGGTGGCAATGTGATTTGTGCGGCAATCAGCCCTTATCGCAACGCCCGCAATGAAGCCCGCAAACTTGTCCCCGAAGGTAATTTCATCATGACCCATGTTGATACTTCTCTCGAAGTCTGCGAAACTCGCGATGTCAAAGGTCTCTACGCGATGGCTCGCAGTGGCGAAATCAAAGGTTTCACCGGCGTTGATGACCCCTACGAAGAACCCATCAATCCCGAAATCACCGTTACAGGCGACAAAGTTACCCCTGAAGAAAACGCCCAGAAAATGATTGGATATTTGGAAAAACAAGGCTTCTTGCTAAATAACTAATTTACCCTAAACCTGACAGGTTTTCTTCCTGCTCTAGCTGGATTTGTAATCCCATCAGAGCGGGTATACCTGTCAGGTTTTTCTTTTTATGGATAGAAAAACCGCATTCGCTCTTGTTTTAGGCTTGCTCACTGCGACTGGGATTTGGTTGCTGGCAATCAGCACCCCGCACGGTCTCGGCCTGACAGATGATGCCATCTCCTACATTGCTGCCTCACGCGCCTTGTTAGCAGGGCAAGGATTCACACGCATCTGGCTTGCAACGGGATTAGAACCAATCACGCATTGGCCTCCTTTCTTTTCATTTAGTCTAGCTGTAATTAGCACTATCCTGAAAATTGATCCTTACAGAAGTGCGCGTGTTCTCAACATTCTCGTCTTTGGCGCAAATGCAGGGATATTGGCTTTGCTCGGCTATAAGATGACCAAATCCCGACTTGTGGGCATTTTTCTTTCCATTTTATTTCTATCAAATACGGCTCTTTTACGCCTTCATGCCCAAGCCTTGAGTGAACCACTTTATATTTTGGTGAGTTTGTTGGCATTTTCGGCTTTTTATAGAGCATTTAGCGAGATTGCTAATAAGCAAAGCAAATGGCTCGTAATTGCAGGCACCCTAACAGGTCTTTCTTATCTCACCCGTTACGCCGCACTTTCATTAATCGCAACATTTATCATCGCTATTTTTATTCTGCGTCCTACATGGCGTAAGCGTTTCACTTCTTTAGCTTATTTCCTTGCTGGCACTTTGCCACCTATCCTTGTCTGGATGTTACGCAATAAATTAATCAGCGGAACAGCAACAAATCGCGCCATCGAGTGGCATCCTGTCAGCCTTGAAAATATCCAGCGTGGATTTGCTGAGTTTTTCTCCTTTCTTATTTCTTTACCAGAACTTCACCAAAACTGGATTGAAAATTATCTTTTGTTGGGCATTATTCTTTCTTGCATTGCCCTTGTGTTGCTCTTTTGGCTACTTTCACGAAGCATTAGATACTTTCTCAACGCAAAAGAAAATCGTCCCCCAGAAATTATCTCTTTTCTTACAATACTATATATCTTTAGCTATATGAGCTCATTGCTCGTTTCACTCTCGTTCTTTGATGCCGCAACACCACTAAACGATCGCATACTATCCCCTGTATATTTGGCGATTTTTGTGATCTTGGTCTATTTTATCCACAGGCTCTATCAACAAGGTAAAATAGCCTCGCGCATTTTTGCGTCTGGACTTATACTTTTTTTCATCGGCTCATCATTAATTGCCCAAATTCGTACGGTTCCCGTATTACAAGAATCTGCAACGGGATTTGCATCGTGGCGTTGGAGCGAATCAGTGGTGATGGCGCAAATTTGTGACTTGCCCGCAGATATTGACATTTACACAAATCAACCCCCCGCAGTCTTTTTTTGGACAGGGCGTGCCGCATATCGGCTTTGGGATGAGCAACCAGAAAGTATTCGAAATGGCGATGATACTTTAGCGATATTTTTCCCAGATTATGCTGAAATCCCTGAGTTTCAGGCATGGTTAGAGATGATGACAGAAGGACTAGAGCCAATCCAAAAATCAGGCTTAGGCAATTTGTATCGCAAGGTTGAGTAGGGGCGCGCGACAAAGATTCTCTCTGCGTAAATATTTGGGTCACAGCACACAAGCCCAAACCATGCGCGACGCGGTGCATCTCATCCCAGCAAATAGGTTTTTAAATGAAGAAAAGCACGCTGATTTTTCTAGCCCTCGGCATATTTTTTATCCTTTTCCCTTTATTTTCTGATTCTTTTGGCGCAGGGCAAGCTGGAAATATATTTGGTGCCGCACAAATTTTGAGCATAGAAATTGGCATAGCCTTCATCATTATTGGCGTAGGATTGCAGACAATAAAATCAGAGAAAAAAGAATTTAGCAATATATTTGGCAAAATTTTAGAAATACCCATGATTTTTTGGCTCATTACAACTTTTTTGCTTCTATATATTCTCTTCTTCATCTCCCCGATTTTTCTTACTGAAACCCATATTCAGTATTTTCAAAAATATATCCCCAATGCCTGGACACCTTATATCGGATTTGATGTAGAAATGACGGTGAGCCATATCAACACTTGGCTAACCGATGGCGTTTCACCCTACGCCGATGGCATTGTCCCTTATACGCCTTTTGCGCTGGCTCTTTTTACACCCTTTATTATTTTGGGCTATCCCACCTATTATAAAGTTTTGACGCTAATTACGATTTTGAGTTATGCGGTCTCGGTTTTTTGGCTTCCCTTATATTTTTTGCGCAAAAAAGAATATGGTATTCTTGCGCTTTTGGGCGTGGTTGGACTTTTTTCTTACGGATTTCAATTTGAATTAGAGCGCGGGCAATTTAACGTAATTGCTTTCTTTTTTATACTTTTAGCCATCTATATTTATCATTATCAACATAAATACCGCTATTTTGCCTATATTTTTTTTATAATAGGGGTGCAATTAAAGCTCTATCCAATTATTTTTATCATCATGCTCGTGCGAGATTGGCGAGATATAAAAAACAACCTTAAAAGATTTATAGCTTTAGCCATGCTCAATTTCTCCCTTCTTTTTGTGTTAGGCAACAAACTTTTTTCTGATTTTATGGAGCAAATTTTCAAAAGAGCCAATATGCAAAGCTCCAGATACGAAGATTTATCCATTTCAGGGTTCAGCTATTTTCTCAGCGAAGAAGCGCAGATAATCTCCACAAAATATGCAGGATTAATCGAGAAAAATTTTCTTATTCTATTTATTGGTATTATTCTTGCAATAATTTTTCATTTTTATAAAAAAAATCAAAAAGGCTTCAACCCTTATCTTTTTTTGATAGTCACCATCGGCGCATTGATGATTCCCGCCGCGAGCTTCGATTATAAACTCACCATTCTTGTCGTTCCAATGATGCTCTTACTTTATAATTTACCTCGCCCCGCTTCTGCCAAGAGAAGAGCGATTTACACCCTCTTCATCATCATGCTCTCCCTCGCCTATTGGTCTACGCTTTACCCTTATGAATTTAACCAAGTAAAGCCAATCTATCTTTCTCGAAACTCAACGGCACTTCTCACCATTTTCTTTTCAAGCACTTTCCTCTATTTTTTCTTGCAAGGAAAGTACAATAATATCAAGAACTCACAGGAATAATTATGACCATCCAAGAAAAATTTGATTTAACAGGAAAAACCGCCATCGTGACAGGCGGCTCTGGTTTATTGGGTGCGGAATTCTCGCGCACTCTCGCTGAAGCGGGCGCGAATGTCGTAGTCGCAGATATTGATGAAGTCGCGGCTCAGAAAATTGCTCAGGGGTTGGCAGATGCTGACTATCAATCAGCAAGTTTCGGGCTAGATGTGACCCGAAAAGAGTCTGCCGAAGAGATGGTGTCTGAGACGCTTAAAAAGTTTGGGAGTCTCGACATCCTTGTCAACAGTGCAGCTCTTGATCCCAAATTTGACGCAAGCGCGGCAGAGAAAGGCATCGCCCCTGGCGCATTTGAAGATTATCCCCTTGACCAATGGAATGATGCCCTAAACGTAAACTTAACCGGCATGTTTTTGGTGACGCAAGCCTGCGTAAAACCGATGGTAGAGCAAGGAAAAGGGAGCATCATCAATATCTGCTCGACTTACGGATTGAACGGACCCGACCAGCGCATATATCTCAAAGATGGAAAGCGCGTGGCGTTTAAACCGGTGTATTATACGACCACAAAAGCGGGCGTGATGGGCTTCACAAAATATCTGGCGGCATACTACGCCGAGACCGATATTCGCGTGAATACGCTCACCCCCGGCGGCGTGTATAACGACCATGACGAAACGTTTACGAAAAACTATGCCGCAAAAACGATCATGGGACGCATGGCAAAACTAGACGAAATGAACGGCGCACTTCTTTATCTAGCCTCGGCCGCATCATCCTATATGACCGGCTCAAACGTGGTCGTCGATGGCGGCTGGACGGCTTGGTAAGATAATTATCCACGAAGAAACACGAAAGGCACGAAGTTTTTTTGTGCGCGACGCAAAGCGTCGCTTTAAACCTTAGTGTTTCTTCGTGTGCATTCGTGGACAAAAAAATGACAGAAATCTTAGCAATCATCCCCGCGCGTGGCGGCTCTAAAGGCATCCCGCGTAAAAACATCCGCAAATTTGCGGGCTACCCGCTGATTGCCTATAGCATTGCAGCCGGGCTAAAATCTGAGCTGGTGACGCGCGTCATCGTCAGCACAGATGATGATGAAATCGCCGCCGTCTCTCGTGAATATGGTGCGGAAACGCCCTTTATGCGCCCCTCCGTTTTTGCCGAAGATAACACCACCGACTTGCCCGTTTTCGAGCACGCCCTCGCATGGCTGGCTGAGAATGAGAATTATCACCCAGATGTGGTCGTGCAATTGCGCCCTACTTCGCCGATTCGCCCCACCGATTGCGTGGATGATGCTATTCGCATCCTGCTTGATAGCCCTGAAGCAGATTCTGTGCGTGGCGTTGTGCCTGCGGGGCAAAATCCACATAAGATGTGGCGGTTGCCCGATGGTGAAAATGCCGCCATGCAAAATCTGCTCAATGTGGATGGCATCGCCGAGCCATTCAACGCGCCCCGCCAGAGCCTCCCGCCCATTTTTTGGCAAACAGGGCATATCGATGCCATCCGCTCCCGCGCCATTTTGGAAGGTAAATCTATGACGGGTGAGAAGATTTTCCCGCTCATCATCGATGCTAAATATACAGTGGATATTGATAATCTCTCGGATTGGGCACGTTACGAATGGCTGGTAAAATTCAGCGATTTGGACTTCGTCTCCCCCCGAGACGCACGCAGATTTATGCCTGATATCGTTAGTGCACTTTTTCTCGACTTCGACGGGGTGCTGACAGACAACCGCGTCTGGACAGATGAAACCGGTATCGAATCAGTGGTCGCCAGCCGTGGAGATGGTTTTGGAATCGCCATGCTCAAGAAAGCGGGCATTGAAATAATTGTCATCTCGAAAGAGAGAAATCCCGTCGTGGCGGCTCGTTGTAAAAAGATGGACGTTCCTTATGTGCAAGGTGTTGACGACAAAACAGGGATTCTTAAACGAGAGCAAGCCAAACGCAAGCTCGATCCGTCCCAGACTATCTTTGTCGGCAACGATTTGAACGATCTCCCCGCTTTTCCGCTTGTGGGCTGGGGAGTCGCCGTATCCGATGCTATGCCAGAAGTTTTAGCCCAAGCTGATTTTGTACTAAGCAAAAAAGGTGGTTATGGCGCGGTGCGGGAATTATGTGATTTGATATTGAGCAGAAAAACAGATTAACCACAAAGACACGAAGAACACAGAGAATTCCTTTGTGTCTCTATGGTGAAAAAAAAGGAGTAAAAAAATGAAACGTGAAATAAAAATTGGCAACAAATTAGTAGGCGATGGATACCCCGCCTATATCATCGGTGAAATTGGGATTAACCATAACGGCGATTTAGATCTCGCAAAAAAGATGATTGATGCGGCTGTAAATGCTAAAGCGGATGCAATCAAATTTCAGAAACGCACCCCCGAAGTTTGCACCCCAAAAGACCAGCAATCAAAAATGCGCCAGACCCCTTGGGGCTATATCACTTATCTCGATTATCGCTATAAAGTGGAATTTGGTGTGGAAGAATACACCGAAATTGACCGCTATTGCAAAGAAAAAGGGATTGATTGGTTCGTCTCGGTTTGGGATGAAGGCTCTGTAGATTTCATGGAGCAATTTGACACCCACGCTTATAAATTGCCTTCTGCTTCATTAACAGATTATCCGCTTTTGCGCAAAGTTCGCGAAACTGGACGCCCGATTATTATCTCAACGGGTATGTCTACAATGGAAGAAATTCGCAAAGGCGTTGAAGTTGTTGGCGAAGAGAATCTGGGGATGATGCACTCGACTTCTTCTTATCCCTGTGCGCCAGATGAATTGAATTTGAAGATGATTGAAACCCTGAAAAAAGAATTTCCCAATATCCCCATTGGTTATTCAGGACATGAAGTTGGCTTAGTGCCTTCGGCTGTTGCTGTCGCTTTGGGTGCGTGCATGGTTGAGCGTCATATTACTGTTGACCGCTCGATGTGGGGGTCTGACCAATCTGCTTCTGTTGAACCGGGCGGATTCAGAAAATTGGTCAAATATATCCGCGTTACCGAGCAGGGACTTGGAGACGGCGTCAAACATGTTTATGAGAGTGAAATGGGACCACGCGAGAAACTTCGCCGCGTGAAATAAAGCTAAGTACTCTACCACAGAGAGTACAGAGACCACTGAGAAAAACTTAAAAAATCTCTGTGAATCTCTGTGCTCTCTGTGGTGAATCTTTTTTATGTCTATCCAAAATCAACTCCGCAAAAAACTCCGTGAGCCGGGCAAATATGCTCAGGCTATTTTGCGTTGGCGGAGATTGTCTTTTGGAGATGCTCCTCCGATTTTTGGCAACTCCAAACCCAAAAGCGGATCGCATCTCCTGCTCCAAATTTTAAATGGGTTTACGAAGATCATGCCCTATGCTTACACGGCGTCAGAACCAGTTCGTACCATCCGCAAAGAGGGTGGACGTAGGTCTGCCAGGGAAATCGGGACAGATTTAATGAGCATCTATCCTTCTGTTATCGGATGGGGTTATGTCGAGGCTTCTCCTGAGAATCTGGCAATTTTATGCCGCAAGGGGCGTGTAAACTATTTCATCTACCGTGATCCACGCGATATGCTCGTTTCGCAAGTTTTTTTTGCAACTGATATGCACAAAGAGCATGGGATGCACGCATACTATCAATCCCTGCCCGATTTTGATGCACGGCTTAAAATCGCCATCACGGGTATCGACCAAGATGAGCTAAAGATGGTTAGCGTGCGCCAGCGTTATGAAGGTGTTTTTGAGTGGCTCGACCAGCTGCAGGTGATGTGCATCCGCTTTGAGGATTTGATTAATAATCGAAACGAGACGCTCCTTGCTATGCTCGATGAAGTTGAGAAAACGGGGTATAAAATTCCAACGCCGAGAGATAAGGCGCTGGGGATACTCATTGAAGCGATCAATCCAAAGAAGAGTCACACCTTCCGTTCGGGGAAGACGGGGGGATGGCATGAGCATTTCAGCGAAAAGAATAAAGCTCTTTTCAAGGAAATCAGTGGGGATTTGTTAGAGAGATTGGGATACGAAGAAAGTAACGATTGGTAAAGAACTTCTCATAACCACTTCACGCAAATGGATACAACCATACCCAACCCAGCCAACTCCCAAAGCTGGAATAGATACTCATACATCCAAAAGAACCCCATAAATTATACAGATCCGACGAGACACTATGGTGCACCATTTTTTTATGATGGAGGAAGTAAATTATGGACACATTGATACCTATAAATTTTGTAATATTTATTGGCCTTGATCCGAAGAAATGGATTAGCCGGTTATTAGGTATTTACGGTTTTATCAGTGGTAGCTTAATTGGTTTTGTAGGAGGTGATGGCTCACCGAGTTGGCTAGTAGGGGGGATCTTAGCAGCCTTGGTAATGTACACAAATGCGACGACATATTGGCAGAGACAGCACTTTAGAAGTGAAGCAGCTTCCTGGCTGTCGAAATATGGAGAAGAAGACCGCCAACCTTTCTCTTTTCTAGCTAGCGTCATAAAAAAACTTATTCGTAAGTGAATTTGTTCTTCTTCGAATCGCAGTGCATTTTAGCAGGGTCATTATGACAATTGTTGAAAATTATTTATCTCTTACCTCCCCACGATCTCCATCCTCTTCCCATCTCCGAGGAGGAACTGAGAAAACCTATCCAATGAATTTTTGGTTAAGAAAAGCAACCAAGGGCAGATTGTTGTATCTGCCCTTTTTATTCAAAACAAAATGAAGGGGATAGAGTAAAATTCCAGTCTATGAAAAATCGCCTTACCGAATTCTACATACAAAATATTCAACGGCGCCTCACCCGCCATCTAAACAACCTCCAAATTTGGAAGATGGCACGCCGTGTTGCCAAAGCCGTTCCCGCTGCTGAGGGCGCGCCCGTCATTTTTTTCAAGGCTTCCTCCGGCGTCGATGATCTCTCGTGGAACAGCGCATTTCATCTGCTCACCTCCTGGGCTTTTCGTTTGCAGGGCATCCCCGTCCAGTTTTTTGCCTGCAACGCCGGGATGACCCACTGCGTGCTTGGTACCAATCGCGACAACGTCAAGCAAAAGCCGCCCTGCGCATCCTGTGTCTACCAATCCAAGACGCTCTACACCGGCGCGGATGTAAAAACCTTCTCTTTTAATGCGGATGAAAAACTGGATCGCTCGTTATTCAACTTGACACTCCCCGAATTAATGGATTTCGAATTCAACGAGATACCGCTAGGGCAACTCTGTCTGCCGGGCTTACGTTGGATTCTGCGTCGTCATCATCTCAACGATGATAACCCGACACGTTACTTACTCCGTGAATATATCCGCTCAGCGTGGAATATTGCTCAGGAATTTGAAGCGTTAATTAAACGGTCAAAGCCTCGAGCTATGGTTGTTTTTAACGGTCAGATGTATCCCGAAGCAACTGCCAAATTCGTGGCACGCAAGCACGGGATACGCACGCTCACGCACGAAGTTGGCTTGCGTCCAAAAACTGTTTTCTTCACCGAAGGCGAAGCAACCGCGTACCCTCTCCACATCCCAGATGAATTTGAATTAAACGATGCCCAAAACGCCCGTCTGGACGAATATCTCTCCAAGCGTTTTCAGGGCGATTTCACAATGGCCGGGATGAAGTTTTGGGAAAATATGAAAGGTTTGGGCGAAGAGTTTCTGGCAAAAGCAGCGACCTTCAAGCAGATCGTGCCGATCTTTACCAATGTCATCTTTGATACCAGCCAGCCGCACGCCAACACCGTTTTTGAAGATATGTTCACCTGGCTCGATGCAGTCTTGGATGTTATCAAGAAGCATCGAGAAACGCTCTTCATAATCCGCGCACACCCCGACGAGATGCGCTTGCGCAAAGCCAGCCTTGAGACGGTGGCAAATTGGGTCGCCGACCGCCACGCCGCCGACGAGCCGAACGTCATCTTCGTCCCACCACACGAGACTCTCAGCTCTTATGAATTAATCCAGCGCGCGAAATTCACCATGATCTACAACTCAACCATCGGTATGGAAGCCTCTATTATGGGAGAGCCTGTACTCTGTGCGGGGAAGGCGCGCTTCACGCAATACCCAACCGTTTTCTTTCCGCAAAGCATGGGGGCGTATGGGGAGAAACTTGAAGAAATGTTGAATGCAGAAAGTATTGAAGTTCCCGCTGAGTTCAAACGCAACGCTCGCCGATTTTTATATTATCAACTCTATTTCTCTTCGCTGCCTTTTGGAGAATACTTAGAAACAGGCGTACGCACATCTCATGCGCTTTTGCAGGATTTTGATTTAGAGAAATTATCGCCTGAAAACTCCCCCACTATTAAAACGATTTTGGATGGGGTGCTGGATAATGGGGATTTCCTATTGAAAGAAAATTTGGCGTAAAAAGTTGTTAAAGACAGTTTATTCTTTTAGAGTTGCAAGTCCTTTATCCGTAATTTTGTAACCATCTCTCAAAACCCCAGCCTTTTTGATGAGTTTACTTTTGAGCAAAGGCTTTGCGATTCGATTGGTGAAAGTTGGTGCCATAGGTGTCAGGGGTTGACCGAATCCCTTTATAATATGTACATATGTTTTTTTGCGCCCATCGGCCAAGATTTTTAAGAATTGAGTTTCCTCTGTTGAGAGTTTCATAATTTATCTCCTTATCAACTTCTGATAAGAGCATATCATAAAGAATTAGTGAATTCTATAAACCTTCCCTACATTCTAATTGCCTGATAGTTTGATAAAAGAAGTGCTCGTTGGTTGAGTAGCCGATGTTTTTCGGCGTATCGAAACCAACAAGTGCGTATAAATAACTACGCACGTGGTTTCGATACGCTCTTCGCTGCTTCGAGCTACTCAACCACCTTCAAATACAAAATTATTAGGTCGCTAGATACCTTTCTCCTTTCTAAAACCTATCGGAAAACTTGATGAAAAAACGATTTGCGCTCACCTTTCTTATCACAATTATCGGAGGGATTTTAGGACTCTCAGCAGCCATCGCTTTTATTTGGGATTGGTTTGGTGCAGGGTGGGTACAGATCGAAGCCTCACCAGAGCCGGTTGCCAAATTGATATCCATTGAACGTGACCAATTATGGGTGGAGAGCGAATCGGGTACGTTATTCAAATATACCGATGCCGAAAATTGTATATCCGATTGCTGGATGAGGGTGCAGAGTATCCCCGATCCTGTACGCTACGATAATCCTGACCCTATAGAAGTTAAAGACACAACCTGCTCGCCGAGCTTGCCGCTTATGCGTGTTGCGGAGAAAATAGAAGAGTGCCGTGTTGAAATGTGGGTGAGCCGAAATTATGTTTTTGCCTTGCGTGAAAACGGGAGCCTCCACTTTTGGCAGAGTGATGTGTTCGGGGAATGGATCATTGTAGAGTTATTTTTCGGTCTTTGTGGTGGGGCAATTTGTCTCTCTACCCCCGCGATGCTCTTTATTCTTTTGCCAGAATTCATTAAGTGGCGCTCAAAACGCAGAGACGAAAAAACAGGCTGATGAGAACTCTCATCAGCCTGTTTTTTTATGTTATAGAAACTTAATGCAACTTATGCTGAAAATGGTATCGCTTCAAAAGTATTTCTATCACTTCAATTTGCTCAGGTTGCAAATTAGTGAACTCAAATCCGATTGCATAACTGGCAGGCTCTTCTGTTACCGTAATGCACCGTGCAACCTTTGCGCCAATATACAAATACTCATCTCTTACCCCCGGCAGATCGCTTGGAAGCTCAATATATAAGGAAACCTCTGTCCCGATATCCAATTCCTTATTTCCACTTACCTGTGCGCCGTTCAGCGTTAGATCACGCAAATAGCCTAATAATTTCCCCTTTTTTGATTCATAAACCAGCGTAAATGTCACCACAAGTTTTCGGGCTTCTTTTCTTCGGTCACCATAGTCATTCATGCGATTCTCCTGCTCTATCTCACAGTAATCTCAACATCTTTTTTATTATACAACAAGTTTTCGACTTTGTTGAACGCTGAAAGAATCTCGAACACCTGATACAATTGCCAGCGACTAAACTTTTGCAATAGATAGAGAGTAAAAATGTCCACAATCAAAAAACTTAAAGCCCTCCTGCCCCCCAAACTGCGTGACCAACTGCGCATCTACGCCTACAGAGCCGAAACTGCTGCGCGCCGTCCTCGCTTTTCTGAAATGACCGCCCCAGAGAATGACTGGCCTATCCTGCTCGGCATCTCCTTTCCCAAAAGCGGCACGCATCTGCTAAATCAAATCTTGCTCGGGTTTTCCGAATTTGCGCCTTTCGCTCACCATATCCCCGTCAGTTTTGCGGCTTATGATGGGGATACCGGACGCAAGCGCAGTGTGGACGAAGCCATTGCCTATTTAGATTCTCTGCGTCCATTGGATGTGACCGCAGCTCATCTCTTGGCTTGGCCGCCGGTTGTAGAGAGGGTCTGTTCCTCCAAATTTGTCCCGTTTTTTATCTACCGCGACCCCCGTGATGTCGTCGTCTCGCACGTTTTCTATATTGCCGAAATGCTGCCCGATCACCATCATCATAAATATTACGCCGAAGAATTGCACAGCTTCGAAGAACGCCTCACCGTCAGCATCCTCGGCCTCCCAGAAGCAGATGTGGAATTCCCCAACATCGCCGAACGCTTTTCCTTCTACACCGATTGGCTCGATCGCCCCGAAGTTCTACCTCTTCACTTTGAAGACTTCATTCATAATCGCCGTGTTACTTTGGGTAAAGTTTTTGACCATGTAGCCAAACGTATCCCAAATCTGTCCATAGAGCGTGAAAAAGCAATAGACATACTCGAAGAAAGCATCAACCCCAAAAACTCGCCCACCTTCCGCTCTGGCAAAACCGGCGAATGGAAGAAGTATTTCACCGATGAGCATAAACGCATCTTCAAAGATGTGGCTGGGGACTTGTTGATCAAATTGGGCTATGAAGAGGATGGGGATTGGTAGATTGGGAATTGTGAATTGGGAATTGGTTGTAGATGAGTGTTAAAAGTTTGGCATCTTTGAATACATGGATAAAAGCAAAAGGTTTTGCTTTACGCGTTTATCGTGAGGTCGTACCGTTATTTCCAGCGGAAGAAAAGTGGAGCATGGCACAGCAAATCAGGCGTTCTGCAAATAGTATCCCTGCAAATATAGCAGAAGGCTATGGACGTTTTCACTACCAAGACAATATCCGCTTTTGTTATATCGCACGCGGTTCACTAGAAGAAACCTTAATCCATCTGGTTATGTGTGTGGAGTTAAACTATATTCCAAAATCATTATTTGATTCATTAGCTGAAGATGGCGAAAAACTGACACAACTCATCAACGGCTATATCGGCTACTTGAAACGCAGCAAACAGGGCAAAAATATCCGTGAAGACGAAGCCCTCTACGATGCGGAAGACAATTCCCAACTCCCAACTCCCGATTCCCCGATTACATCATGAACTGCTCAGTAGTCATCCGCGCCTATAACGAAGCCAAAGATATTGGTCGTTTGCTTGAGGGGATCAAGCAGCAAAATCTCAATGACGTCGAGATCATTCTCGTAGATTCTGGCTCCACCGATGAAACTGTCTCCATTGCTGAGAGCTACCGAGCAAAAATCGTCCACATCACGCCCGAAAAATTCACCTTTGGTCGTTCGCTCAATTATGGCGTAGAAGCCGCGACGGGAGAATTCATTGTCAATATTAGCGCACATTGCTATCCTATTTATCCCGATTGGCTAGAGCAATTACTAAAACCATTTGATGATGAGAATCTTGCTGTCAGCTATGGCAAACAACGTGGCGGCGTGACCAATCAATATTCCGAACATCAATTCTTCAAACAATATTTCCCCGATATATCCCAGCCCCGTCAAGGACATCCCTACTCACATAATGCCAATGCCGCCATTCGTAAATCGCTTTGGGAGCAACACCCATATAACGAGGCCTTAACGGGTCTCGAAGATTTGGCATGGAGCAGTTGGGCAATGGAGCAGGGTTATGGCATTGCCTACACCGCCGAAGCAGAGATCATCCATCTCCACGATGAGAAGCCTGCCCAAGTCCATAACCGCTATAGACGTGAAGCAATCGCGATGAAGCAGATTTTGCCGAACAGCACCTTCTCATTGTGGAACTTTATTCGTCTTTGGTTGAGTAGCACTTATTCTGATTTGTTAGAAGCAAAAAGAGAAGATGTGCTGAGACAATATTGGGCAAGTATTCTTTGGTTTCGTTTTTTGCAATACTGGGGAACGTATCAGGGCTATAATTATTCGGGTAAGATTGATGCCCAACTCCATCAAGGCTTTTATTATCCACCCGGTATTCTCTCCGAGAAAACGCCTGCGCCGCGTGCTGTTGAAAAGATAGAATATGAAAACTAAACTGACCTTAGCAATACTTGATGAAGAGTATACAATTCATCGTTTCTCACCAGAACAGGATATTCCCACGAGTGTGTTGAAAGGTGATTTCTTCTCAATTACACGAACAAATGAGGAGTTATCCATTGTTTGTGATGCTCATCTTTCTGTCTCAAGTGAGAAAAGTGAAGATGGCTGGGCTTGTATAAAAGTATTGGGTCCGCTTGATTTTGCGATCACAGGGATTTTAGCTAAAATCTCTGGTATCTTGGCTGAGGCAAAAATAAGCATTTTTGCACTTTCAACTTATGATACAGATTATGTTTTGGTTAAATCTAAGGTTTTAGCTACTGCCAAAAATGCTTTAGAAAAAGCAGGATATATTTTTGAGAATTAACTTATGAAATTGAAAGACCTTAAAAACTTTAGTTTGAGTGAGAAAACCATTCCGTGGTTCTTTTTTTTAACCACTGTGTGGGCTTTTGGTTTACTAATCCCGTGGTTGGGATTTTATCAAGACGACTGGCACCATATTTATTATTTTTCACAAGGCGAGGTTGAGGGGCTAAAACAGTTCTTGTTTACAGATAGTCGCCCCTTTGCTTTTTTAGTTTACGCGCCTTTCTTTAAAATATTAGGTGTTAATCCAGCAGGGTGGCATATTAGTGTATTGATTTTACGTTTCCTTATCGCTTTTAGCTTTTGGGAAATTTTGAATATAGTTTGGAAAGAAGAGCAAAAAAGAAATGCTATCGTTGCCTTGTTTTTCTTAATTTACCCTGCTTTTTTGCTTCAACCTATGTCTGTAATGTTTGCTCTTCATTGGGCAATGTATTTGGTCTATATGCTCTCTATCTGGGCGATGCTAAAGGCACTTGATAATCCACGTTATTTTTCAATACTGATGGTTATTTCATTGCTTTTAGAGATAGCGCATTTGCTGATGTTAGAGTATTTTGTCGGTTTAGAGTTTCTAAGACCCTTTTTAATATTTGCAATCTTTAAAAACAAATCTTTACGAGAGCGTTTAATAAGTACACTCAAAACGAGTTTTCCTTTTCTTCTTATTCTTGGTATTTATATTGCTTTTCGTTTGTCTTTTGCTGAAACATTTAGCTACGATCGCAATACTCCTGTTATTTTGTATCAACTATTTGAAGAGCCTTTAAAAACGATCGTATATTTATTTCAAACGATGTTGCAAGATTTTTCTGAAATCCTAATTACTGCTTGGTACGGAACCATTGAACCTGCGTTATTTTCTTTTTCACGGATTTCAAATCTCATTGTTTGGGGTAACGTGCTGGTTTTTACGATATTTTTTGTGCTTTACTTCTCGAAACTTAGAGAACCAGAGAATAAGAAAAAAAAGCCCGATGACTGGGCAAAAGGAATGATTCTTCTTGGTCTAATTTCAGTTCTTCTGGGTGTTTTGCCTGGTTGGGCTGTTGGGAAAACAGTACACACATCCAATCCGTTATGGAATGACCGCTTCACGATGGCATCGCTCTTTGGCGCAGGCATGGTTTGGGTCGGGCTTATCTATAAATTTTTCCGTAAAGAAAGTCATATCATCCTGATTTTAGGAATAATGATTTCTCTTGCTATTGGAACGAATATGCGCACGGCCTTTCAATATAAAGCTTCTTGGGAGAAACAAAGCCGTTTTTATTGGGAACTTTTTTGGCGTGCACCTGAAATAGAATCTAAGACAGCTCTTCTAGCAGATAGTGAATTTCTTTTTTTTATGGGTGTTTACCCTACTTCTTTTGCTATTAATACTTTATATCAAAGCAACGACAATTTAGCAGATATGAACTATTGGTTGTATGTCTCTAATGAACGCCTTGGCAAATGGGAAGATTTTAGAGCAGGGAACACTTTAGAATATCAGAAATATGCCTCAGATTTTAGGGGAAGTAGCCTAAACAGTTTTGCTATTCTTTTTGAGCCAGAAAAATTACAATGCTTATGGGTATTACGACCAGAAGATAAAGACAATCGTTTACTAACACCGTTAATGCACGAGTTTCTTCCTACATCGAATATCAGCAGAATAAAAGCTAATGATGATGCTCTGCCACTTGAAGCAATTTTTGGCAAAGAGCCAGCCCATAATAGATGCTATTTTTACGAAAAAGCCGACCTTGCTCGCCAACAAGAAGATTGGCAAGAAGTTACAAAATTATGGGATGCAGCAGAAAAAAAGAACGAGCTTCCAA
Source organism: Anaerolineae bacterium (assembly GCA_018645405.1). Lineage (GTDB taxonomy): Bacteria > Chloroflexota > Anaerolineae > Anaerolineales > Villigracilaceae > Desulfolinea. Next base: position 27,883 of record JABGOQ010000099.1, on the reverse strand, counting down.
ACCATGGTGTTGAATATATTCCATTTATAGAAGCATTTGCTCATGAAAGCGATTGGCTCAAAGCTAAAAAACTAACTTTTCGGGCAAATCTCATCTCTGAGCGAATGGGACCTTATTTATGCCAAGTATGGCAAAATATGGACAAAGAAAACGCTCCCGAAACTGTGCTTCAGGATGTGCAAGACAAACTTAAATGTGAGGCTTTTCTCCCATGACAAAAATCGCTGCACTTGTCCCCATGCGACATCACTCTCAGCGTGTGCCGGGGAAAAATTACCGTGAATTGGCAGGAAAACCGCTTTTTCATCATATTATTGAGACATTGGAATCCGTCCCCGAAATTGATATTATCGTTGTGGATACGGATTCTCAACCCATTATGGATGGTTTGCGTGAGCATTTCCCAGATGTGGTCATCATCAATCGCCCAGAGCATTTGCGGGAAGATGACCGCCCGATGAACGACATCCTGCTCTACGATACCGAGCAAGTGGATGCAGATTTTTATTTGCAGACGCATAGCACAAATCCGCTATTGCGTGCTGAAACGGTATCTGCCGGGATTAGGGCATTTCTCGAAGGGCATCCTGCTCACGACTCGCTATTTTCGGTAACACGGTGGCAAACCCGCTTATACGATCGTCACGGAGAAGCCATCAATCATGATCCCGAAGAACTCATCCAAACGCAGGACTTACCTCCCGTCTATGAAGAGAATTCCTGCATCTATTTATTTACGCGTGAAAATCTGATTCAGTACAATCATCGTGTTGGCAAAAATCCGCTGATGTTTGAAATCCCTGCTATTGAAGCTGTGGATATTGACGAAGAATCCGATTTTGAAATTGCGGATATTTTGAAGAGGAAGCAAAAATGAAGCTAGAGAAGAAGTTTTGGGGCGCATCATTTTTATTATTGTTGGTCTCGGCATTGGTTTACCTGCCAAAAGTTGCTAGTTTTGGATATTATAACGATGATTGGTATGTGATGTTCGATGCTCATGTTCAGGGAGTAAAAGCCTTTTATGAAATCTGGCGCATAGACCGACCTGGGCGCACCCTTCTTATGGCCCCATTGTACAATTTATTTGGGATGGATCCACTCCCTTATCACATCACTGCTTATTTATTTCGTTTTCTCGGTGGGATGAGTCTTTTGGGCACTTTGAGGATGCTTTTCCCCAAGCGTTTCTTTTTTGCAACAGTTGCTTCTATTTTATTTACAATTTATCCGGGTTTTCTTTCACAGGTTAATGCGATTGACTTTCAATCGCATATTTTGGGGCTTTTCCTTGCGCTTTTGTCGATTGAATTAACGGTAAAAGCGATTTTGGCACCCTCTCCAAAGACGCGTGTTTTGTTCACAATTGGGTCAATTTTGCTTGGTTGGGCTTATCTAAGTCAGATGGAGTATTTTATTGGCTTGGAAGTGTTTCGTTTGGCTATTGTTCTTATGCTCGTGTTAAGAGGGAAAGGTAAATCGTTCAAAGAAAATTTTACTACAACATTGCTTCGCTGGCTGCCTTTTGCCGCTGCGCCGGGTGGTTTTTTGATCTGGCGTTTATTCATCTTCGAGACTGACCGTCGCGCTACAGATATTGGTGCTCAGGTTGGGCAATTATTTTCATCTCCTCTGGTTGGGCTTTGGTGGCTGGTTCATTTGATCCAAGATATGATCAACGTATTATTGGTGGCTTGGGGCTACCCCTTATATACGATCGCCTATCAAATGCGCTTGAGCGACACCTTGATCGGTTTTGGGATGGCCGCTTTTGTCGTTTTGATCGTGGTTGTTGGGTTATATTGGGGGAAAGATGATGATGTTGAAAGGGAAGCAACTTCAAATCACGGTTGGATGCGAGAAGAATATTGGCTCGGGTTATTGACAATTATTGGGGGGCTACTCCCTGTCATTTTGGTAAATCGTCACATCGTCTTCCCAGGTTTTTCACGTTATGCCTTACCTGCTTCTGTGGGTGTTGCCATTCTTCTGGCTGCAATCATTGAGCAGCTTTATTCGCGTTCGCTACGAATGGCCTTAGTCGGCTTCCTTGTGGCTGTGTCCGTGATGACACATCATGCCAACGCCATCCGTGCGGTAAAGGAAACCGAAGTTATTCGTGATTTTTGGTGGCAGGTAAGTTGGCGTGCGCCAAATATTCAGGAAGGAACGACATTAATAGCATCTTATCCGGGCGTTGGCATTTCAGAAGATTATTTTGTGTGGGGACCTGCCAATCTGATCTATTATCCTGAAAAGCAAGAGCAGACACCAATAGAGATCAAATTGCCCGCAGCAGTATTAACCAACGATGCAGTACTCAATATCATTACTGGCAAGGGTGTTGAGACACCAGAACGCAGGGGAAATATCCTGACTCGTGGTTTTGACGATTTGCTTTTCATTGCGCAAACATCCAAGAATAGTTGTGTTCGCATAATTGATGGGAATGCGCCAGAGCTTTCGCTTTATGACTCTCACCGGACGATGGTTGTTGCCCCCCATTCGCAGCTTGACAATGTTTTGGTAAACTCCGCTTTCCCAGAACCCCCTCAGGTTGTTTTTGGGAATGAACCCTCCCACAAGTGGTGCTATTATTATCAGAAAGCCTCTCTCGCCCGCCAAGTAGGTGATTGGGAAAGCGTCATCAAACTCCAGGAAAAGGCACTTGAAGACGGCTACTATCCGGAAGACAGCATTGAGTGGATGCCTCTGCTCGAAGCCTATACACATCTGGGTGAAAAAGAAAAAATGCGCCCCTATGTCAGCATTCTTCGCGAAGAAGCCTTCATGGCACAACAGGCCTGCGATTTTCTTTCAGACGCCGCAAATGATGAAGAAATGCAAACTTTTATAGAGAAAAAAATCTGTGAATAAAATGAAAACGATCCTCCTCACCGCCCCCTATATGATTCCATTTTTAGACCGTTTTCAGCCAGTGCTGGAAAGCTATGGTCTAAAAGTAATTGTCCCAAATGTCGAAGAGCGAATGGAAGAATCTGATTTGCTGGAATACGCCGGTCAATTTGATGGCGCGATCTGTGGAGATGACCGATACACCGCTCGCGTAATCGAAGCATGTGCTCCGCGCCTAAAAGTGATCTCGAAATGGGGCACAGGAATCGATTCACTCGACGCCTTAGCTTGCTCCCGTTATGGAATCATCATCGGGCGGACACAGAATGCCTTCACCACCCCTGTCTCGGATTCAGTTCTTGGCTATATTCTCGCATTCTCCCGTCGCCAACCGTGGATGGATGCTGCCATGAAAAATGGCGAGTGGAAGAAAATTCCCGGAAAGACCCTCAGCGAATCCACGCTGGGAATCATCGGAATCGGAAATATCGGCAAAGCCGTCACGCGCCGCGCCAAAACCTTTGGGATGAAAGTTCTAGGCACAGATATTATCGAAATCGACCATGTTTTTATCAATGAATCAGGTATTGAATTGACAACGCTTGATATTTTGCTTTCAAATTCAGACTTTCTTTCAGTAAACTGCGATTTAAACCCCACCAGTGAGCACCTTATTAATGCGCTCACGCTCGCGCAGATGAAAGAAAATGCTATTCTTATCAATACTGCGCGCGGTCCCATAGTGGACGAAATAGCATTGATTGAAGCATTGCAAGCGGGTAAACTTGGCGGCGCAGCAATGGACGTTTTTGAAGTCGAGCCTTTGCCCGAAGATAGCCCCCTCAAGAAAATGGACAATGTCATGCTTGCTCCGCATAACTCCAACTCCAGCCCCGCAGCATGGGAGCGGGTGCATTGGAATACGATAAAAAATTTATTGGATGGTCTTGAAATAGATTCGAGTGCTTTGAAAAATGACAAATAAAACAATCCTCATCACAGGTGCATCTGGCGGCATCGGGCGCGCCACAGTTCAACTCTTCGCGTCCAAAGGCTGGCGCGTCATCGGCGTGGATATTTCTCCCTTTGGTGATGATTTTCCCGAAGATGGTCTTTTCATCCAATCTGATATTTCGAGTGGTGATGCGATGGAAGATATTTTTGCCCAAGCACAGCAGTTCACGGATAGTCTTGATGCTTTGGTCAACAATGCTGCATTGCAAATCGCTAAACCAATTTTAGAGACTTCCGTCGAAGAATGGGATGCTGTTATGGAAGCAAATTTGCGCTCCGTTTTTCTGGGCGTAAAATTGGCACATCCTTTATTAAAAGCTCGTAATGGTGGAGCGGTGGTGAATGTTTCTTCCGTTCACGCAATCCAAACCTCTGCTAATATCGCCGCCTACGCCGCCAGCAAAGGCGGACTTCTCGCCCTGACCCGCGCGATGGCAATAGAATTTGCGCCAGATGAGATCCGCGTCAATGCCATTTTGCCCGGTGCAGTCGATACCCAAATGCTCCGTGACGGACTGGGACGCGGCCACGTTGGCGATGGTGGCATCAATGAGCGTCTCGAAAATCTCGCTCGCAAAACAGTCAGCGGAAAAGTTGGCACACCAGCAGAAATTGCCAACGCGATCTACTTCCTTGCAGATAACGAGCAGTCTTCCTTCATGACCGGTCAAGCCCTTGTCGTGGACGGTGGCGCAACAGCACGATTAAGTACAGAGTAAGATCGTTGGTTGAGTAGAGCGACATGCTTCTGTCGCTCGTATCGAGACCACCCTAAGATTAAATAATGAAAAATACCCTCAAATCCCTCATTCCCACCCCCCTTTGGAATCTCGCCCGTGATGCAGTCATCACCGCGCGCCATCTGCCTGAGCTACCCGCCGCCTACCTTCACCCTTGGCGCAAAGAGAGTATGGACGCCCTCGGTGAACTCAAAGATAAATACAAAGGCGAACGCTGCTTCATCATCGGTAATGGCCCCAGCTTGCGCGATACAGATGTCTCTAAGCTCAAAGGCGAATACACTTTTGGGATGAATCGCATCTATCTCGCCTTTGAAGAATGGGGCTTCCAGACATCTTTCCTCGCCTCCGTTAACGACCTAGTCATCGAACAATGCGTAGATGATTTTCTCGCCCTCGATATGCCTCGCTTTTTCTCCTGGCGTTCGCGTAAATACTTTCAACCTTCAACATCCAACCCGCCAAATTTTCTCTACACAACTTACGACGGCATAAAATTCGCCCACGATGCCCGCTACCGTCTCTGGGAGGGGGCAACCGTTACCAACGTCTGTCTCCAGCTCGCCTATCATATGGGCTTCGAGCAGGCAATTCTAATCGGCGTGGATCACAGCTTCAAGAGTAAGGGTGAAGCCAATAAAACCGTCACATCCGATGGCGATGACCCGAATCATTTCGACCCGCGTTATTTTGGCAAAGGTTTCCGTTGGCAACTCCCCGATTTGGATATGTCCGAAGTCGCCTACGCGATGGCACGTATCAACTACGAGCAAGACGGACGTGAAATTTTGGATGCGACCATCGGCGGCAAATTAACAATTTTTATCAAAGTGGATTATGACAGCCTTTTTTAAGAAAATTTCCGCAACGCACCTGATTTTGGCTTGCTTGCTGATCTTGGGCGGGATTCTGCGCCTGATAGATCTCAACGATCCCCCCCTCGACTTTCATTCCACGCGTCAACTTCGCAATATCCTCGTTGCACGCGATATTTATTATCAACTCTCCCCCGATGCAGATACTCAACTCAAAGAATTAGCCGCCACCTTCAGCAACCGTGTCGGTGATTTTGAGCCACCTATCATCGAAAGCTTGGTCGCGCTCGGCTACAAACTGACTGGCGGAGAGAGCTTTGCTACCCCACGTATTCTTAACACCATATTCTGGCTCCTTGCGGGGCTCGCTCTCTTCGACCTTGCTCGCCGTATGACATCCGATGAAGGTGCGTTAATTGCACTCGCTTTTTATCTTATTTTACCCTTCTCGGTACAGGCCTCCCGTTCTTTTCAGCCTGACCCATTAATGACATCTCTCTTTGTAAGTGGGCTTTATGCGCTTTATCGTTGGGTAGAAGAAAAGACATGGAAATGGGCAATCCTCGCCGCTCTCTTACTCGGATTAGCCACTCTCATCAAAATTGTTATCGCTTTCTTTGTTGCGGGAGCAGTTATTACAGCTGTTTTACTCGCTTATGGCTGGAAGAAAGTTTGGAAATCTCCGCAAGTTTGGGCAATGGCACTCATCATGATCTTGCCTGCTTTTAGCTATTATATTCTCGGCTCTGGTGAGCGTTCTGGCGAATACTTTATCAGTTGGACGCTTGATTTACTTCACCTTCTTTCCAGCACCAAATTTTATCTACAGTGGATGACCTTTATCGGCTCATTATTTGGTCTGCCCATTATTTATTTGAGCATCATTGGGGTTTTTCTCCTGCCTTCGCGTGGGCGTGCGCTTCTCGTCTCAGTTTGGATTGGCTATTTGCTTTATGGGCTAACGCTGCCTTTTCAGATGTATACACACAGTTATTATCATATTCAGTTGATACCGATCATCGCGTTGGGGATCGCACCAATTGCTCAATTAATCGCCGAGCAAGCCAAAGGTCAAGGGCGTTTCTGGCGTAGCCTGCTGATTGGCATAATCCTGCTCGGGGTTGCGTATCCTGCTTGGGTGGCGCGCTCAGTTCTCGTATCCGAAAATTATCAGCATGAAATTCCATTTTGGGAGAGCATCGGCGAAGCAATCCCACCGGAGAGTAAAACCATCGCGCTGACGCAAGATTATGGCTACAGGCTGATGGCGCTCGGCTGGAGAAAGGTCGCGTTGTGGCCCATTGATACCGAGCTGATGAAGGTGCGCGGTGGCGGGATTGATGCGCAAAAAGAGTTTGCAGGGTTGACAGAAGGTAAAGATTTTTTCCTGATCACGGCTTTCGGGCAATATGAAAAACAGGCAGGCTTGCGCGAGATTTTAGAGACTTACCCAATCGCGGCAGAAGGCGATGGCTATCTTCTAATTGATTTGAGAAAATAATGATAAAAACTTTTTCAGCTGATTTTTGGGAAGACGTAAAATCTTTTGCGAGAGAAGTTTTGTCGCTTTTACCTTTCTCTACACATACCTTTCTGCTTATATTTATTATTTTTGCTGCGATAATTGCCCGTATTCCCAAAATTGGGTTAAGCATTACGCATGACGAAGCTTACACTTATCTTGCTTTTATTCGTGGCAGTCTCTTTCAGACAGTAAGTGATTATCATTTGCCGAATAATCATGTTTTTTCAAGTGTTTTACTTAATCTTGTTTATCATTTGGGAGGAAAAGAAATCTGGGTTTTGCGTATAATGCCTTTAACGGTAGGGGTTTTGATGGTGCCAGCAAGCTATATTTTAGGGAAACGCCTTTATAACCCCGCAACGGGAACACTCGCGGCACTGATGGTTGCATTTTTCCCTACATTGCTACAGTTTTCATTCCTGATTCGTGGATATATTTTAGTTGCTTTTTTTACCTTATTAGCTTTTATCTTAGGAAACGAGCTTCGACGCAAAAAAAACAGATTCTCTTGGCTTCTTCTTGTTATTATTTTTAGCTTGGGATTCTTTACCATCCCAACGATGTTTTTCCCTTTTCTTATCTTATATTTTTGGTTACTTTTTTCTGCTTATATAGGTGATTTTGGTGGAAGTTATACATCAAAATGGGATTTTTTACGTTATTGGCTAATTTCTGGTTTTTCAACAGCTTTTCTGACAACCATTTTGTATTTACCAATTTTACTTTTCAGTCGAGATGAATTTTTTGCTAATAATTCTGTTATCCCTGTCCCTTGGGAGATACTTCCTGATCGAATGTGGGGAAAATTCCTGAACACATGGGAAGTTTGGACAAGAGCAATTCCATCTTGGATGATATGGGCAGTAGTTTTTGGTAGCATCTTTGCGTTTTTCTTTCATAAAAAACTTGCTAATCATCGCATTCCTATGCAACTTGCTTTTATTGTTGGCATAACTACCGTGATCTTGCTAAAAAGACCAAACTCCTGGCCTCGAATTTGGTCATTTTCTATAGCTCCTTTACTCATTTTTGCATCTGCTGGCATAGTTGGTGCATTTAGAAAATTGAAGATCAAAAAAAACCCTTTTGAGTGGGTTTTCATAGGCCTAATGTCTTTTCTTGCTTTTATATATACGGCTCAACTTATCCCTAATTTGCCTGGTTATTTTGCAGGAAAAAGTAATACACAAGCAATCGCAGATTTTTTGGACGAAGAATTACGCACTGATGACCTGATTTTAATCAATACGACATCGGCTCCTATCCTTGAATACGAAATGCTTATTCGAAATGAAACAGAAAACTATTTCGATCGAAAAAAGACGTATGGGCGTATTTTCTTGGTCGTTCAAGAATGGAATGGCGAAAACCTGGATACCATGCTAGAAAAATTTGCTGAGCCTTATCGCTTCGACCTCGACACCCTACAAGGCTTGCGAAGCTATGGGAATTATCATCTTTACGAGGTTTTTCCTTTACAATGAAATTTTCTATTATCACCCCCTCCTTCAACCAAGCGGATTATTTGGAAGAAACGATCAATTCTGTTTTGGAGCAGAATTATCTACAAGTTGAGTATATGATTGTGGATGGAGCCTCCTCGGATGGGAGCGTGGGAATCATAAAGAAACATTCCGAGCATTTGACGTGGTGGGTCTCCGAAATAGACGCAGGGCAAGCAGATGCCATTAACAAAGGCTTCTCCCGTGCAACAGGCGAAATCATTGCCTGGCTCAACTCAGATGATGTTTACCTCCCTGATACTTTAGCGAAAGTAGCCGAACTCTTCGAGAAAAATCCCGATGCTGGCATTATCTATGGTGATGTTTTATCCATAGACGGCGAAGGCAACCCCATCAACGTACAGCGTTTTTCTCCCTACAAAGTAGATGATCTAGCCGCTTTCAAAATTATCAGCCAGCCTGCTGTTTTTATGCGCCGCAGCATTTTAGAGCAGGCCGGGCATCTTGATTTAAACTATCATTTCTTACTCGACCATCATCTCTGGTTACGGATGGCACAAATCGCTCCAATGATTTACACACCAGAAACATTAGCCAAAGCCCGCTATCACGACGATGCGAAAAATATCGCTCACGCCGAACGCTTTGGCAAAGAAGCCTTCAAAATTCTTGAGTGGATGCATACTCAACCTTTGCTGGTGAATATCCTTCGCAAGCAAAAAAAGAAAATTCTGGCGGGTGCAAATCATCTTGATGCCTTTTATCTGGTTGAAGCAGGTAAAATGAAAGCAGGCTTGGCAGCCTATGGACGTACTTTTAAGTATCATCCCCCAACTGCCCTCAAAAGCTGGAAGAGAATTCTTTACGCCTTTCTGAGTTTGCTTGGCTTTGGATATGTGCGTGAGCTTTATGTGAATATGCGGCAAAAAAACTTAACGCGAATGTCGCGAATGGACGAATAACGAGAGTAAAAACATTAAAGTGTTTGTGTCATTCGCTTATTCGCGCAATTCGTGTTAAAAACTACTTATAAAATCTGCCAAAGACTACAATCTTCGCGCTCTTCGCGTCTTAGCGGTTAAATCTTTATGAACTCAAAAACATCCTACATCCCCAAACCCATTTACTGGCTCTTCACCCTCACCCTCTTCATCGGCGCATTTGCGGTACGGATGATCGACATCGATGACCTGCCTCTCGACTTTCACCCCACGCGCCAGCTCTTCTCTGCCCTTAAAGCCCGTGGGATGTATTACGAAAGCATCGCGCCTAATATCCCCGAGTGGCAACGGGATATGGCTGTCCAGCAGTGGAAAACACAAATTACACTAGAACCAGAATTTCTTGAATATCTGACCGTCATCGCTTACACACAGCGAGGAGAAGCCGACCTCGCCCTCCCACGCATCATTACAGCGATAATTTGGGTTATCAGCGGCACCTTTCTCTTTCTCGCTGCACGCCGTCTCGTCTCGCCCGATGGCGCGCTCCTGACCGCCTCTTTTTATCTCTACCTCCCCTATAGCGTTTACGCCAGCCGAAGTTTTCAACCTGACCCTCTCATGGTCGCCTTCATCGCGGCATTTATTTGGGCACTGGCGGGCTGGTCAGATGAAAAAAAATGGAAATGGGCAATTTTAGCGGGGCTTTTTGGTGGCTTGGCAACCCTCATGAAAGTGATAGCAGCCTTTTTTATTGCAGGCGCGGCACTTCTCACCGTCCTCCAGAAAATGTCGCTCAAAAAAGCCTTTAATAACGTCCAAGTTTGGGGCATCGCCACCCTCGCCCTGCTCCCGACCCTCGCGTATTACGTCAACGGCTTGGCGTTCAGCGGCGGCACCTCCCAAAATTACAGCGGGCGTTTCTTCCCCGACCTGCTCATTTCACCCTCCTTTTATTTGCGCTGGGGGCTAAATCTCGATGAAGTCATTGGCTATCTCGGTATCGCACTCGCCCTGCTTGGCTTGCTCCTTTTTCCTAAAAAGAAAAATGGGATTGTCTACGGTCTCTGGGGCGGATATATCCTCTACGGATTAATTTTTAACTATCACTTCTCAACGCACGATTATTACCAAATGCCCTTTATCCCGGTCGCCGCATTATCCTTAGCCCCTCTTGGGGAGATGATCAGCGGGACGCTGCGCTCGCGCTTGTCAACAGGTGTGATACCGCGCTTTATCTTTGTCGCTACGTGGACACTTGCTCTGCTCGGTGCCGCGTGGACAATTCGTGCCGACCTCCGCGCTACAGACTATCGCCCCCTTGCTCAAAGCTATCGTGAAGTTGGCGATTTACTACGCGGTGAAGGAAAAACAGTCGCCCTCTCAGAAGATTATGGCTACAGACTCAATTATTGGGGTTGGCTCAATAATACAGTCTGGCCCTCCGCAGGCGATTTATGGTATCAAGAAAAACGTGGTGATCCGCAAAATTTTACTCAAGTTTTTAACAAACACGCCAAAGACCGCTCTTTTTTTATAATCACCGATTTTAACGAATGGGAAGCACAAGAAGATTTACACGAATATCTCACTGCCAATTACCCCCTTTATACAGAAGGCGAGGGGTATCTGATTTTCGATTTGCGGTAGCTATATAGTCACGTTTATAATTTAACCCAATGACAATCTGGAAAAAAATAAAAGAAACGGATCTCTTTCAACTCGCGCTCCTATTACAAGGAATCGCGAGTTTTCTCGCGTTATCTATTTATGCGTATCTGGGAAGTTTTTCTCGTTTAATGGCAGATGATTATTATCATAGCTATCTCCTTCAGAGCGGAAAAAATCTTTGGCAAATTAGCGTAGAGAAATATCTCCACGTTTCAAATCGTTATTCAACGATGTCGTTTTTTTCTTTCGGAGAAGAAGTCGGGATCAGATGGGTTTCTGGCTTAATGATTTTTCTGTGGCTCCTGGGGCTAATTTGGTTCTTAACTGAATTGAAAGAAATAAAAAGCGTAGAATTTTCTCGTAAGATGATTTTTTCTCTTGCCTCTTTATTGATTTTTCTTAGTATTTTACAAGCCCCTAATCGGTTTCAAACCCTTTATTGGCTCTCAGGGTCGCAAACATATTTTGCACCTCTTGTTTTTCTTGTATATTTTTTTGCCGCTCTTCTTTTCTTTATAAGATGCCCACATTCAAAAGGTACGCTTACTTTTCTGGCTTTATTTGTGGCAACGCTGGCTTTTCTGATCGGCGGACTTTCAGAGACTGTCGGAACATTGCATATTGGCATTCTGTCTATTGCTATATTGGCTTTCTGGATTTGGGGCAAAAAAACTGATCGCAAAAGAGCTCTCATCCTTTTAGGCGCGGCATTGCTTGGCGCGCTCATCTCGCTGGTGGTGATGGCGCTTTCTCCAGCAAATGACATTCGTTCCAGCGCGCCGCCTTTGCCAATTCCCGTTTTCTTAGAGAGATCTGTGATTTTCCCCTATGGTTTTATCACTGATACTTTCAAAAGCCTCCTTTTGCCGAGTGCGTTTACGGTAATTATTGGTTTTCTGGTTTTTTCCCCGATGAAGGGAGAGATAAAAAAACAGGGCATGTGGCTCTCGCTTATCATCGTTCCCATCATCACCTTTGCTCTTATCTCGGCGAGCTTTGCGCCCAGTGCTTATGCACTTTCTTATCCCGATGCCCGCGTCCGCTTTCCGGCGCGCGTGGTGCTGACTTTTGGATTATTTATCGAAGGTGCGTTGCTCGGTCTGTTTTTTGGGGTCAAGAAGAAGTTTCTCGTTGCCCTGTTGCTTATTGGCGCATCGCTCTATCCGCTGCGGGGGGCGTGGCAAGCCTACCAATCCCTTCCCAAGTTTCAGGCGTACGCCAATGCCTGGGACACGCGCGACGCGTATATCCAATCTAAAAGAGATGGTGGTATGATGAATATATCCCTCCCGCCGATGGATGGGATGGCCGGAATCAAGGAATTTGACGTTGACGCAAATCATTGGGTCAATCGGGGAGCGGTAGATTATTATGGCGTGGATGCGATCAGTGTCCACTCGACAAGTTTAGATTATGACGAATAAAACCGAAACGAACGTGGACTTGGGCTTGCCTCTGGTTTCTATCATCACCCCATCCTTTAACCAGTCGGCGTTTATCGCCGCGACCATCGACTCGGTGCTGGGGCAGGACTACCCCAATATCGAATATATCGTTGTGGATGGCGGCTCAACAGACGGCAGCGCAGAAATTATAGCGAGCTACGCCGATAAATTGGCATGGTGGGTCTCTGAAAAAGATAAGGGGCAAACGGACGCGATCAACAAAGGTTTTGCACGTGCCAACGGGCAGATTTTGGCCTGGCTCAATTCAGACGACACCTATGAACCGGGCGCAGTGCGTGAGGCGGTTGCCTTTTTAATGGAAAACCCTGATGTAGGTTTGGTCTATGGTGAGTGCAATTTCATAGACGAGAATGGACAGAAATTTGGGGTTTTCAATGCCACTCAAACAGATTTCAAAAAACTGCAACAGGGATATGTTCACATTCCCCAACAAGCCTCCTTTTGGCGCGCGGATTTGTGGAAAGAAGTTGCCCCGCTAGACGACAGTTTTTTCTTTGCAATGGATTATGATCTATGGACGCGCTTGGCAAAAATTAGCGAGTTGCGCTACCTGCCTGGACGAGTTTGGGCAAATTTTCGCCTACACAGTGATGCAAAATCCATCGCCGCCGATAAGTATTGCTGGAACGAAATGATGCGCGTTCATTATCGTGAAGGTGGCTCTTTCTTCTCGGTGATCAATGCAAAACATCTCATCCGCAAGGTGGTTGCGCCGTGGTGGAATCGGCGGCGCAGAAAAAAGATTGAGAAGGCTTTAGAGAATCCACAAAGTCACACAAAGAAATACTAAGATTTACGAGCGATGCGTGGCATCGCACGCAAAAAACTTCGTGAGTTTCGTGTTTCTTCGTGGATAAAAAAGGCAAAACTATGAACTGGCTCTTATCTCCCCCCTCATTAAATGATTTTCTACGCCTTATACGCGCGTGGAAATTTTGGCTACTATTTTCAGTTTTAGGCGCGGCGATTGGCGCGGTGACTTATTTCATCTTCCCTCCAGATTATCGTGCACAGGCGACAGTGGTCGTTGATTTCAATCTTGAAGAATCATGGGAGCAAATTCCCGACCGTGAGCTTTTTTACTACCTCGAACGGGAATCGCGGAAGTTGGTCGAAGTGGCGTGGGCGGATGAAACGGTAGATGCCGTTATGCAAGAATTTGCTAATTTAACGATAGCAAGTTTACGCAACGAGCGTCTCCAATTATCCCAGCCTCAAGATGGTGCCTGGCATTTTTACGCCGATGATCCTGATGCAAAACGCGCAGAGAAGATTGTCATATTATGGGCTGAGAGTTTTAATCAGAAAGTGCAGGCAGGGGCGGGAAATGCCTTAGCGTTGAATGCTTTGAAAGTGGCTTTAGAAAATGGTGAAGTTGAACTCGTTGACGTAGAAGCAGATATTGCTCAATTAGAATCTGAATCTTTGGGCATTAGTGCCTATGTACAGACTTCGCTGAGCCAAAAAGAATCCTTGCCAATCACGCGCACATCTTCTCTCGGAGAATATATCTTCTTCGGCGCAATTACGATGCTCTTCCTCTCCGTGTTGGGAATTTTGTTCTCAGGGAAGGCGCATGAGTAGAGATACTCACCACAGAGACACAAAGAGCACAAAGAAAACTTTCGTGTTTCTTCGTGTGTCTTCATGGATAAACCTTGAAAAACTCTCCCGCCTCCTGTGGGGATTTGTTCTCTTAACCCTCCCTGTTACATCTTTTCGTTTTTTTCCTTTTTTAAGCAAGCATACCTACGTCCGTCCATTGGCATTTTATCCTTTGGCGTTGCTATATCTTGTTTTGTTTTTGCGTTTAATGCGAAAAGAAATCAAGCTCCCGTGGAGTAACACGCTCCCCCCGCTTTTGCTCTTTTTTGCTTTCACGATTCTTGTAACTGCCGGCGGCGCATTGCTGGCTCCGATCTCTTTATATACTCATGATTATTGGGGGCGTGCTCTACGTGCCTTTCTCACCTTTGCGATTGGGCTATCTTTTTTTATTGCCGCTTTATGGATGCACCGTGACGAAGATGATTTACGTCACTCGCTAAAGTGGCTCTACGCGGGGCTTTTTATCACCATTTTATGGGTGGGCGTGCAGGCAATAGCCCTCCACACGCCTCTGCTCAAAAAGGGACAAGTCTCCGCGTGGCAAGAAATTTTCTCCGTGCGTGGACTTACAAAAGTGCGCCGCGTTTCAGGATTCGCCTTTGAAGCTTCGTGGCTGGCAGGGCAAATCGTGACGCTTTATCTCCCGTGGCTTTTTGCTTCTATCATTACGCGCTTTCGAGTTACTAAATATAAGTGGCTAGAACCACTTCTTTTCATTGGCGCAGTCGCATCTCTCTTATTGACCTTCTCACGTGGCGGGCTACTGATCGGAATCGCCGCAACAGGACTAACATTGCTCATTAGCGGAAGAAAAGCAATTTCGCGTGCTTTTAGTTGGTTCTTTATATTCAAAAAGAACAACCGCCAAGACGCGAAGAACACCAAGAAGGTATTAAAAACACCAAGAGAAAAAACACTCAAAACTTCGCGCTCTTGGCATCTTAGCGGTTCAAAATTTACTCACTATGCTACCCGCGCTATCTTATTTATCATCATCATTGCAATGGCGTGGGGGGGCGTATCTTTTATCACCGAGCAAGAATATGTTTCTCGCCTTTGGACTGTAGAAGCAAATTCTCTCTCTGATTATTTTGTGCAAATCAATGCTGGGGGGCGGCTCACCTATCTTTGGGCAGGTGCAAAAGCTTATGCACAATATCCCATTTTAGGGACGGGCTTGGGTAGCGCGGGGCTTTATCTTTTTCAACAATATCCCGATTGGGCACTGTATAATAACCCCGAAGTTTCGCGGCAACTTAGCCCTGTCACACAACTTTATCCCAATACCAAAAATCTCTATTTGCGTATTCTTATAGAGACGGGCGTCATTGGGTTTAGCATCTTTGGCTCTTTTATCTTTTCCATCCTTGCCAAAATCGGTGAAGCCTTTCAACGTAAGCAAAAAACGCTCGCCATAGCCGGACTTTATACTTGGTTTGCCATCGTTATTTATTATTTCATGCAAGATTCCTTCGCCATGGCAGAGCTATGGGTTAATTTTGGAATCGTGCTGGGCATAATACATCATGCCTCACAGGAGCAAACATGATCGTTCTATCAGTCGGCATGCCGCGCGCTGGCTCGGGCTGGCACTACAATATCATCCACGACCTCATGGACGCGGCAGGCTACGATGATGCCCGCGAAATCCGTGAGAAATTTCGTTTGCAAAATATTCTGACCGAAGTGAATGTCAATATCGGTGTTTTATCTTTAAGGCGATTGGGGATGGTCAGCATCCCGGCGTTGATGGGACGTGATTTTGTACTCAAAGCGCATGCCGGACCCACAACTTGGTCACGGACGCTCGCTACCTTGGGCTTGCTACGGATTGTCTACATCTACCGCGACCCACGCGATGCAATGCTCTCCGCCTATGAATATGGTCAACGCTCCATCGAGAAAGGACGACCGAACTTCTTCTCTCGTTTAAAGAATTTTGATGAAACACTCAGCTTTATGGCAGATTACGTCAAAATTTGGGAAGATTGGATGCGCGAGAAAAACATCCTGATCACCAGCTATGAAGCTTTGCTCACAGACTACGATACAGAGATAAATCATCTTCTCAGCTATCTGGGGGTAGACGTGAGTGAAGAAAAATATCAAAAAGTCATCGAAGAGTATCGCCCCGGCAAAGCGGATACGGGGCAGCAGGGTTTGCATTTTTTTAAAGGGAAAATTGGTCGGTACAAAGAAGCGTATACAAACGATCAGCAAGCCCAAATCCAAGAGCGATTCGGCACATCCCTCAAAAAAATGGGCTACGAAGTTTAGAAGCCTTTTAAAGTCATTGCCTTTTCCCAATTCACACAGATTTATCTTTTTTCGAGTATCATAAGCTCATGCGAAAATTTGACTCTCCCTATATTGCCGACTGGTTTGCAATCTCGTTACGCTGGCTGACGCTTTTTGCATTGACGGTGACCGTGAGCAAGGGGAGCGAGTTGATTTCTCTTTTGCCACTGATTATTTTGGCTCTCTGGAATTTGAGCATGAGCGTGATGGCGGGATTAAATTTTCGTTTGAACTACCATCGTCAATTGTCTATTTTTGTTGATCTTGTTTTTGCCAGTATTCTCTTTTGGACACAAGGTGGGCTAACAGGGGCGGTTTTATGGGTTGCTTTTCTCCCGATTTTAAGTGGAGCGATTTATTTTGAAATTCTGGGGAGTATGCTGTCTGCTGGCATAATGGCAGCAATTACGATTGCCTACTCAAATTTTAAAATGCCAACAGGCTCATTAATGGCGGGGGGAATTGGTGCAGCCGTCACTTTGGCTTTGGGGGTTTTATTTGGTTTTTTAAGTCATCGCCTGATCAATAGTTTGCGTCGCCTTCGGGAAAACCAGGAGCAAAAAGAGAAAAAGCGGCAAAGAGTAGAAAATGAAAGGCTTCGTGCAATCTATGATCTCACCACGACCCTCAACGCGACACTTAGCTATAAACGTGTCTTGGAATCAGCTCTTGATTTAAGTGTGAGAGCCATGCACCCCGATGCAGATGAAGATTTTAGCGATCAGTTGGTGAGCGCAGTTTTGCTCTTTGTAGGAAATAAATTGATCGTTAAATCTGCTCGACGATATACAAGTGCAGATCAGCGGCTTATTTTTTCTGGCACCGAAGGCGTTTTGGGGACAGCCATTACAGAAGGAGAGTCTGTTCTTACCCAAAATGTGGGCTACGACCCTGAACTAAGCCGCGTAATTGCCTTGCGTTCTTGTACATCCAGCTATTGTGTCCCTTTACGCACAGGGTTTACCGTTTATGGGGTGCTGCTTTTTTCCCATCCAGACCCTGAATATTTCACAGTAGAACGACGAGAGATGCTCGAACTAATTGGGCGACAATCAGTTATCGCCATTCAAAATGCGCGCCTATATCAAGACCTGATCGAAGAGAAAGAGCGCATGATCGAAGTGCAGGAAGAAGCACGCAAGAAACTTGCCCGTGATTTGCACGATGGCCCAACACAGTCTATATCAGCAATTGCGATGCGTCTTAACTTGATCCGTATGATGCTTACCCGTGCACCTGAAAAAGTTGAGGGTGAACTGATTAATGCCGAAGATTTAGCGCGCCGCACGACCAAAGAAATTCGCCACATGCTCTTTACCCTGCGCCCGCTCGTGCTCGAATCACAGGGGCTGTGTGCTGCTCTTGAAGCAATGGCAGAAAAAATGAACGAAACGTTTGGGCAAAATGTACAAATTAACGTAGATGATAAACTCATCGAAAATCTTGAGATGGGAAAACAAGGCGTTATTTTCTTCCTCGCAGAAGAAGCCGTCAACAACGCTCGTAAACATGCCAAAGCAAGTTTGATCGACGTTCGTTTACGCTATCTGGATCATGGTCTCATCGTTCTTGAAATCAAAGATAATGGTAAAGGCTTCGATGTAAAAGCCGTTACCAAAAATTACGAAAAACGCGGCAGTTTGGGGATGGTCAATCTCGACGAACGCACCGAATTGATCAACGGACTGCTCCATATCGATTCTGCGCCCGACAAAGGGACAAATGTGCAGGTCTTCATTCCGCTCACGGAAGAAGCTGCCGACCGTCTCCATCGAGCGAAATAGACTTTAGCTTTCAGACCTTAGACTTCAGTTTTTCTGATGTCTGAAGTCTGAAAGCTAAAGCTTAAAACTAAAGCTTAAAACGAGGTTCCCCATGCCTACCGCTGCAAGCCTGTATTACTTCTCCCATCCGGGTGAAGCCTTTGCCCATGAGGGTGAAGACCCCACAAACACGCCCATCATTCTTATCCACGGTGCAGGTGGCTCCCACCTTCACTTTCCCCCCGAACTTCGCCGTCTAAATGGATTCCAAGTCGCCGCGCTCGATTTGCCTGGTCATGGTAAATCAGAGGGAGTCGGGCGGCAAACCATCTCCGAGTATGTACAAGTCGTGCAAGATTTTATGGATGCGATTAACTTGCCAGCCGCCGTCATCATCGGACACTCGATGGGCAGCGCAATTGCCCTTCAACTTGCTTTAGACGCTCCCGACCGTGTGCTTGCCCTCGTTATATTGGGCGGGGGAAGCCGTTTAGGCGTGGCTCCGTCAATTTTAGAAAGTACCGCCAACGAAGCGACATTCCCTCTTGCAATCAAAACAATTGTTGATTTGTCTTATGGATCTCAAGCCTCAGATCGTCTAAAAGAACTTGCCACTCAACGAATGCAGGAAACCCGCCCTACAGTTTTAAATGGCGACTTCATCGCCTGCAACGAATTTAACGCTAGGGAAGGTCTTGCCGAAATCAAAGTTTCCACCCTGATTCTTTGTGGCACAGAAGATAAAATGACCCCACCAAAATACTCAAAACAGCTTGATGAACATATCCCAAACTCAGAACTTGCCCTCATCGAAGGCGCAGGGCATATGGTCATGCTTGAAAAACCCCGCGATGTTGCAGAGGTTATTGAGCGTTTTGTGGAGAAGCTATAGCACTCAAGCAACGAGCTCTCTATACTAATTCTCTTAAAAACTCTTTCGCCTTTTCCAACGCCTTTGCGCGGTGGCTAAGGCGATTTTTTTCTTTCTCATCCAACTCTGCCATTGTGCATCCCAACTCGGGGAGATAAAAAATTGGATCGTAGCCAAAGCCGCCAGAGCCGCGTTCTTCGGGGATGATTTCCCCTTCGCAAATTCCCTCTGTATAAGAAATTTCTCCATTTGGCTGGGCAATTGCGATGGTAGCGCGAAAACGCGCTGTCCACGGGCGGGGGTGTGGAAGCAAGTTTTTTAGCAGAAAATCGCGTCGGTCGCCATCATCCGCGTCGGGGATGGGGGCGTATCGGGCAGAGTAGAGACCAGGTTCTCCATTTAGCGCATCCACTTCCAAACCAGAATCGTCACCGAGAGCCATCAATCCGCTTGCTTCTGCAAAAGCCTTTGCCTTCAGGGCGGCATTTTCAGCGTAGGTTTTCCCTGATTCTTTAACATCAAGATGGATGTTGATATCTGTGGGGGAAATGATCTGGATGGGCAAATCTTGCAGGATAAACTGCATCTCCCGTAACTTTCCCGAATTTTGGCTTGCGAGCAATAACTTTAGCATTATTTTCCTTTTGACTTAATCCTGTTCAATGCCCATTTAGCGTGGTCACGGACGAGCGGCTCAATATCGTCTAGTGCACGTTCCAGTGCAGGAATTGCGGCTGGGTCACCTGCGTTGCCTAAAGCAACCGCTACATTACGCAAATAGCCGCGTCTTTTTGCGCGTTTAACGGGATTATTCTTGAATTTTTTATTAAACTCTTGAGGAGTGAGTGAAAGTTCTTTAATGAGATTGGGATGAGGGTTTATTTTAGGCAGAGAGTTGTCAGATTTAGTGTTTTTCTTATTCCACGGACAAATGTCTTGACAGATATCACAGCCAAAAATTAAATTATCAAGTTTAGGGCGTAGTCCTTCGGAAATTTCACCTTTATTTTCGATGGTGAGATAGGAGATGCAGAGATTTGCATCAATAGTACGGTTCGGGAGAATAGCTTGGGTGGGGCAGGCATCGAGACAGCGGGTGCAGCTTCCGCAACGGTCAGCAACGAAAGGCTCATCGGGGGGGAGTTTGATACCGAGCAAAATTTCAGCAATGAAAAAATATGAGCCCTGTTGTGGGTTGATGAGGCAGGTATTCTTGCCAATCCAGCCTAGCCCCGCACGCTGGGCTAAATCTTTCTCCAGGATAGGTCCTGTATCTGTATACCAACGGTTGGGGATGGGATGCTCGACTTCTGCTTCAATAAATGTGACGATGTTTTTTAGTTTTTCTTTGAGGGTGATATGGTAATCATCTTCCCAGGCGTAAGCTGAGATTTGTCCGTGTAGAGAATCTTTTTCGGAAGCCTCAGCAAGTTTTGGGTCAGGGTAAGGAGCGGCAAGAACTAGAATAGATTCTGCTTCGGGGAGGATTAAATTTGGGTCGGCACGGCGCTTTCGGGCACGATCATCCGCTAAATACCCCATAGAAGCATGCCGCCCCGCATCTAACCAATCTAAATAGGTTGAGATGTGAGGCGGAGGAGTGGGCATGGTAATGCCAACGAGTATGAAACCTTGCTTGATGGCTTCTTTTTTTATTTTCTTTGTAAGTTCTTGATACACGGTTTTTTACAAATATTTTCCCGTTCGCGGGGATTTACCGGACGACAATATCAACGTAGAAGAATTCGCCAAAATTGGCTCCGGCTGTATTTGCCATTCGCCAATAGCTTTTGTGTTGGCCCGTGGCGAGCGGTGCTTTAAAAACGACGGTCACTTCAACAGTTTCTTCTGGGGAAACAATTGCGGGAAGAGCGCGAGCTTGCCCACTCATTTCTTCGTCGTAGCCAAAGACCAAGTGATAGCCTTCTCCCCATGTGCAGGTACCTGTATTTTTTATTCTCCAAGTTTTTTCAAAGTTTTGCTCGGCAGACATTTCTGTTCCGTCCTGAACACTGACATCACCAACCCAGATAGCATCGTCGCAGAATTGGTCGGTGGGCGAAGCCTCTACGATAATTGTTGGAGGGGCCTCAATTGTTGCCGTTGGAGCAAGTGTTTCAATGGCAGAAGCCGATGTTGGGACAGTGGTCGCGGTTTGAGCGGCTTGTGTCTCTGTGGCCGTCGCCTCTGGGGTTGATGTATTTGCCGCTGCTGTTTGGGTAAGTTCTGCAACCACAGTCTGCGCAGCGGAGGTATAGATTACGTTGGCGTCTGGCAAGGGGGAGGCAGGCAGACTTGTGCCACATGCGCTTAGTAAAACTGCTGTGAGGAAAGCTGTAATGAGAAAGTTTATTTTCATACTACCTCCATAGCTTTTGAACTAATCTCCTTTGACGACGACCTTTACACAAAGATAGCCACCAAAATAAACACCGCGGTCATTTTGCATGAGAAAGCAAGTCTCATATTCACCAATGGCCAAGGGGGCGGTTAGATGAGCTCCAACGTCAACTACCCCGCCAGGAGCAACAAGAGCTGTAACTTTCCAAGCAGGATTAGCAGCATCAAGTGAAGAAGCACCAGAGACAACGACAAGTTGATAACCATCATCCCAAGTACAGACGCCATCATTATGAATACGCCAAATCTTATAGAAATCTTCGCCAGGAGCCATCGTCGCACCATCTGGGATGGTAACATCGAGAGGGCTTCCGTAGATCATTGCATCACAAATCGGACCTTCAGGGGTAGTACCGAATACAACTTGCGTTGCAGTGGGGATGAGGGTTGGCGCTCCAGGGAGAAGGGTTGGTGGTGCTCCAGAGGGCAGGGTTGGCACAGCTCCAATGGCGGTAGTTGGTAGCGGGGTTAGGTTTAGATTAACCAATGTTGCAGTAGGAAGTGAAGTTGGGGTGGCTGTTGCCGGTGCTGGGGTGGGTGAAAAAGAAATAGCTGTTTCTGTGAGTTGTGCAGCAACGGTAGCTGCAGCAGAGGTAAAGATGGCAACTGGGTCTACTTCAGCCGCAGCGTCCTCTGCTGCAGCTTCTGCCTCTGCTACGGTTTGACCTCCGCAAGCGCTAAGAGTCAAAAGTAATACGAGCATAGTCGTTAGCCAGATTTTTTTTGTGAGTTTCATAATTATTCTCCATGAGCGTGTGAGAAAGAAAACGCTCTTATATAACTTAATATATTTTTATTATAGCCTACCCATGCTTGCAGGGCAAAGGAAAGCAGGACGTATCAGCAATTCAAAATATGATCCCTTATCTATTGTTAGGTCGAAATTGTGAGCTTTTTGTCACGAGACATAATTAGTCGAGTGGGTTTAGATAAGTCTCCAAAGAGTTTTTTCAAAGAATAAACAAGTGAAAACCGCCGCAAATAAAGATTAGCAGAGATTCCCTGTTTAGGAAGTAGAAATAAGTCATCATATATATCCGAGAATCTTATATCGGATATATTATATCGTGTTCATGTCTTGGATTGTTGAGTTCGAGTTCACTCTTTTTGATGGCAGAAGCCTCTCTACGCGAAAAAAGAAAATTTAACGGTATCAAGCCCAAATTACATTTGTTACGCAAAAAAATGGGCGACAGTTGCCTGCCGCCCATCTCAAATCGTTCAGGAAAAATCAATCTCGGCTCATCGCATCCATCACGGCGACTGCGGCGATTTCTACGATATCGTTCACTTCGTCGCCTGTTTGCAAAACGTGGACGGGGGCACCCATGCCAACCAGGATGGGTCCAATTGCTTTTGCTTTGCCTAGCCGCGAGAGCAATTTATAGGAGATATTTGCGGCATCGAGGGATGGGAAAATTAGCACGTTAGCATCTTTTACATCGCTGAAGGGGTAGCGTTTGTCGATAATATCGGCGACGACTGCGGTGTCGGCTTGCATCTCTCCATCTACTGCTAGGTCGGGACGCTTTTCTTTCATCAATTTGACGGCTTTGGCAACTTTTTTCGAGTGCGGGTGTGGCGTGGAGCCAAAGTTGGAGAAAGAAAGAAATGCTACGCGCGGGGCAATTTCTACTGTTTTGGCAAAATCTGCCGCTAAAGAGGCTATCTCTACCAAATCTTCTGCGCTGGGGTCCATATTCATAGTTGTGTCTGCAAAGATGTACGAACGCCCATCAACAATCATTATATAAAGCCCGGCAACATGTTCGGTGCCTTCTGCTGTGTGGTGAATTTTCAATGCGGGGCGGATTACTTGGGGATAATCATAAGTTAACCCAGAAACAACTGCGTCTGCCGCGTCCATATAAACCATCATTGGTGCGAAAACATTCGAGAAGCGCATTACTTTTCTGGACATTGTCAAAGTTCTACCCTTGCGCTGACGGAGCTTGAAATAGGCTTGTGCGTATCCTTCACATTCCTCGCAAGTACGCGGGTTAATGATTTTTGGCTCAAAATCAAGAGCTAATTCTTTGATTTTTGTTTCAATTCGTTCTTTATTTCCCAATAAAATTGGGAAGCCAATTCCCTCGTCTTTTACGCGAGCGGCAGCACGAATAATTTTTGGCTCTTCACCCTCTTCAAAGACAATGCGCTTTGTTCCGCCAGAAGATTTGGCTTTATTCATAATCAGGTGGTGCATACGGGCACCCTTGCCCTGTCTGAAAGCCAATTCTTTTTTATATTCTTCGATATCAATCGTTTTACGAGCTACGCCAGAATCCATTGCAGCTTGAGCGATTGCGGGGGCTTCCCAGAGCAATACGCGCGGATCCATTGCGGCAGGGATAATATACTCGCGCCCGAATTGCATCACTTCTTTATTATAGGCACGCAAGACGCTGTCGGGCACGTCTTCTTTGGCGAGTTCGGCTAAAGCCTTGACCGCCGCGATTTTCATCTCTTCATTGATTGCACTCGCACGTACATCCAATGCACCGCGGAAAATAAAGGGAAACCCCAAAACGTTATTGACCTGATTCGGGTAGTCTGAACGCCCGGTGGCTATGATGCAATCAGGACGAATGGCTAATGCTTCTTCGGGCATAATCTCTGGAGTTGGGTTTGCCATTGCAAAAATAATGGGATCTTTTGCCATTGTTTTGACCATTTCTGGCTTCAAAACACCTGCTACTGACAAACCGTAAAAAACATCTGCGCCCACCACGGCATCTGCAAGGGTGCGTCTGTCTGTTTCTTGCACAAACTCTTTTTTATATTTATTCAAGCCTTCGCGTTCATGGTGTAAAACGCCGCGAGAATCGAGCATCATTAAATTTTCTTTCTTCACACCAAGTCGAATTGCTAGTTTACTGCACGAGATAGCTGAAGCCCCTGCACCATTTACAACAACTTTTATATCTTCTATTTTCTTATCAATAATTTCCAGGGCGTTTATTAAACCTGCCGAAGAAATAATGGCTGTCCCGTGTTGGTCATCATGAAAAACAGGAATATCGAGCATTTTCTTAAGTCTAGTTTCAATTTCAAAACATTCGGGGGCTTTAATATCTTCAAGGTTAATGCCGCCAAAGGTCGGGGCAATCGCCTTGACGATTTTGATCACTTCTTCAACATCTGTTTCATCAACTTCGATATCAAAAACATCCACATCGGCAAATTTTTTGAAGAGAACACCTTTTCCTTCCATGACAGGTTTTGATGCCAATGGACCCAGATTTCCCAATCCCAAAATCGCTGTGCCATTGCTGACAACCGCGACTAAATTTCCTTTCGAGGTATATTCATAAGCATCTGCTGCATTCTCGGCGATATCTTCTACCGGAACAGCCACGCCAGGCGAATATGCCAAGCTCAATTCACGAGCGGTATCCATCGGCTTTGTGGGCACGACCGCAATTTTGCCAGGTTTTCCTTTTAAACGATGATATTCCAAAGCTTCTTCACGAGTAAACTTACTCATTACAATCTCCTTAGCTAGGATATAGCTATATTGTTGGCTGCTTTTCTCGCAACCAATTGGATTATGACACAAGGAGTGGCCTCTATATAGTTCCTTTTGTCACATATCTTTGATGATGCCTGCATGGTTTACTGCATAGGTTTCTACAAATGTAGGTCAATTTCTTTCCCATAATCGAGGTACAATAAGCCCCGAATTTTTATTTACCCAAACACAGAAAACCTGTGTCTTTATTAGTTAGGAAAAAATCTTGTTCGAAATTATCTTTCTCGGAACGTCTGCCTCAGCCCCATCTATTCGACGTGGGTTGTCGGCGCAAATTGTCAAACATGACGAGTATCGTTTTCTCGTCGATTGTGGCGAAGGAACCCAACGTCAGATTTTGCAATCGGGTCTTGGATTCAAACGTCTCAACCGCGTCCTGCTGACCCACGGGCATCTCGATCACATTCTCGGGCTGGGCGGGTTGCTTTCCACGCTCATGCGCTGGGAAGCTCTCGAAGAGCTCGAGGTTTACGGTGGGCGTCATACCCTTGATCGTGTTCACGATCTACTATACGGTGTTGTCTTGCGCGGCAAGAAACCACAAACCAAGCTGCATCTGCGCGAGGTTGAGCCGGGCGTTATTTTTGAAGCCAAGGATTTCAGCGTCACCGCTTTTCCTGTTGACCATCGTGGGCCGGGATGTTTCGGCTATAAATTTGAAGAAAAATCTCACCGCCCCTTTTTAGCGGATAAAGCGGATTCGCTCGGCGTTCCATTTGGTCCCGTTCGCCGAGATTTGGTCAAAGGCGAGAGCATCACCCTCGAAAATGGTACTTGCATCGCACCAGACGATGTGCTTGGTCCCCTTTTGGAAGGCACCAGCCTGGCAATTACAGGGGATACTGGTAAAACCAATAACCTTCTCGAAGTTTGCAGGGGCTTGGATACACTTGTTATCGAATCAACCTATATAGACGAAGATGCTCAAATGGCGCGTAAGTTTGGGCACCTAACGGCGCGGCAAGCTGCTGAATTGGCGAAGCAAGCCGGGGTCAAGAGATTGATCCTGACTCACCTATCCCGCAGATACCGTGAAAGAGACGTAATCCGCGAAGCACGTGCGATCTTCCCCAATTCCTATGTCGCTCGTGATTTCGATACTTATACAATTAAACGAGAAGAGAAAGAGCAGGGAGATCAATGATGAATCAACTCAACTCAATTTGCGTTTTCTGCGGATCATCAGATTCGGTTCACGCGGACTATCTACTTGCTGCCCGTCAAATGGGCGCAGAATTGGCGAAGAATAATATCCGTTTAATCTACGGCGGCGGTAAAACGGGATTAATGGGCGCAGTCGCAGAGGGTGTGATTGAAAAGGGTGGCGAAGCTATTGGCGTAATTATACCCAGTATGAATACCGAAGCCCTCGCCCAAGAAGGTCTCACCCGTATGGAAGTGGAGCCTACAATGCATGCCCGAAAAGCGCAGATGCACGAACTCGCAGACGGCTTTATTGCCCTCCCCGGTGGGTTTGGCACCCTTGATGAACTCTTCGAGACTCTCACTTGGAAGCAAATCGGCGAACATAGCAAACCTGTCGGCTTGCTGGATGTGCGCGGCTATTATCAACCCATGCTGCGAATGATAGAACATTTTGATAAAGAAGGTTTCATCTTCAGCGAACACCTCAAAGGAATATTACACGATGCCGATTCTACCGCGCTGCTGGAGGCGATGGGAAATCATAGCCACTCGGAAGAATCTGTGAAGAGGTGGATGAGGCAAGAATAGGTGATAGGAAATTAGTTTTAAGGTTAGAGCTGAAGCTCAGCCTTAGTTGTGGAAGTTTTATCAAATAATAAGGGATAAGTATAAAAATGCTTTTATGCGAGGAGCGATAGTTTGCCAAAGCGGGCAACGGTCGTAGATTGCACTGAAAAAAGCCACAGCGCTGATGCCGATTAAAATCCATGTGCTCGTCGTGATGCCAAGAATAAGCAAGGCGATGGCGGTGAAGATGCGCAAAAAGCGATCACTTGAAGTGATTTGGGTGCGCGGGGCTTCACCTGCTAAAGCGGCTTCAAAGAACTGTCTTAAAGTATCTGGGTTTTGCGCACCAGTTTTACGCCCGATTTCTTGCCCATTCTGAAAGAATAATAAGGTGGGGATGCCAAAAATCTTTAACGATTTGACCAATTCCTGAGATTCATCTGCGTTGATTTTCAGTAAATCCACTTGCCCTTGATAGTCTTGGCTGATTTCTTTCAAAGCTGGGGACATGGTTCGACAAGGCATACACCATGTTGCCCAAAAATATACGATAAGCGGACGGGGATTACTCGCTACTTTCTGATCAAATGCTTCTATTTGCATCTTGCTCTCCGTTAAATAATTTATATTACGCATTCACGTTTTTTTAATGCCTTTGCCCCCACCCAGCCTCCCCCAAATTCCATGCACTTGGAATTTGGGGGAGGAGTATGGTTTTAAAAGCAGTTTTTTTCAGAGAAAAAAACTGCTTTTACTGGTTCTCTCCGTTTTTGTTTTTCAAAATGGGGAGATGCCCGGCAGGGCAGAGGGGCAAAAAAACTTTATAAAGAAAGTGCTTAGCACCAGTTAAACAAGATGAGCGGGCATAAAGCCCGCTCTCTTATCGTTTTTTTGAAAAAAGATTATTCTTTATTGGTGCGGAATTTAGCAATAGCGTAAATTGGGCACCAACCTGCTAAGCCAGTGACGAGGGCAATGACACCGATAATATTTAGTACGATACCAAAACCACCTGCAACAACCCCGCCAAAGCCAAGGTATAAGAGAACAATTCCTAAAACTACGCGAGCAATACGATCCCAATTTGCTTGATTCATGAAAGACATTTTAATACTCCTTTGATTGAAATAAGTTAATCTAAAAACAGTATATATTATAGTGAACCCCATTGTCAAGACCACAAATTGACAAAGTTAAGGTGGATAAA